>JAUSOU010000048.1 GCA_030656095.1 Thermovirgaceae bacterium | reverse complement strand
CGCCAGGATTCGCCATGATGCCCGAAAAGACCGTTTTAATTCCCGGAGTTAAACCCGCAATACCAACCGCGTTGGCCAGCGTGGAAAGCACGGAGCCCTCCAGGCTTATACCCAGGAAAGATGCTCCCCCCAGATCCAGGTTCATCAGAACACGGAAAAGCAGAATCAGTATCGGGAGCTGGACAAGCAGCGGAAGACACCCCGCAGCCGGGTTGACCTTGTTCTCCTTGTAGAGCTTCATTATCTCCTTGTTCAGAGTCTCTTTGTCGTCCGCATATTTTTCCTGGAGTATCTTCATCCTGGGCTGAAGCTTCTGCATCTTCTGCATGCTGACAAGCTGTTTGTGGGAGAGAGGTTGCAGCACGATCTTGATAAGGATCGTAAGGACGATTATGGCTATTCCATACGAGTGAGTGAACGAATAAATGCTGTTAAGGATAAAAAGCAGGAAATCGCCCGCCGCTTTCCATAGTGCGCTCAAAGGATTCACCTTCCCTTGGAAGAATATTCTCTTCGATAAAAAACCCTGTCAGAAAACGGAGGGAATACGTCCGGTACAGGATCATAGCCGCCGCCGTTCCAGGGACCGCATTTCAAAATACGTAAAAATGAGAGGACCGTTCCTCTCGGCAGACCGAACCTCTCTATGCTTTCCATCGCGTATCGGGAGCATGAAGGGTGGAACCTGCAATTATCCCCAAAAAAGGGGGAGACGCAAACCTGATAGAACCTTATCAGACAAATGGCTATCCTGGAAGGGATACCTTTCATGCAGACCCCCCTCTGTCGATGTTCCAGTCAACTCCGGGCCATCCTGCCTCCATAAGGCCGGCCCTGGCGGCAACCTTTGCGAGATCCTCGTAGATATCCCTGGCGTTCCTGCGAAGGGACGTATTCCGCAACATGCAGATGATACAGAAACCCTCCCTGACCCAGGGGCGGAGCCTTCTCAATGACTCGCGCAACACGCGTTTGCCCCTTGATCTTACTGGAGAAGAACCTTGCTGTTTTCCGACGGCCACGCCGAAACGGGTCTTGCCGTCGGGAGATGGAACAAACAGCAACCGCACCAACGCGCCATTTTCCCGGCGGCCGGTGCGGAAAACAAGATCAAACTGCCAGCCCTTGCGAAGCCTGTCCTGGCGCGGATAGCGGAAAGGCACCCGCGATTAT
The DNA here is from genome assembly GCA_030656095.1 of Thermovirgaceae bacterium. Classification (GTDB taxonomy): domain Bacteria; phylum Synergistota; class Synergistia; order Synergistales; family Thermovirgaceae; genus UBA2252. The sequence continues at coordinate 34,057 of JAUSOU010000048.1, read as the reverse complement.
ACCGCCAGCTTCTTCCTGCCCTTGTTTCTCCTGTTCTGGAGAACACGCCTGCCGCTCGGAGTGCTGGAGCGCTGGAGGAAACCAAGCCTTCTCTTTCTTCTTCTATTGTGTGGCTGGAAGGTCTGTTTCAATTTCGACACCTCCTCTTGCATTTGTCGAGACACATGGTACGCCAGCAAAAAACCAGCCCGGATACTATATCACACCGGAGCGGGAAACGTAAACAGGGAACAGAAGTAAGGTGCAAAAAACAAAGGTGACAGGAGGCAGGATATCGCAGATCCGCCTACCGGCGGACAAGCAACAGGAAACAGAAGAACAGGAAGAAGGCAAGATCATCTGGAGACCAAAGCTTGTCATCCCGAGCGTAGCCGAGGGATCTATATCAGGTTCAGATCCCTCGGCTACGCTCGGGATGACAAACAAAACGGCAACGATATCTACAGGGGTTTTGTTTTTTTTGATTTTCTTGTCTTCTGTCCGCCGGTAGGCGGATCTGCGATATCCTGCCTTCTGTCCGCCGGTAGGCGGATCTGCGATATCCTGCCTCCTGACTCCCGTTGTCCAGTATTTGACTTTCCTCTTGCGAATGTCATAATTATTGCATACATGTTGCTATTCCATACCTTTTCGGGAGGTCTGCAAATGAAAAAGAAGGTGCTCGTACTGGGCGGAGGACTCGTAGGTTCCGTCATGGCTCTTGACCTGGCTTCGGACGAAGGCTATACCGTCACAGTCGCCGACGGCAACAGGGATTCCCTCGACAGGCTGGTCTCCAGATCGGGGGGCATGATCACTCCCCGGCAGGACGTGGATTTCGCCAGCCCCGAATCCATAACCAGAGCCGCGATCGAACACGACCTGGTCGTGGGCGCGGTTCCCGGCTCGCTGGGGTTCGCGATGATGGGTGCAGTGATCAAGGCAGGCAGGAGTATGTCTGACATCAGCTTCATGGGCGAGGACTACTTCCGCTGGAACGACGAGGCGAAAAAGGCCGGAGTCACGCTCATGGAGGACGTGGGGGTCAGCCCCGGCTTCTCGAACGTGATCATAGGAAGCGCAGTGAATGAACTCGACAGCGTTGACAGCGTGGATATCTACGTCACCGGGCTGCCATTGAGCCCCGAGGAACCGTTCAACTACAAGTTCGTCTTCTCTCCGGATGACTGCATCGAGGAGTACGTCCGCCCGGTCCGCCTCAAGAGGAACGGAAAGATATTGGAACTTCCTGCCCTGGCGGAAAACCGGAAATACAGTTTCGATGTCCCGGGAGTCGATCTCCCCGAGATGGAAGGCTTCCTCACCGACGGCCTCAGATCGCTCATAACGACCATTCCGGCGGCGAACATCTGCGAAAAGACACTCCGCTATCCGGGAACCGCAGAGAGACTGTCTTTTCTTCGCGAGATCGGCATCTTCTCCAACGAACCAGTAGACGTCAATGGACAGAAGATCGCCCCAAGGGATCTCTTTGCCGCACTGGCCTATCCCCGGATGAAGCTCGGAGAGAAGGAGAAGGAGTTTACATTCCTCCAGATAGAAGTAAAGGGAACAAAGAACGGCAAGAATACTTTGCACCGCTACAAAATGTACGACGAGCGCGATGAAAAGACAGGCTATACCTCCATGGCGCGCACTACCGGATTCCCCTGCGTGATAATGGCGAGGCTTATCGCAGAGGGACTCGTAAATATGCCAGGGGTCCACGCTCCCGAATCCATAGGGAACAAGCCAAGGGTCGTTGAAAGATTCATCTCGGAAATGGAAAAACGGGGCGTCCGCATATCCAAAGAGATCACGGAGGTCTGATGGATGAGGGGCGGTTCTCCTGCTGGGGACCGCCCCCCTTGTTTTTTCCTTATACTTTGATAAAGTGTCATTATCCTACTGTGTTGGGGAGGCCTCATGTTGACCGACATTGAAAGACGCGTCGTTATCTTGAGCCTTGTCTCAAAAAAGAGAGAAAATCCGGACCTTTGGGGTTACGCCAGGCTGCGCAAATCCATTCTCCTTCTTCAAAAGGAGGAGGGAGTGCCTCTTGGTTTCCCCTTCGGCCTGGAGCGCGAGCGCCCCGTCTCCCCCGAACTGCAGTTGTTCCTGGAAAAGATGATGTTCGAAAACGACATTGAGGTCGAAAACACCCCGTCCGGTTTCAGGAGGGTCATCGGAAAACACGGGCAAATCCTTCTGCGGAAAAACCCCGGCATTATCGACAGATACGAAGAGCAGATCAACAGGGTCTTCGAGATGATCAGGGATATGTCCCTCACCGACCTCCGCGTTGCCGCAAGGAACTCCTACCTCGCCCACCCCGAATAGCTGGGGGTCAGGGTCCATTTTTTCGTTAGAACACCGAATACTCTTTATCCTTTCTGTCCCCGATGAACATGTGTCCCGGCGCATGCGTGATGGCGAACGGCGGCTTCGAAGCCATCAACGCGGCCTGAGGGGTCACCCCGCAGCCCCAGAAAAGAGGGATCTCCCCCTCACGAATATCGACCGGGTCTCCGAAATCCGGCCTCGTCATATCGGATATGCCTATTGATCCCGGATCGCCTATGTGAACCGGCGCCCCGTGAACTGCGGGAAAGAGAGCCGTTGTGGTTACGGCCCTTGAAACGAGGTCCGGCTGAACCGGCCTCATGCTCACTACCATTGGCCCTGAGAGCCTTCCAGCGGGCCTGCACGGGATATTCGTTTTATACATCGGAACGTTTACTCCCATCTCTATGTGCCTTACGGGAACACCGGCTTCAAGAAGAGCTCCCTCAAAAGTAAACGAGCAACCCAGAAGGAACCCAACCAGATCATCCCTCCAGATATTCGCGATATCAAGCGGTTCGTCCTCCAGAATTCCATTTCTGAAAACCCTGTACCTCGGGAGGTCTGTCCTGATATCGGCTTCCGGAGCAAGGAATCGAGGAACAGGATCTCCCGGCTCTGTCACATCAAGCACCGGACACGGCCTCGGATTCCGCTGGCAGAAGAGAAGAAAGTCAAACGCCCAGTCCACGGGGAGGATCACCAGATTTGCCTGTACAAAACCCCTGGCAATTCCCGCGGTCGGGCCTGTCCACTCCTTTCGGCGGATCGCTTCTCTTGCCTCAGATGGGGACAGGTCCATCATTTCACCGGCTTTTTTCACGGCCACATCATCTCCCCTTGTATATTGATCATTCCGGGATTCTTCAGAAACCCCGGATCCTTTCCAGCGCTGTTTTTAGACGGAAGAGCCAGTCCCTGATGGTATCCCTGAAGTTTTTTTCCGGAGGAGTCTCTATGAAGGACTCCATTTCCCGCTCCAGCCAGGAAGTATCCAGGGAATTCCTTATCCTTTTTTCAAAAGGAGCCAATCCGCTCCTGTTGATGCTTCCTTCCCTCTCAAGCATCGCTGCTATCTCTGTAACGACCTGGCGGCAGATCGGTTCCCTGAAGTGCTCGGAAATGGCTCTGATGATACCCTCGGCCCTGGGATCGAAACCCACACGCCTGTACCTTGAAGAATATAGGAAAAGGGAGAGTTCGGCATCATATCTGTCTCTGCCGCCGCCCCGATCGTCGCCAAAGAAGATATGTTCGGACAGAACTCCTCCCATGGAGACAAGAAAACGCTTCAGGCCGATGGGGTCAGGATCAATGACCACACACCTCCCCGACTGTCCGCGTCTGTATTTGCTGCGGGAAATATCGCATTCCAGTATATCGAGTCCCAGGATCATCGCCATCACAGCGTGCCCGGCTTCATGAACCGCTATCCTGCTCCTGTTGAAAGGAAACACCCCTTCCGGATCACTCTTCCGAGAACATGTTAACCCAGCAGGATCCCTTTGCAACAGCCCAAAGCACGGATATTCCTCCCGGACTTGTCTTTTTTAGCATTACTGCTATTATCTGCTACTAGCAGTAATGCTTCGAACAGAGGAGGAACTCTATTGGAAAAAGAAGAACGGCTGAAGCAACTGGCCCTGATCCTCGAGGATGCCGGAGAACCGGTAAACGGATTGCATCTTGCCGAGGCGCTCTGCATAAGCAGACAGGCCATAGTGCAGGACATAGCTCTTCTTCGAGAAAGGGGCAGAAGTATTCTGGCAACCTCGCGAGGATACGTCCTGAGAGGAAACAACCTTAGAAGGACATTTGCCGTAAGACACGACCCGGAGCAGATTGCCGAGGAACTGAATGCAATTATCGCGGCGGGAGGCAGGGTCCTGGATGTGATGATCGACCACCCTGTCTACGGCGAAATAAGAGGGAACCTTGACCTGGGATCAAAGGAGGAGGCTGCCCGTTTCGTTAACATGCTGAAAAGTTCCGGGCAATCGCCTCTTCTCTCCCTTTCAAACGGTTTCCATATACATACGGTAGAGGCCCCGAACGAACAGACTCTCGATGCCATCGAGAGTGCGCTGCTCGAAAAGGGCTTTCTTGAGGTCTAAAAAAATTCCCGACCAGGGCCGAGGAGGTATTTTGAAGATGAAGAGACGGGAAAAGATATGGATGCTCTTCGCTCTTTTCTATTCGGTAATAAATATCGCGGTTCCATTTCTGTTTCTAAAGGATACCGGGTCATTTGGAGGTGCGTTCCTCTTCTGGAATCTGCTGACGGGCGCGGTTCTTCTTGCGGGGGTATGGATAACCTCGGGATGGAATGAGACTGCTGTTGACAGTGAGGTGCTGAAATGAACGCTGCCGTCATTATCGCCGGGATCGCAGTCTGGTTCACCGCCGGAGCCCTGCTCTCGTGGTTTGCCCGCCAAAACCTCGGTGAGGGGATGTCAGGTTACTTCCTCGCAAACCGGAAGGTGGGGGGCTTCATATCCGCCATGACCTACAGCGCCACCACCTACAGCGCATTCATGATGGTCGGGCTGGTCGGTCTCACATACTCCTCGGGCATCGGCGCCCTCGGTTTCGAGATGACATACCTGGCTGCGACAGTCATCTTGATGGTCATATTCGCACCCAGGTACTGGGCAGCGGGAAGGCTTTTCAATCTCGTCACACCGTCGGAACTCCTGTCCAGACGATACGAAAGCAGCCTGGCGGGAGGAGTATCTGCCGTCCTCTGCCTGGTGATGCTCATACCCTACGCATCCGTCCAGCTGATGGGGATAGGATACCTGTTCGAGATCCTCTCGGGAGGAAGTATCCCCTTCATGGCCGGGATGATGATCGCCGCAGCTGTTTCCCTGGTCTTTTCGTGGTGGGCCGGATTGAGATCGGTTGCGCTGACGGATGCGCTTCAAGCCATAATAATGCTTTCTGCAAGCCTGCTGCTGCTTTACTTCATAAGTCACGGCCTGTTTCCTGACGGATTCGGCGCAGCTCTTGCGTCGAGACCGGATCTGCTGAAGGTTACCTGGTCATTCCCTCTCTTCGTGGGACTGACGCTCCCCTGGGCCTTTTTCGCCGTAACCAACCCACAGGTCGTCCAGCGCCTTTACATCCCGGAGAGCGTAAAAAGCCTCAGAAAGATGATCCTGGGCTTCTCGGCATTCGGCTTCATATACACCATTCTCTGCGTCCTGTTCGGGCTGGCCGCCGCTGCAAAGCTCCCAGGACTGGAGCGCCCGGACAACGCTATGGCGCTGCTGCTGGCTACGGTCCCAATGCCTCTTGCGCTCCTTGTTGCCCTGAGCATCATGGGAGCAGCGGTGTCTACCATGAATTCGGTCATTCTGACCCTCAGCTCCATGTTCGGGAGAGACGTAGTGAAGGCCTTCGCGCCCGGAATATCCGAAGAAAAAGAGCTCCGGATCTGCAGGTTCCTTATACCGGTCATAACGGTCGTCTGTTTTTTCTTCGCGAAGCTGAAACTCGGGCTTATCGCGGTCCTGTCATCGATGGCTTCGGGGGGTCTGCTCATGCAGCTTCCCGCGATCCTCGGTGTGTTCTTCTGGAAAAGGGCTACTGCAGCAGGGGCTGTTTCGAGCATGATAACCGGAGGCATCGCGGTCGGATACATGTATGTTCGGGGCATGAAACCCCTGGGACACTGGCCTCCCCTCTGGGGTCTGCTCCTCTCGGGACTTGTCTTCGTATCGGTAAGCCTTATGACCCAGCGGCCCAAAGGAACAGATTCTTTCATGAAGTCCGTCAGCGACAGCGTCAACTCTCACTTCGGGATTTGATGTACTTTTTGGTCCAGGGACAGGCCTCGATACATATCCCGCATATCGAGTGATTCCAGCCACTGTCCCTGGCAAATTCCTTTGCGCGCCTATAGCAGGCGAATATATCCACAAGATCCTCACGGCTGCTTCCTCGCCTCCACTCCCTGCCGGTAGGGGCTCCGACGGGACACGCATCCACACAGCAGGTACAGCTGCCGCAGGATGACTCTGTCACCGGCTCTCCAGCAGAGACTGGAGCGTCCGTCAGGATCGTGCACATGCGAAAGGCGGAACCGAACTCCTTCGTCACAAGAAGGTCGCTCTTCCCTATCCAGCCGATCCCCGCCCTGATAGCGGCCGTCTTGTGGGGGAACGGAACGCTCAGGGTTTCCCTGTCGAAGCTCTCAGTCGTCGGTCCCAGAAGCTCAGCCCTGAAACCCCGCTCCTCAAGAAATGAAAGGGCCGCCTTCCCTATCTCTGCCAGTTTTCTGTTGGCCCTCTCGTATTCATCGTGATATTCGCGGGTGGGGCCCTTGCCGATACCGGCGATGATCTCCGGGGTGAGAGCCAGAGCTACCGTCACTGCGAATGGGAGCTCCGGGGACGGCCTTTCGGGAATATCCCGCACATCGGATATGCCGCACTTCGAGCCGCCAAAGCTCAGGATCACTCTTTCAAGTTCAGCGGTTAGACCGTTCAAGCTAATTACCTCCTCCTGATCCTCAGGTTCTGTTCACAGAATCGTATCTTCCGAAAGCTCCGGAAACGGCATCTATCTCGTCATCGGAAAGAAGCCTCGGCTCTCCCAGGTTTCTCGCCAATGAATAGACCATGGAAACGAATTCCACTGTTTCTGCGACCCGGAATGCCTCCGGAAGCGTTCTGCCGACGGCAAGAAGGCCGTGATTGGATAGCAGAACCGCGTTCCCCCCTCCCATGGCCCTGACGGCGCAACTCGCGTGCTCCTCCGTCCCGAAGAGGGCATAGGGAGCAACAGGCACCTTCCTCCCCGCGAGGGCGACAAGGTAGTGAAAGACAGGGATCTCCCACCCAAGACAGGCCATCACGCAAGCGTAGGGAGAGTGGGTATGTACCACGGAGAGCACGTCCGGGCGTGATCGGTAAACGGCCAGGTGTAGAGGCGTCTCGCTGGAGGGCCTCAGTTCCCCCTCAACGACTGCTCCGCTCATGTCCGTGACGACAATGTTCTCCGGGCTCATCTCGCCGTATTCCACCGCGCTCGGCGAGACGGCGACAAGGTCCCCGGACCGAATGCTCAAATTCCCCCCCGTTCCGGTTACGAGACCCTTATCCAGCAGTTTATTTCCGAATCTCACTATTTCAAAACGCGCTCTCTCAAGAAGCATGAACTCCCCTCCCCGTCTGGATGATAACCCAAGTATGCGGGTAAGCGCCATGGGAGTGCGCTATACTCGATACAACAGACAGACAGACAGACAGGGAGGAATGGATGATGCCGGGAGATGAAAGCTTCAAAAAGATACCGCTTTTCCAGGTTGACGCCTTCACCGCGATCCCCTTTGCGGGGAATCCGGCGGCGGTCTGCCTGCTGGACGAATTCCCTCAACCGGGAACGATGAGGAAGATCGCCATGGAGATGAATCTCTCCGAGACAGCTTTCGTAGTACCGGCCGGGAACTGCCCCGCCAACTCGACCGAACGATTTCAAATCCGGTGGTTCACGCCCACAGTGGAGGTCCCTCTCTGCGGACATGCCACTCTCGCGGCCTCACACGTTCTGTTCCACGAGATCGGGACGCCCCGCAAACAGATCTTTTTCGAAAGCGCCAGCGGCCCGCTCTCTGCGAAACTCGCGGATGACGGCATTACCCTTGACTTCCCGATGGATATGCCTCAACCGGCACAGCCTCCGAAAGAAGTCCTTTCGGCCATGGGGATCGAAGGCGCAGTAGATGTCCAGATAGCCCTGCAGGCCCTTATGCTGCTCGTCAGGGTCGGGGATGAGGAGACGGTCCGCCGGCTCTCCCCGGATTTTTCGGCAATGCTTCGCGCCGACAGGGGAATCGAGAAGTATGAGGGCGTTATCGTCACTTCTCTCTCGACGGATCATGACTTCGTCTCAAGGTATTTCGGTCCGTGGGAGGGGCTGAACGAGGACCCGGTTACCGGTTCTGCCCACACCGTCCTCGCCCCTTACTGGTCGCGGATAATGGGCAAAGATGCCTTCCGTGCCTTCCAGGCTTCAGCGCGGGGGGGGGAGCTCGCCCTGCGCATGACGGGGAACAGGGTTGAGATAACCGGCAGGGCCTGCGTGGTATTCAAGGGAGATCTGATGATATGAAAACGGCGGTCCTTTTTCAGGGACCGCCGGTGAAGTTTTCAGCTCCGGGTCACTGGGTTTTGCTTAAGGCCGGGAAACCTCCCAGCGTGGAAAGGATCTCCTTGTTGACCTCTACCCCAAGCGATTTCCCAAGGCGCTCGACTTCAAGCGCAAGATAGTTCTGCTGTATGTCCTCACGGACTTTGGGAAGCACCTCATCAAAGGAGGGTATGCGGGCCGGTTTCCTCTCGATGACCTGCATGATATGCCATCCGAACTTGGTCTCGACGGGACCCCCGATCCTGCCCGGTTCCAGCGAGAATGCAATCCGGTCGAACTCTTCCACCGTCTGACCCCTGGATATCCATCCCAGGTCCCCGCCCTTCTGGGCGCTCCCGGGGTCCTTGCTGTACTTCAGGGCAGCGGCGGCAAAATCCGCGCCTTTTCCGTAAACCTCCAGCAGAACGTTCGTTGCTTCAGCTTCTGTCGGCACCAGAATATGTCTCACGTAAACAGCCTCGGGCTCGGCGTATTTCTGCTGATGCCCGGCGAACCAGGCTTCAAGAACCGGCCTTCTGAGATCCCACTTTTCGGAGACCGAAGCAATGTAGGCCTGGGCGAGGATGTTGGCCGCGCTCCAGCGCAACTGGGAAGCCACGGCGGGGTCGAGCTGGATCCCCTTGGTTTTAGCGGCCTCGGAGAGAAGAAGCGCCATTACGACCTGCTCGGCAAATGTTGCCCGGTCCTCCATGGGCAGCTGGGCAAGAACAAAAGGAGTCATAGCCTCGTTGACTCCTGCCTGGTCGACGATCAGGCGGATCAACTCGGCCTCTTCCACCTTCTCACTGCCCACGGTTACTACCGCCCCGCGTCCGGCTGCCGAAACAAGCGTTGCTGAAACCAGAACCGAAAAAATCGCGAGAGCAACAACTATCCTGGAAAAACGTTTCATTCGATCACTCCTCAAAATGTTTTCCGGCGATCCATAAAGAACCCTTGCCGGATTGTTTCCCCGGAGATCCCTGATAGGGCATCGGGACATACTGCACGGAGGGGCGGCGTTGGCCTGCCTGGGGATAAAGCCGCATAACCTGGCTGATCTCCTCGGGCATCTCGGTCGAAACAAAAAGACCCAGCTCCGCGGCCTCCTCGCTGCTGATCGGGTAGTCGTGTGTCCATCGCCCTTCAGTCAAAATTTGCGCGAGACGCTCGGCCTCCTCCGCGGGCACATTGTCCACGAGAAGTTTTACCACAAATTTGTGTGTCTGCGCTATCGCCTTACGGGAGATATCCGCAAGGATGAGAGTCTCATCGTCGACCTCGGATATCGGCTTCTCTTCGACCGCCTTGAGTATGGAGACGGCAGGGTACTGCCCTATCTGCGGATCGACAGGCCCCAGGACCGCATGGCGGTCCATCACTATCTCATCGGCGGCCAGGGCTATGAGTGTCCCCCCCGACATCGCATAATGCGGCACAAAAACAGTGACCTTCGACTCGTGCTTGTTCAGTGCGGCCGCGATCTGTGATGCCGCCAGGAGCAGGCCTCCGGGGGTATGGATGATAAGATCTATCGGCGTGTCCGACGAGGTCAGGCGTATTGCCCTGAGCAGCTCCTCGGAATCTTCTATGTTGATGAAATTCCTGGCGAACATCCCGAGGAACCCGACGCTTTCCTGCCTGTGGATCAGCGTAATGACCCTGCTGCCTCGCGTCTTCTCCAGGTTCCGGATCGCCACGACCCTGGAACGCTCCAGTGCCCACTGCTTCATCATGGGAAAAATGAAAAAGAAGAGGATCATGATCCAGAAAATGTCTATCTTGAACAATTCAAACCCCTCCTGTCGTGCCGCCTGGGTCAGATCCCGGGGGTGTCCCCGTTTCACCTGCCGCGGAGGCAGTTGCTCCGGAGTCCCCGGGATCATCGTCCGGGGACAGCAACAGGTCCCCATCCCTGACGGAGACGGAGACACGGCTTCCATTCGATATTCGCCCCTCCAGCATCAGGTCGGCGAGGCGGTCCTCTATCATCCGCTGGACAGCCCTTCTCAAAGGTCTCGCCCCGTATCGGGGATCGTAACCCTTTTCGAGGAGCAGAGTCCTGGCTTCGAGGGATATGTCTATGTGGATCCCCTTCTCGGCGAGGCGTTTTTCCACCTCCTGGAGCATCAAATTCAGGACCTTGAGGAGATCCTCGCGCCCCAGGGGCTGGAAGACTATCATCTCGTCAACACGGTTTATAAACTCGGGCCTGAAGGTCTTCTTGACGGCTTCAGTGATGCTCTTCCGGGCCCTGTCCCAGTCAGGGGATTCGCCCTGGCCGGGAGGCGCAAAGCCAAGTCCCTGTCCCTTCATGACATCCAGTGCCCCGATATTGCTGGTCATTATGACCACACTGTTCCTGAAGTCCACGGCATGCCCCTGCCCGTCGGTCAGGCGGCCGTCTTCGAGGATCTGGAGAAGGATGTTGAAGATGTCAGGGTGGGCCTTTTCGATCTCGTCGAAGAGGACCACGGAGTACGGACGCCTTCTCAGAGCCTCGGTGAGTTTTCCCCCTTCCTCGAAACCTACGTAGCCTGGGGGCGCGCCGATCAGTTTTGAGACCTCGTGGCGCTCCATGTATTCGCTCATGTCGAAGCGTGCCATGGCCTCCTCACTGCCGAAGAGAAATTCGGCGAGAGCGCGTGCGAGTTCGGTCTTGCCGACTCCCGTGGGGCCGAGAAAGAGGAAACTCCCTATCGGACGCTTGGGATCCTTGAGACCGCTTCTCGCCCTTCTTATGGCCCTGGATACGGCGTTGACCGCCTCAGCCTGGTCGACCATGCGTTTGTGTATCTCCTCTTCCATGCGCATGAGCCTGGCCGATTCCTCCTCGGTAAGCTGCAGAACGGGAATGCCGGTCCACTCGGAGACTATTCCGGCTATCTGCCCGGCGTCCACGACCGGCTCCTCCTGGTTGCGGAGTCTCTGCCACTCCCTGCGCCTCTCCTCTATCTCTTCGTTGAGCTTCCGCTCATCATCCCGGAGGCCGGCGGCCTTTTCAAACTCCTGGGAGGCGACCATGGCTTCCTTCTCCTTGCGAAGACCCTCCAGGCGCCTCTCCATCTCCTTCATGTCGTCGGGCGCCTCCATGGTCTTGAGCCTGGCCCGTGCAGCCGCCTCGTCGATCAGGTCTATAGCCTTGTCGGGAAGGTGGCGTTCCGTGATGTAGCGTGCGGAAAGGCGTGCCGCGGCCTCGAGAGCGTCGTCGGTGATCTTGGCCCTGTGGTGGACCTCGTATCTGTCCCTGAGTCCCTCAAGTATTTTTATTGAGTCCTCGACATTGGGCTCTTCCACCATGACGGGCTGAAAGCGCCTCTCAAGGGCGGCGTCCTTTTCGATGTTCTTCCTGTACTCTTCTATCGTCGTCGCGCCCACGACCTGGAACTCGCCTCTCGCAAGGCTCGGCTTAAGGATATTTGCAGCGTCGACCGCTCCTTCGGCCCCGCCAGCACCGACGATCGTGTGGATCTCGTCGATGAAGAGGATGACGTCCCGGCACTCGCGGAGTTCCTTGACCAGTTTGCGCATACGCTCCTCGAACTCGCCACGGTATTTTGTCCCTGCGACCAGGTTGCCGACGTTGAGCTGAACCACGCGCTTCCCCTTGAGAACCTCGGGGATGTCGCCGGCGATGATCTTCTGGGCCAGACCCTCCACTATGGCGGTCTTTCCCACCCCGGGGTCGCCGATAAGCACAGGATTGTTCTTGGTACGGCGCGAGAGGATCTGGATAAGCCTCTGTATCTCCTTGCCGCGCCCTATGACCGGATCGAGTTCGTTGCGCTGGGCCATCTCCGTCAGAACAATGCCCAGTTGGTCGAGTGTGGGAGTCCTGGAACGCCCCGACCCTTTCTGGGACTGCTCATCCGATGATCTTTCCCCCGCGTCGAACGGCGATCCGTCACCAGCCGATAGCGCGGTGACGACATCCGAGCGCACCTTGTCGGAATCCAGCCCCATCGAGTTCAGCACCTGGGCGGCTATCCCCTCACCCTCTGATATGAGGCCGAGAAGGATGTGCTCCGTGCCGACGTAATTGACGGACATGTTCCTGGCCTCCCGCATGGCCAGATCGAGAACCTTCTTGGCTCTCGGGCTCAGGGGAAGGTCCACCGGTTTGTCCTTCTGTTCCCCCCTGCCGACCAGCTGTTCGACCATGGCGCGCAGTTCATCGATGGAAACTCCCGCGGACTGCAGGACCCGCGCCGCGACGCCCTCGCCCTCGACCGCCAGGCCGAGAAGGATGTGCTCCGTCCCTATGACATCGTGGCCTAGCCTGAGCGCTTCCCTGTGTGCCAGCTGTATGACCTTCTTGCCTCTCTCAGTGAAGAACTGCCACATTTAGAGATACCTCCATATTCATATTGCGCCGGTTTCCGGGAGTGGTTCAAAAAGCCGCCTGAAAACATCGGCTCTCCTCGCGTCAAGCTCTTCGGCCCCAAGCGGCCGGTCGGCACGTGCCTGCATATGAGCCTGCTGTATATCCAGAAGCAGCCTGTTCCAGATGATGGCGGGAACAGGCGGAAGTATATCCATCTCCGAAGCCATCCTTGAAATGGAGAGAAGTTCCAGGGACTCTCTTCTGTCAACGATCCTGGCATATCTAAGGAGCCCCCATGCTCTCCAGGCCTTATCCTCGAGCTCCGAACCCTTTACATCCATAAGCTGCGTCCTCGCGGAGCGCTCCTTATCGACCAGCCCCGAAGCGACACCGTAGACCTTCTCAAGCAACTCTTCCTCAGACTGTCCAAGGGTGACCTGGTTCGAGACCTGGAAGAGCGACCCCGCGGAGTCGCTCCCCTCTCCGTACATGCCCCTTACCGTCAGACCTATCCTGCCGCAATCCGCCACGATCCTGCCTATCTTCCTCAGGACCGAAAGGGCGGGGAGGTGGATCATCACGGATGCGCGAAGGCCGGTACCCATGTTGGTGGGACAGGTCGTCAGGAATCCGCTCTTTCCGTCGAAAGCGTAACCCAGATCCTCAAGGGACTGATCGGCCTCTCTTGCGGCCTTCCACGCATCGTGGATCCGCAGACCGTCGAGAAAGGCCTGGATCCGGATGTGATCCTCCTCGTTCACCATCACCGAAAGGATCCCCTTCTCGTCCATCGCCGCTTCACGACCGGGTCCGCCCCTTGCCAGGGCGGGGCTGACAAGATGTCTTTCGACGAGGATCCCTCTTGCGAGAGGGTCCAGTGAGTCGATGACCAGGCTCCTCAGGGGTTTTATTGAGTGATCCGAAGCAATCCTGGCGCGGATCGTATCCGCAATAGCATTCAGCGTCGCCGGGTCGGCCCTCCACGGGAAGACGAACCTTTCGAGATTCCTGGCAAGCCTTACGCGGCAGGAGAAAACAATATCGGAAGATTCACCCCGGCCTTTAAGCCATTCGAGAGGGCTGTCCGCAAGTTCCCTAGCTCCTGTTTTCATGATCTCCATCGGTCCCCCGGATCCTGTCACGGATAACCGCGGCCCTTTCGTACTCTTCTTTTTCTATCGCCTGGCGCAGCTCCTCCCTGAGCGTTTCAGCATCATCGGCGCAGGATGCCGCGTTGCACGCCGTCTTCGGCCTTATTCCCCTATGGATGTCGAAGCCGTGGATCTTTCGGAGGAGCGGCCCCAAGCTGTCGTGAAAGATCGCGAAACAGTCGGAACAGCCGTATTTCCCTGATCTCCTGAACGCGGAATGGTCGAGGCCGCACCTTCCGCAGGCAAGGCCTGCCAATGCGGAGTTCCCCTCTTCATCTTCCTGCCCCCCGCTCGCGGGGCCCGGGAAGAGCCCCGAAAGGAAACTTTCAAGGGGAAAATCAAAGGACATGTCGGGAATCAGGCCGTCTTTGGCCATCTGTTCCGCGCAATCACGGCAGAGATGGTATTCGACAACCTCCTTGCCCTTCTGTTGCCTTATGTGAACTTCGGCGTCCCGACCGCTGCACCTCCCGCACTTCATTTCACAGAGTCCTATCCGAGCACAAGGCTCCGCAACAGACGTTTGAGAAGTCCTGCGTGAAGGGAATCGCGCTTGTAGGGGGAGAGGTCCAGGAGACTGGATCCAATCTCCTCCTGGAACCTTGTCGCAACCTCGATGAGAAGGCGTTCCCGTGTGGTGATCAACTGCCTGTGCTGGAGGTTTGCGAGGATCCTTCGTGTCTCCTGCTCGTTGACAGTGTCCCCAATGAGTTCGTCAATATGGTTGGCCCGGTCTTCGGGCATATCCAGACAGAGCCGAATGACCCGGATATATCCGTGTCCGCCCCTCTGGCTTTCGACAATGTATCCCCGTTCGGGAGTGAATCGGCTTCTGATGACATAATTTATCTGGCTGGGAACACACCCGAAATGTTCTGACAGATCCTTGCGGCTGAGGAAAACCGACTCTTCCGTGGTTGTCTTGAGCAGTTCCTGGATGTGTTGCTCTATGAGCCTGGTAAGACTGGCCACGACCCTTCCTCCTTTGACCTTCTTTGACAAACCGAATTATAGGGTTATGGTCAATATTCGTCAATGATGTTGTTCACTCCTCTCCGCCGATGCGTTCTTCCCTGCCGCCCAGCAGATTTGCGATATTTCCCCTGTGGCGCACGACCGCAAGAGCGGCAAGCGCCGATGAAACCCAGAAATATGCCTGGGGCTGTCTGAGAAACAGGAACCAGACCGGGACGGTCATCAGGGAGACCATCGAACCGACCGAGACATATTTCGTGAAACGCATTACAAGATACCAGGCAATGCCTCCCGCCAAGGCGGGAACCGGGTTCCAGAAGAATATCACTCCGAAGGATGTCGCAACGCCCTTGCCTCCCCGAAACCCGAGCCATACCGGAAAGTTGTGGCCGCAGACACCCGCGAAACCGGCGAAGGCAAGAATCCATGGATCCTGCATCCCAAGAAGCCGAGCGGCAAGAACCACGATCCCCCCCTTGGCCATGTCGAATACGGCGACGGCTACCCCCCACTTCTTCCCCAGAAAACGGGAGACGTTTGTCGCTCCGATGTTGCCGGACCCCAACTTGCGGATGTCCTCTCCAAGAACAAGCTTCACCGCAAGATACCCTGCCGGAACGGAGCCGAAAAGATAACCGGCAAGAACCCAAATCAGGGAAGTCATAAATCACTCCTCCTGATAACGACAGCATCCACAACCACCGCTCCATTTCCCTCGTCAAGGACGAAGACCGGGTTCACGTCAAGTTCGCCGAGCGTATCCTCGGCACAGGCCATGACCGATATCTTCGACACCATATCTGCGAGCGCATCAACGTCCCTGGGGGGCTTGCCTCTTGTACCGGCAAGCAGCGGAAAACCCCGGAGGTCCCTGATCATCCTGACGGCCTCATCCCTGTCCACGGGAGCCTGGCGGATAGACACGTCGTTAAGTATTTCGACGTATATTCCACCCAGGCCCACCGCTACAAGCGGACCGAAGAGGGGATCCCTCTTCACTCCGATCATGCACTCCATTCCGTCGGAGACCATCTCCTGGATAAGAACTCCTCGAATGCGGGCCTGGGGTACGGCCTTGGATGATCTCTCCAGCAGCCTGCCGTATGCGTTCCTGAGCTCCTCTTTGTCCTTGAGCCTGAGTGCGACAGCTCCGACATCCGTCTTGTGGAGGATTTCGGGAGAGACGATCTTGAGGGCAACCGGATAGCCTATCTCCTCGGCCGCGGCGATGGCGCCTTCGAGGGAGGTTGTCAGTATTTCATGGGATACGGGGACTCCCCACCTCTCCAGCAGTCTTTTGGCGTCATACTCCGTAAGATCCGGGGGCATTCCGGGGAGGAAAGGTTCACCCGGGTTATCCGGGGCCCGGGCGGGCAGTGCGGGTCGCTCCATCCAGCGGGCGAGCTGGGCGAGGGCCCAGGCGCACCTTTTGAGGCTTCGGAAGAGCGGCACGCCCTTCGTGATGAGTTCATCCAGGAAAGGCCCTCCCTGCTCCCTGTTGATAAGCCAGCAGCATGCCATGGGCTTTTCCGACAGCCGTGCTGCCTCAATAAGGTCACGGGTGACAACTGCACCCGAATCTCCCGTTATCATCGACAGGACAACGGCGACCATGTCCACTTCGGGGCAATCCAGAACCGTGTCGAGGCAAGACCTGAATCCTTCCGGGTCGTTGATCACCTGGGCCGTGAGGTCGACGGGGTTGGCCGTCGAACCGAACGACGGCACGAACCTTTCCAGCGAAACCTGCACATCCTGGGGCAGGGGGGCGACTTCGAGTCCAAGGTCCCAGGATCTGTCCGCCATGATTATTCCGGCTCCGCCTGAGGTCGTAATGATCCCCAGCTTTTTCCCCGAAGATCTTCGGTCGCGTCCAAAGACCTTGCCGAGATCCGCGATATCCTCGGCATCCTCGATCTCGATGACGCCATACTGCCTGAAAACGGTCCGCCATGCCTCATCCTCCCCCGTCAGGGCGGCGGTGTGGCTTTTTGCTGCCGTCCGCCCGGTGGGGCTTTTGCCTACCTTTAGAATGGCTACAGGCACATTGCGTTCACCCGCGAACCTCAGCATCTCAATGAACCGGGGGCCATCGGAAAGGCCCTCCATATAGAACACCAGAAGACGGACTTCGGGGTCGCTGGCGAAAGCCGTACCGAAATCCACGATGTCGAGGTCGGCCTGGTTGCCGGTTGTGACAACATACTTGAATCCCACCCCGCTCTCGGCGGCCATCGCGAAGGACGCAAACCCGAAAGCGCCACTCTGCGAGACATAGGCCACGTTGCCAAGCGGGCGTGAATCGCTGTCAAGAGATGCCGAGAAACTCAGTGGGACGGAGCCCGCGAAATTCACCAGGCCCTGGCAGTTCGGACCGAGTATACGGACCCCTCCCCTCCTGGCCGTATCCATGATCTCCCTCTGGGCATCGCTTTCGTCGCTCTCTGCAAAACCCGATGAAAAGATGACGGAATAGGGGACACGGCGATCCGCGCACTGGCTTATCACGCCCGGAACCAGGCCCGCTCTCACCCCTACAAGCACGACATCAGGAGTCTCTGGAAGGGAGGCTATGTCCGGGAAGCATTCAAGATCCGCGATCCTCTCCCTTCCGGGGTTGACGGGGAATATCCTGCCCTTGAATCCGAAGCGCTGCAGGAGCTTGACCGGGCGTCCGGATATGCTCTCTGGATTGCCGGAAGCCCCGACCACCGCGACCGACCGGGGTGAAAGAAGGCGGGAGATATCCGTAACCTTTGCCGCGAGCCGATTCATTCTCTCAGGCCTCCTCGCCGGAGACCGTCATGACCAGGGGAGCCCCGAGGCCGTCCACCGTCACCTCTACCCTGTCTCCGGGGAAGATCTCGCCGACGCCTTCAGGTGTTCCGGTCAGCACTACGTCCCCTTCTTCAAGGGTCATGAAGGTGGTTATGTGTCCGAGGATTACAGAAACGGGAAAGATCATGTCATCAGTGCGCCCTTCCTGCCGCCGGACTCCGTTGACGAATGTCCGCACCACCGTTCTTCCCGGTTCGATATCGGTCTCGACCCACGGACCCAGCGGACAGAAGGCGTCAGCAGACTTGGCGCGTGCCCACTGAAGGTCGCTTCTCTGCCTGTCGCGGGCCGTGAGATCTATGCCCGCCGTATACCCGAGAACGTGGTCCATCGGGCGAGGCGTTCCCGGCAATATCCTTTTGCCGATGACAACCGCGAGTTCCCCCTCGTAGTGGAACTCGCTGGTGAAATGGGGGTACGGTATATCGGAAAATGGATCCGCAAGCGTGTTCGGCCCCTTGAGGAAAAGGCCGGGCTCCTCGGGGAGCGGTTCGGAATCGTTGCCCATCTCGCGGATGTGGCCGAAGTAGTTGCGTCCGACGCAGACGATCTTGGTCGGGCGCGCTGGGGCAAGCAGACGAACGGCCGCAAGGGGCAGGTGCTCCCCGGAGCGTGTTCCCCCAGGACCCTCAGTAACGAAAACATCACTTCCCTCGAGCACTCCCCATCGCGCCGCCTCGTTGGGGGCGGCAGAAAACCTGACTATTCTCATTGGAAGAAAACGCCACCTTTCATCTTGCTTCAATAAAAATATTTATCTCCTACCAGGCCTTCCGGTATATCTCCTCGATCTGTTTTTTGTCCATGGACCTCGGGTTATTTGACAAGAGCCTGGTCTCCCCGGAAGCCGCCTCCGCCATACCGGATATGGCGGACTCCGGGATACCCAGATCCCGGAGTCTCGTCACCACGCCGATATTGCGGGCAAGATCTATCATCCAGTCGATCGAAAAACGCGCGGCGTCGGTATCGGGCATATTCTTCGTTTCATCAGACATCGACCGCGCGAGTCGGGCGAATTTCACGCTGTTCCCCTCCAGATTGAACTCCATGACATGGCGAAACATCACTGTATTTGCCGTCCCGTGAGGGATATGAAACTCCCCTCCAAGAGGGTAGGCAAGAGCGTGCACAGCCGCTGTACCGGCCATGGCGAAAGCCATGCCAGCCATGAGACTGCCCATGGACATCATACGCCTGGCTCCCGCGTCACGCCCGTTTTTCACGGCGCTCTCCAGCGAACCGGCGATATGCGCCACTGCGGCAAGGGAGAGGGTCTCGCTCAGGGGGTTGGCGTTGATCGAAAGAAAAGACTCAACCGCATGGATAAGCGCATCCATCCCGGTGTCCGCCGTCACCTTCGGGGGCAGGCCGTGGGTAAGTTCAGGGTCTACTATTGCCGCGTCGGGGGTGATAAGAGGGCTGACAATGCCCTTTTTCACTTTTTCGTCGGAAAATGTGAATATTGCCACCGGCGAAACCTCGGAACCGCTGCCCGAGGTGGTCGGAATCATTATCGTTGGAAGCCCCTTTCTGGGGATGCGGTCTCTTCCGACGAGATCCAGGATGTTCAACCCTCCCGGCGCCATGACAGCCGCCGCCTTTGTGAAGTCCATGGTGCTTCCGCCGCCGATACCTATCATCAGGTCGTGTCCGCCCGCCCTCGCGAGATCGGCCGCCGCCCCGACGCTCTCGACATAGGGCTCCGGATAGATCTGGTCATAAACTCCGTGACTGATGCCGGAGGAATCGAGGATCCCTCGAACCGATCGCAGTACACCTGTTTTGCAAAGAGTCCGGCCTATCAGCACAAGGGGATAATTCGCGCCAAGTTCCCGTACTATCCCGGGAAGGCGATCAACTGTCCCGTCCCCAAATACGACATTGCCGGGAATGTGAAACGAAAAAACATCTCCTGGACGCCCGTTTCCGCCGCTCATCGAGGCACCTCTCTCCCGGACCAATGGACTCATCCGTATAAATGATTTTGACACAAAAAATCCCCCTTTCCCATCCGAAAGGGGGATCTGGTCAAATTTCGTTATTCTGCCGCTTAGCCCTTCAGGAACTCAGATCAGAAATGGCAAGCGCGAGGCGCTTTGCGGCCTCGGGGAACTCCTCCGCCCTGGCGTAGGAGAAGCAGGCCCTCAAGTCCTCTTCCCCGCCTCCATTCGGGAAGAAGGCGTCCCCGGTCACGAAAGAGACGTTCCTCTCGATGGCCTTGAAGAAGAGATCCCTCGTGTTGACCCCCGGAAGGGTGAGCCAGTAAAAGAAACCACCCGCCGGGGTTTCGTATCTGGTGTTCGACGGCAGGAACTCCCTGAACGCGGCATCCATGGCGTCGCGCTTCTTTTTGTAATGAGCCTGGATCTTCGGGAGGAAGGATTCCAGATATCCCAGACGACAATATTCGTACACAAGTCCCTGGGCAAGCACGCTGGTGCAGAGATCCGCACCCTGCTTGATCATAATCATCTTGTTGATCACATCTTCCTGCCCAACGACCCATGCAACGCGTGTTCCCGGGGCGAGGATTTTTGAGAACGAACAGGCATAGATGACAAGTCCGCTCTTGTCCATGGAGAAGATCGTCGGCTCGTGGTCCCCGTCGTAGCGCAGGTGTCCGTAGGGGTCGTCCTCGAAGATGGGAACTCCGAAGTTTTCTGATATCTCCAGGAGTTTCTTCCTGCGGGGGGCGGAAAGAGTGTAACCGGAAGGGTTCTGGAAGTTGACGATAGAATAAATGAATTTGATGCGGTCCCTACCCTGCCGGGCCTGCTCGAGGATATCCGGAAGAAGGTCAACACGCATCCCCTCCGCATCGCAAGGGACCGTGACGAAACGGGCCTTGCGGTTCTTGAGGGCGTGGGTCGCTCCGGGGTATGTGGGCTCCTCTACGATAACCACGTCGCCGGGATCCAGCATCACGGCCGCGAAAAGGTCCATAACCTGCTGAGATCCCGTTGTGATGCACATCTCTGCCGGAGCCGTGATGCGCCCCATCCTCGCGGCCATCCATTTGGCGATGTACTCCTTGAGGGGGTCGAACCCGCCAGTCGCTCCGTACTGGAGGATCTCCTTGCCGCGCTCGGTGATGATCGCCGCCGATTCCTGAAACTCCCTCATGGGAAATATCTCAGGGTCGGGGTTCCCCCCGGCCAGAGATATCATCCCAGGCTTCTTCATGTACTTGACCAGTTCCCGGATCGGGGAAGGGGTCAGCTTTGTCCCCACTTCAGAATACAACTCATCCCATACCTGCTGGCTCAACAGGGACCACTCTCCTTATGCTGAATGCTCAAATGCTGCATTTCGAAATACGGCCGGACCGGCTAGCCTCCGGTCTTCCTGGGCATCTTTCCGGACAGCCAGCCGACAAAACCCGGGATGCTCCGGGTCTGCATGACAAGCATTCCGTGGCCGTTAAACTCCGCGACCAGACCCTCATCGAACATGACGATGTTGCCGGTATCGACCCTGTAGGGAGCGCCCTTCATCTCGGTCTCGATGTCGACGCATCCGTCCATGCTCGCCATCGCTCCAGATTCGGCAGTGATCCTGTCTCCCTTGGCAAGCGACACCCTTACCGCCGGATAAGCTCCCTCACCAACTATCTCGTACCGCATGGGTCTCATCTTCTCATGAAGATTTTTAAAAACTACTTCCAGGCCTCGTCCATCACCTTCTTCAGATCTGCCGCAACTGCAGGGTCTATCTTCAGAAGCTCCTCGTAGTACCTTCTGGCCTCCGGCCTTCTGTCAAGGTCGAGCATGG
Source organism: Thermovirgaceae bacterium (assembly GCA_030656095.1). GTDB lineage: Bacteria > Synergistota > Synergistia > Synergistales > Thermovirgaceae > UBA2252. The sequence goes on along the minus strand of JAUSOU010000048.1, from coordinate 12,541 downwards.
CAAGGCCGAGGTTGAAACGGGCCTGGGCGTTCTCGGGGTCTATCTTCAGGGCCCTCTGGAACGCCTCTATGGCCTGGGGGTAGTTGCGGACAACAATATAGGCATAACCAAGGCTGTTCAGAGTCCTGGGTTCCGGCATCAGCATATAGGAACGCCTGAAGGCATCCATGGCTTCAACGTTCCTGCCCAGGGTGATCAGCGTGTACCCAAGTCCATGCCAGGCCTCGGCAGCAGAATCCGGGTTGTTGGCAATCGCCCTCCGGAATGCAACCGCGGCATCCTCATTCCTTCCGAGAGAGCTGTAAGCATAGCCTAATGTCGCGTAATCTCCCTGGGAGGGGTCTATGAAGGCTCCCTTTTCCAGGTATTCTATCGCTTTCGTGTTATTCTGCTCCGCGCCGTAGACATAGCCAAGCCCGTTCAAAACGTAGACGTTGTCCGGATCGATCTTCAGGGATTCGTAAAAGATCTCCTTCGCTTCCTCGATACGCCCTCGCGAGAAAAGGTTGAAACCGAGAGCGCTGAGCGATTCCACATCTTTCGGGCGATAGCGGACCCCCTCACTGAAGGCATCCCTGGCCTTATCCTCCATACCGAGGGCACTGTAAACATAGCCCATATTTGCGTAATCTCCCATGGCCGGGTCGATCTTGATCGCGGCCAGAAATGACTCCACGGCCTTTTCATTTTCTCCCATGCCAAAGAAGAGTCGCCCCCTGTTATTAAGCATCTCTATGTTACCGGGATTTTTTTTGAGAATGGCGTTGAACGTTTCCAGAGCTTCGCCGTTCATATTCAGATCCATGTACGCGTAGGCAAGGCTCGTTGGATCACCCTTTGCCGGATCCGTCCGCCAGGCTTCCAGCAGGAAGGGCAGCGCCTTTTGAGGCTGCCCGAGACCGAGATAGGCGTAGGCCATGCCGTTCATGGCAAGCACGCTCCCCGGTTCAAGCCGGAGGGCGGTCTTGTATGCGGTTACGGCATCCTCGTGCCGCCCCAGCGCAACATAGACATCCCCAAGGGCCACCCGGGCCCAGGCCTTGTCAGGCTCTTCCGAGACCCAGCTCAGAGCCTGAAAAAGCTTGCCCAGGAAGTCTTCCTGGGCGTAAAGACTTTCCGGTGCGGCAAAGTTCAAAAGACAAAGAGAGGCAACGAGGAACGCAAAAAAAACCAGAAGCCTTTTGTTCCGCAATAACATCTCCTCCATTCCTGCTGCGAAATGGCTGATAAATTGCCTGTTTCGTCTGTCGCTATGGCTCTATCAGTACGACGGTCCCGGGCACAGCCCTGCCTGCTATCTCAAGGATCGCCTCGTTGTTCATCCTTATACACCCTTCGGTGATCATCTGCCCAAGAGTCGAAGGATCGTGCGTTCCGTGAATTCCGATACCCTTCCACCCAGTCTCGAGGCGGATGAACCAAGGCCCGTATGCATGCTCTATAGGACCCTTGCCGTCACCAAAGTCGTGTACCCAGGCGCGGGAGTCGTGGATCCGTTCGACCTTGAAGACTCCTTCCGGGGTTCTCCTGTCCCCTACCCTCTCCTTGTTTCCGCCGTTTTCGCCGACCGCCACTGTGTAAGAGGTAATGAACTTCGCTCCCTCCCAGGCGGAAAGCGAGAAAGAATCCTTGTCTAGGCGAAGCCAGAATTTGCCCGCAAGAGCGTGTTCGTCCACGAAGGCGCTCAGTCTTTCCGGATCCCCTGGCAGGGGCGGCGGCGCCTGAGCTCCAGCCCCAGATGCCAGGACGCCCTCTTCAGGTTCCCTGGCAACGGCGTCCTGAGTCGGACTTCCGTGGTCAAGAGCAATATACACCCCGAAAGCCAGGGCGCAGAGGATCATCATGCCCAACCCCAGTTTGGGAAGGAGCCTGTGTTTCCGTATTGTCGATATTGTCCCTTCGCGTTCGATCTTCTTGTCCAAAACAAATTCACCACTTTCCGGCATTGTCCCACGGGCCACGCTTAACGGTGGATCTTGATCTGTTCCTGGACGATCTCTACAAGTTCGGCGATATAAGTCCCTATCAGGGGAATATTGAGTGCCACTATCGACTTGAGAAGCACCACAAGGAAATAAATGACTATGGCGGCAAGAACCGTGAGCCCCACCCCGAAACCGAGCCCTCTGGCGAGTCCTGCCAGGAAGTTGTTCCAGAGAAGTTTGCGCCGGTCGAGGATCATCTCAAGGTTCTCGAGAACGCGGGACTTCTCCATAACTTCCGCAAGCCGGGTCAAAGTATCCTTTTTTACTTTCTCTACCGCTTCGGCGGGATTCTTCCTGTTCGCCATCTTCACCCCTACTCCATCAAAATGCACTCGGCGACCGAGCCGATCCCCGAGTGCACGGGGAATACGTTCATGCTGTTAAGGACCTCCTGCCTGGCCTGGATGTTCCTCGCTCCTGCGGTGAAATCCCGGTGCAGACGGGGGCCGTCCAACGTCCTTATCTTCAATCGATCCACCTCTAGAAATTTATTTAAAGCAGGGCACTGCAAAAACTTCACATTAAGCACCCGGATAAGGATACCAAAAAAACCACCTGTGGTCTTTCTTAAAATACCTTTTCCCTCACATCCGGCTAAAGGTTAGAATGAACCTCATGAGAATCAGGGACGATTCCGCCCGCAGGATAAACGCATGGTGCCTCTACGATGCCGGGAACTCCGCCTTTGCGACCACCATAATGGCCGCGATACTTCCGGTATATTTCCGGGAGGTCGCCGCAGCGGGCCTGCCCGCCAATCTACCCTCGGCGCTCTGGGGTTATACTTCCTCCCTTTCGCTTCTATTCGGGGCCTTCCTCGCACCTATCCTCGGAAGCATCGCCGACGTGAGCGGATCCAAAAAACACTTTCTATCGGCCTTCACCCTTCTGGGGGTCTTTTCAACCGCTCTGCTGTTTTTTATTGGAAAGGGTGACTGGCTCCCGGCCCTTGCGCTTTACGCCATTGGAAGTCTGGGCTTCTCGCTATCCATGATTTTTTACGACGCGCTGCTTCCTCACATCGCCCCCCCGGGACAGATGGACATGGTCTCATCCAGAGGCTACGCCTGGGGGTACATCGGCGGAGGCACTCTTTTGGCGGCCAACCTTGCGGCAGCCGCACTTCTCCCGGGAACGCTTGGAGCGCGCCTATCCTTTGTCTCAGTAGCCGTCTGGTGGAGCGTCTTCACCATACCACTGCTTCTGTTCATCCCCGAACCGCCCTCGGAAGGCCCTCGTCCGAAGGGATCGCGTGAAGTTTTTGCCCAGGGGTTCCGGCGTCTTGCCGGCACGTTCAGACAGATGCGCAATTACAGGGAACTGCTGATCTTTCTTGCGGCCTACTGGCTCTACAACGACGGCGTGGGAACCATCATGAAAATGGCGGCCATCTACGGAGCGGAAAAGGGCATCGGAATGATGCACCTCGTCGGGGCCCTGCTGGTAACTCAATTTGTGGGTGCGCCATTCTCCATTCTCTTCGGAAGGCTGTCACTGCGTTTCGGAGGAAAGACAGCCATCACAATAGGACTCGCCTGGTACTCGGTGATCTCTCTCGGAGCGTTTTTTCTCGAAAAGGCCTGGCACTTCTGGGTTCTGGCGATAGCGGTGGGGATGGTCCAGGGGGGAGTTCAGGCCATCAGCCGGAGCACGTACGGGATGATGGTCCCCAGGGCGAAGACGGGAGAGTTCTTCGCCTTCTACGACGTCTTCAGCAAATTCTCTGGTGTGGCAGGCCCGGCGCTCTTCGCCCTCCTCACCCAGATCTCAGGCTCCACGCGGCTTGGGATAGCCTCTCTAGTGCTCTTTTTCGTAGGGGGTATATATCTGCTGCAGAGGGTCAATGTCGAGAAGGGGATAGCAAAGGCAGGAAACCATCCGTAACTCGTGACTCGTAACTCGTGACTCGTAAAAGCAAAAACCGGTAAATATGAGGCCACGAGCTTCCATCACGGAGGACGCAGAGAACCACGGAGAAAACCGAAAAAGGGATTTTTTGTATAAATCACAAGACCCAAAAAGCTCCAGGCACGAACACTGCCTACAGCCTTGGTCTAGGTTCTACCGAATAATTAAGATTTTCCTCCGCGTCCTGCCCGAATAGAGCGTCGGGTACTTCGTCTGCGGTGAAGCTTAATCCTGGCCTTTCCGAGTCACGCGTTACGAGTTACGTTTTCAGGTTTCAGGTTTTAGGTTTTCCGAGTTACGAGTCACGAGTCACGAGTCACGCGTTACGTTTCACCTCGCCGCTGGGTATCGCGCCTCGTCCCATCGATGCCCGAGAGCGCTCATCCGGGCATCGGTCTTCAGGAATGCCTCCCTGGATATGCCCGACGGCTTGCCTCCGCCAATAATGATCGGATCATCGAAGGCGGTATCGATATGTCTCCAGGCACCCCCGGTCAGCACAAGGTTCCATGCGTGGTCGTCGCTCAGGACAATGCGGTTCTCAAAACCAGCTCCTGCAAGCAGCGCACCCGTAAGCAGAGCATAGCCCTGGCATACCGCCCTTCCGCGCATCGCCTCCCATGCCCCGCGTCCCAGCATCGCGTCGTCGTAGTTCACCGTCGACACCACGTGGTCATGTATGGCCTCAAGTTTCTGCCTTTCGGTCATTCCCGGATGCAGGATCGATGAAAGTATATCGGGAACCTTCTGCTGCACCTCTTCTCTCTGCCGTCTCGTCTCGATCCAGGTGAAGAGGAACTCCACGGTGTTGACCCCCGAGGCGAACCTGATCGTGGCCTCCATCCTGCTGAGCGAAGCGGCAACCAGGTCTCTCCGGTAATATATCCTGTCCAGAATCTGCCCCAGTTCATCCTCTTCCAGGCAGCTCTCCATGGGAAGGCGGATGACGGCATGCTCCTCGAAAGCGTCAAGCATATTCCCGAGGATCTCCTCGAACCCCTCTATGGATTTCGCCTCGGCCCATGCGGCATCGCCCACCCGCTCCCACTGCTGGGAAGGGGTGGCGGCCGGGGGGGAAAGGATCAGTATCATTGTTGCGATCAAAAAACATACAGCTCTCCTCTTCATGGCGAAAACTCCCTGTCCTTGAACTTTATGCAACGCTTGACATGACATTCCCCTTGAGGATAGCCTCATTGACAGGATACAGGGTTTATTCCGGGAAGGGGTTTTATTTTATGGAAACATCTCTGCTTCAGCCGCTCGCCGGAGCTATATTCATGGGCCTTAGTGCGGGTTTTCTGACATACGCCTATTGGGACAAGATCAGCGGCCGGGACCGTAAAAAACGTTCCGCCCCGCGTGAGGAATACTACGACCCCCGCAAGGCCGTCAAGGGCGACAAGGCAAAACTGATGAAGGCCATATCCGTCGGTTTTTTCATGGGGGTCATGTTCTTTTTCTACTTCGCCAACAGATAAGCCGGCCAAAGGAATCACTCCCACGGCCGGCTCCCGGATCGCGTAGGAACTACTCCTTTATGTAGGAACAGATGTAATCGAAGATCCCTTCGATCTTAAGCTTGAACGAACTGTTCCCCGGGATGCTGAAACTATCACCCGGGCGGAACTTCTTCCATTCGGTCTCCCCGGCAATCAGAATCTCGGGGTTTCCCTGCACGACATCCATGATCTCGGCGTCGCTTGTGTTGAATTCGTATTCGCCCGGCAGAAAAACTCCCGCCGTCTTTCTGTCCCCTGACGGAGTAAAGAAGGTCCTGCTGGTCACCTTCCCGTCCAGATAGATGTTGGCCTTGCTTACAAGCGTTACGTTCTCGAACTTCTCCTTCATCGATGGAACCCTCCTTTTGTATAGTGGATCGTTGATAGGGAACCGTAAGTCGTGAATCGGGGATCGCAAAGGCGTAAACTGTCAACGGCCAACGGGATTCGACCACCAGAGATCCTCACGTCACTTCGTTCGGGATGACAGTTCCTGGGCTCAATGCTTTTTTCGGTTAACGACTTACGGTTGGCGATTCACGGTTCACGATATCCGGCTTCTCCTCACCCGGACCGCTCCAAGGAACGCCATTATCCGCTCGAAGAACGCCCTCTCCTTCGGAGCATTAATGATCTCACTCCAGAAAGCGGCCACATAGACGTAGGGATTCTTCGAAAAGACACCGTCGCCGTCATTTTCTCCGGCGTTCCCTGCGGGCGGCTGAGTGGTGAAAATGCCCCGGGCAAACTCAAGGAACCAGGCGAACAATCCGCCCGCATCAGCCGACAATGAAACCCTTGCGGCGTCAGGCACCGGGCTGGCTTGCGCCGGCGCGACAGGAACAACCAGGAGCAATATCGTCAGAAATATCAAAACGGATCGCCGGGCGGCCATCGGATCACCCCCATGTACTCCTGTTCACATGATACCCGATGATGTTACCAGAGAGGAGGCCAAAGGCACAAGAAGGGAGAAAGGCCATTGAACAACAGCCAGTCGCATAGCCCACGAAAACCAACGGGAACAATGCTCGGGACATAACCTGTATCACGCCCTGGCGATCCTGTCTTTACTGTCGCCTCTATCCGGATTTTCCCGAGTTTCGAGTCACGAAAATGTCAAATGTGTGGGTCTGAACATTCCACTGGGTTTTCTGGAGAACATGAATTTGATCGCATCAGGACTGCTTTGCATGGCCTTTCATCCAAACCCCGGCACCCCAAAGCCTTATCCAGATAAAGTACACAAAAAAGCAGCTCCCGGAGAACCCGGGAACTGCTTTCAGTATTACAGCATCACAGCTTGCCGGAGCGGATGTTCCAGGGTTATTTTTTCTTCAGTATTGCTCCTGGCCGGGCGCCTGTCAGGGTTCCCTTGCGAACAGCAGTTTCACCGTTTACCACCACTAGATCAATTCCTTCCGGAAAACGGTGCGGATCCTCGAAGGTGGCTTTGTCCCGGATTGTTTCCGGGTCGAACACAACAAGATCAGCCCTGAAACCTTCCTTGAGCATCCCCCGATCTTTCAGCCCCATTATTCCAGCCGGCATGGATGTAATTTTTCTCACGGCTTCCTCGAGCCTGAGAAGTCGTTTTTCTCTTACGTAACGGGCCAGGAATCTTGGGAAAGTGCCGTAACCGCGTGGGTGTGGCTTTCCTCCCGCTGTTGGGGATGTAATCCACCCGTCTGAAACAACGCAGGAAAGGGGATGCTTGATCACTGCGTCAACATCGCCCTCGTGAAGGCTGAAGAGAATCATGGTGGCATTGCAGCCTATCTCCAGAAGCCAGTCGAAGAAAGCGCCAAAAGGATCCGATGTGTTTTCTCCAATTATTTCTTCGAGGCTCATACCTTCGTAGCGCCTGTTGGAAGGGCATCCACCGATCTTTATATTTGCCCAGCCTGTTGTTTTGATCCAGTTTTCAAATCCCGCGGCTCTGTCCTGAAAATCCTTTGTCATCCTTTCGCGATCCCCGGCATCTGCCAAACGCGCGATCATTCTGTCCACTCCGCCTTCGAGAACCCAGGGGGGGAGAAGAGCTGTAATGGTCGTCATGCCGGCATTGTAGGGATAGGCGTCACAGGTCGCGTTCAATCCCCTGCCCCTGGCTTCTTCAAGGATGGCGAGAGCTCCGTGGACCTTTCCCCAGTTTGGTCGGCCCCCTGCTTTCAGGTGAGAGATATGAAGGGCAATTCCGCTTTTTTCGGCTATGCAGATAGCTTCATCGATGGATTCGATCATCAGATTGCTTTCATTGCGAATGTGAATTGTAAAGATTCCGCCATACTCCCTGATGATGGAGGCCACCTCGCTGATTTCGTCGGTGGTCGCGTAACTCCCAGGGGAATAGATCAAACCCGCGGACATACCGAAAGCGCCTTCCTCCATGCCTTCGACGAGGAGTTCTTTCATGGTCTTCATCTCTTCAGGTGTAGGGGGTCCGCTATCGAACCCCTTGGCTGCTATCCGCAGGGTGCCATGACCCAGAAGAAACCCAAGATTCTGGGTGGTGCCGCTCTCTTTAATCTTCTCGCAAAAATCCCCTACATTCTTCCATTTCCAGTCATGCTCGAAGCCGGGGTGCAGGAATGGCGAAAGGTAGTCCTTGGCCAACTCCCTGAATTCAGGGTTCAGAGGCATCATGGAGATACCGCAGTTGCCTCCAAGCGAAGTTGTAACTCCCTGCATTATGAAGTTCTCCACATCGGGAAAGGCCAGAATATTGTGATCGCAATGATTGTGAAGATCAATAAAACCGGGAGTCACGACTCGGCCCCGAGCATCTACGGTTTCGGGAGCTTCTTCGGAGATCGGGCCAATCCTTTCTATAACACCGTCGATAATCCCTATATCCCCTACGTAAGACGGGTTACCCGAGCCGTCGACGATGCGTCCATTTCTCAGGATCATGTCAAAGTTTCGAGCCATTTGCAGAAGACACCCCTTCCGAATCACGTCTCAGGAAATCACCAGAGGCCCACAAAGCGCTGCCCAAGGACGACCGTGGGAAGCCAACACGAGAGTGCAGGAATATATGTCGTCAAGAGGAGAACAGGTATCCCCACCAGAAACAGGAAAAGCATCATAGGTTTCACCAGTTCTTCATAGGGTACTCCGGATAATCGCGAACCCACGAAGATTGAAATAGCATAGGGGGGCGTCACCACACCAAGTCCGACATTCACAATAACGATGGCCCCTAGTTGTACAAGATTAACGTTAAGCTCGACCATCAAAGGCAGTATCATCGGGACGGCGAGGATCAAAATCGGGATGCCGTCAATGAACATTCCCAAGATGAGGAGAAAGACATTCACGGACAGAAGCACGAGGGATTTGCTCTCGAACATCCCCAGCACCATTCCCGCAAACGCCTGCGCTGCTCCCTGACGGATCAGAAACCTGGTAAAGACCGTTCCGGCGCCCAAAAGAAGCCCCAGCATGCCCTGGGTGAGCACGGTAGAATGCAGGGCCTCTTTCAGAGTCTTTCGATTCAGGTCCCTATATAGGAAGAACCCTACAAGAAGGCAATATACTACTGCAACGGCTCCCGCTTCGTTGGGGGTAAAAATGCCGCCATAGATCCCGACAAAAATTACCACCGGGACGCCCAAAGCCGGAAGAGCGGACCAGGTTGCCGCTCGGAGTTCACGGAGCCGCGATCCTGAAGGAACCTCCTCGGCTTCCCTGTCCTCAACGGGGATCATGTACCTGGGGCAGATAAAATAATTCAGCACGGCATACCCCAGAGCCAGGATAAGCCCGGGGATTATAGTTGCCAGGAAAAGTGCAGCCACTGACTGTTGGGCCACCATGCAGTAGATCAGGGCAGGAACGCTGGGAGGAATCAGGTACCCCAGAAAACTTGAGGAACAGAGTACGGCCGTTGTGTAGGCTTTTTTGTAGCCAAGCTTCTCAAGACGGGGAACGAGAAGCGGGATGAGGGCCGAAATGCAAGGCAGGGATGAACCCGTGAGCGCGCTGAAGATAACCGATGCGACTATCCCGACAAGAACCAGCCCGCCTCGCACTCGTCCCACAATAGCGTGGGAAAACCGCACGATCCTGTCGGCCAGGCTGGTCACTGAGATGAGACTCCCGGCAAAAACGAAGAAGACCACTGCCATGAGAACATAATTGTTGATCGCATGGTAGAAGGTGCTGGACATGAAATTCAGGGAATCGCCCAGAGCGAACAACCCTGAGATGGTGCCTACCAGGAAAACCCACCCGAGAGGAAGCCCAATGGTAAGGCCAACAAGGAACATCAGAAGTGCTGCGATTATTGCAAATTCCATAGTTTTATCCTCCTTATTCCTTTCCGGGGTTTCCCTGGGAGGAAATTATTTGAATCTCAACGAGCATCGTCTGGATCAGGTGAGCAATAACCAGCAGCATCATGACGAACATGGACTGCATGATCCAGCTTGTGTTGAACCAGCGCACAAGGGTTCCATATTCCGGATATTCAAAGCTTCTGGCGGCAAAATTGTATACGGGGATTGTAAAGATCCCAGCTGTCAGGATGGATAAAGCAATGAGGAAAACCTTATAGGGTTTTTCTGCTTTCGGTGCTCTTCTGAAGAGTTTCTGGGCAAAGACCTCCACCGAGGTGTGGCCATGCTCACGTGTCGTGAGCATGATCGAGAAGAATACAAAAATCATGAACACGTAAAGAGCAAAGTCGCCGACCCACATGATCTCGAATCGAAACCAATACCGGTTGAGCACATTGAAAAACACGAGAAAAGTTATGAGCAGTAACCCCGTGTAACAAACCATATTCTCCAGGAAGGCAAGCATTGCAAACAGTTTCTTCATCATTCCTGAGAACCAACTCATAATAAACACCTCTATTGACGGTTTTTATAGGAGGAGCGCAGACATTCGGGTCCACTGAGGATCCCTTGCCTGCGCTCCTTTTAGGTCAGGCAGTCATTTCGCCAGAAACACTATTTACTTTTTGGAAGCAAGAACTTCCTGGTGGATTTTTTCGAGCTCTTTCTGTACTTTTTCCGTCATGTTCTGGCCGGGGTAGTTCTTGTCCAGCCAAGGCTTGCAAAGCTCTTCCCAGATCGGCCCCATGTTGGAAGCCTTCCGGAAAGCTTCACGCTGAGCATCCGTAAGGAAAGTGATCTCGAAACCCTCCATCTTCTGAAGCTTGGCGATGAAGTCTTTCTGAACCTTCTCCTGGTTTGCGAACAGCTTGGCCTGCGTTTCCACTGTGGCCTTCACAACGGCATCCTGCAGGTCCTTGGGGAGAGCATCCCAGGTCTTCTTGTTAATGACAACATTGTTCATGTCCCATGCGAAATTGAGATCCGAGTAGTACTTCAGCACCTCCGAATGGCGCAGCTCAACAAGTGAAGGCCACATGCTCCAGCATCCGTCTACAACCCCTTTGCCGAGAGCATCATAGAGGTCGCTCCATGGGATAGTCTCAAGCGTCATCCCGGAACCCTTCCCCATGTTCTGCAGCATCCGGACCAGGCCAAGAGAGGATGAAACCCGCAACTTCAGGTTTTTCAGGTCAGCCGGGCTCTTCAGGGGCCTTTCGTTGTTGCCCAATCCGTACGGGCCGTAAGAGACCTGATAGAACATGGTCATTCCCACTTCGTTGTAGGCTTTTTCCATCATTTCCCAGAGAATGCCGTCTTTCCTGTCAAAAGCTTTTTGTGCGGCCTCCCAGCTCATGACCGTCCACGGCATCCAGTTAAGAACGCCGCCAGGCACAAGGTTGACGTAAGGCGCGAAGTAGCCGATATCCACAGAGCCGTCCTGCACTGAGTGGAAGATTTCATCATGAGTACCAAGCTGGCCGTCCGGGTAATAGGTTATCTCGATCTTTCCCTTGGAGTATTCCTTCACCAGCTCGATGAACTGCTTGTGGAACTGATCCTGCACAGGAACAGGCCAGGGCATGCCCATTTTCCAGTTGTACTGGGCGGCTTCCGCCGGCAGGTTCATTGCGCCGAAAAGAAAACAGACCGCGATCAACGAGAACAGAATCGTTTTCATGGTGCAATTCCTAACTCCACTCAAGATCTTCGCCTCCCTATTCAGATAATATCGGATACACTTTCAGAATCTATATTGACGCATTATAGACGTTTAGGGTAATCTGTCAAACAAATAATCTCTTATATCAATTTGTATCTGTATGCATTGATGAATTAAAAGAAGGTGGGGGATCCAGATAATGCCTGACAACGTGTTGCTGGAGAGAATGACCTGGCCTGAGGTCAGGAAAGCCCTTGATGCCGGGTACACCACAGCGGTTTTCGCATGTGGCGCCATAGAACAGCACGGGCCGCACCTGCCTCTTTTTGTGGATGCAGAACACGGAACCCGTCTCGCCGAGGAGGTGGCCCGCCGCCTCGGGAAAGCGCTGGTAGCGCCGACGATCCGGGTTGGATGTTCGGAGCATCACATGGCCTTTCCAGGGACGATCTCGCTGCAGCGATCAACCCTTGAGTCTCTCTGTCGCGATTACTGCACAAGCCTGGCGCGGCATGGGTTCCTGCGAATCTGCATCATCTCCTCACACGGAGGCAACATGGCGCCTCTGGCCGATATGCTGGATCGCCTGAGGGATGCCGTTGGACCGCAAACACAAATTCTCGCATTCTGTGAAATAGATGATCTTATCGGAACCTGGAAGCGTGTAGTTGGCGATGCATGTGGGCTGGATGACAGAGTAGGAGGACACGCCGATATTGCGGAGAGTTCACTTATGCTCATCTTGCACCCGGATCTCGTCCACAGGGAAGAGGCCGTGGCTGGATGCCTTGAACCTCCTACTGAGGCACTTCTTGAACGAATGTTCCGCGATGGGCTTCACTCCGTGGCGCCGAACGGGATCCTGGGTGATCCCCGCGGCATGACCGTAAAGATCGGCCAGTTGTGCTTAGACGAGCTTGCGGACGTACTGGCAACTTTTTTCCGCGCTGAAAGCGGCGCCAGGGCGGCGGATCCGGAGTCATGATCGGAGTAATCGGGCCGGAGGATTCCGTACAGAGAATCATCACGAACTCCTCGTCGTTTTTCCTCTATCCTCCGTTCCCCTTGATATACAGGCATTTCGGAGAGGTTCCGGAAATTGTGCGCTCTGCACAAAACAGGGCGAAGGGCCTGTATTTTTCA
>JAUSOU010000047.1 GCA_030656095.1 Thermovirgaceae bacterium | reverse complement strand
ACTCCAAAACTCGAGGAGATCTACTTCTACCTCTCCAACGGCTCCTTCTATACCTGGGACCTCAACGCCGGGACCTCCCCGCAGGCTCTTCTGAACATGGAATTCAGGCTTTCGAACGAGTACTACAACGCTGAGGTGGTGCAGGACTTCGACGGGACATTCCTCATGGTAGACGGAGAGATCCACCGTTTTGTCGCTTTTGTCGTGCGGCTTGAAAAAGCCGGTGTCGGACAGGGCGGCGGAGTTATCTACGGGGCGATCGTGGTGGACGTTACGAAACTCAAGAACGGCGGCTCGCTGCCGCAGACACTTACGATCGGCACGGCGTGGGGACAGACGAATGTCTTCCGAACGGAGAGCACTTCAGTGCAGAGCATGTACCTTGCGGAACAGATGCAGGGTAACGAGGCTTTCCCGGTATCAGCTCCATTTTTCTACGACGGCAAGCTAATAATTGCTGCTACAGGTTATCAATCGACAGCTGGCGTGGACGGTTTTTACGGAAAAATATATATTGCCGATCCCCTGACAGGGGAAGTCCAAACCGAGACATACCAGGATACGCAGCTGGTGGGCGGCTCGCTGGTGGACGAGAGCGGCATTCTCAGGGTGGTTACTTCCGATGGAACGATCTTGAGCCTTGACCTGACCGAGTTCGGGCTTGATGCACCGGGGAGCGGCGGAGCCGCTTCAGACGACGTAGAGGTCCTTTACTGGAAAAGAACCGACTGAAAAATGGCCTATAATACCGACATGAAAATAGACACCCATGTACACGTTCATCCCCCTGAAATACAGGCTGACTGGGAGAAGATAGCCGTATACGAGCCGCATTTTGCCTCCCTGTGTTCCGGCAGGGTTCACAGGTGGGGTACTGCTGAGGACGTGCTGGCCAGAATGAAAGAGGACAGCATCGATGTTTCATGGATCGCAGGTTTCGCTTTCCGTGATCCAGGACTCTGTCGCCTGTGCAACGACTACGTTATCAATGCCGTAGATGGCTCCGGAGGACGCCTCAAGGGGCTTGCTGTGGTCAATCCGCTCTCTCGAGGTTTCGAGGAAGAGATATTGCGCTGTCGCGAGGCTGGTTTTATAGGGGTCGGCGAACTCTTTCCCGACGGCCAGGTCTTCGACATCACCGATATGCGCCAGACCTGGCGCCTGGCCGCGCAGTGTCATGAAAACGGAATGTTCCTCCTGCTTCACACAGCGGAGCCTGTGGGGAGCAAATACCCCGGCAAGGGTGGATCAGGTCCCAAAGAGGCCTCAAAGTTCTGCTCAAATCACCCCGAGGTGAAGGTAGTATTCGCGCACATGGGCGGGGGTTTGTGGTCCTACGAAACGATGCCGGAAATGAAGATCGTTCTCCGGAACGCATGGTACGACACGGCTGCAATGCCGTTCTTATATGGATCTGAGGTGTTGAACGCGGCGGTCGCTGCCGGTGCGGGAGACAAGATCCTCTACGGCAGTGACTTCCCAATACTTGATGCACGGCGGTATGAGGAGTTGTTCAACGCGGCTGCTCTTTCTAAGGGCCAGAAACGATCAATAATGGGAGCAAATGCCCTCGATCTTCTGGAACGTGCCAACTCCAGCCTTTGATCCTTCTGTATTCCTGCCAGGGAAACGAGGCAGGCTCCACGAGACATCCACCCCTTCGTAAAGTCTGGACAAGAATAGCCTATTTCGGATGTTTCTGTCATCATTCCGGCATATACTGCAAGTGTTGACAGACTGTTCATGGGTCGATATACTATCCATCGCGCCTCTATGGCGCAAGAGGGCGTATAGCTCAGCGGAAGAGCACCTGCCTTACACGCAGGGGGTCACAGGTTCGAACCCTGTTTCGCCCACCAGGATTCTTTTCAGTGGCTCCAATAGAGGTAATGGGGTTGTAGCTCAGTTGGTTAGAGCGCCGGCCTGTCACGCCGGAAGTCGCGAGTTCGAGTCTCGTCAGCCCCGCCATTTCCTTGAAAAGTAAGGCGAGATAGCTCAGTAGGTAGAGCAGCGGACTGAAAATCCGCGTGTCCCCAGTTCGACTCTGGGTCTCGCCACCACTTCTAATCGGGATGAGAAGCGGAAGTAGCTCAGTGGTAGAGCACAACCTTGCCAAGGTTGGGGTCGCGGGTTCAAATCCCGTCTTCCGCTCCATTTTCATTGAGGGCGGCATAGCCAAGTGGTAAGGCAGAGGACTGCAAATCCTTTATCCCCGGTTCGAATCCGGGTGCCGCCTCCACTTCAGGTCCCAAGAGAGAATAAATATTCCTCGGTAGCTCAGTTGGCAGAGCGGGTGGCTGTTAACCACTAGGTCGTAGGTTCGAGTCCTGCCCGAGGAGCCAAAAAAACATCAGACGGCCTGAGAAGGCCGTCTTTTTATTTGGGCAGGCTCGAACCTGCGATAAAAATCTCCTTCCTTCCTGCCCGCCCACCGGCTGTTAATCCGCCAGCCGGCGGATTCGAGTCCGCACCCGACGCCAAAAAAACATCAGACGGCCTGAGAAGGCCGTCTTTTTTATTTGGGCAGGTCTCGTATTGTATTTTGCTATAATCGCTTGACAGGCGATTATTCAAGAATAGAATACGAGTATGAAGACGCGCTTGGGACAGATCGAATCACAATTGTTAGCTTACGCGCAGATGCGCGGCATGAAAACCGTAAGGTTTGGAGATCTTGCGGAGCCACTTGGGCTGACCAGGAGTCAGGAACAACATCTCCTCAGCCGGCTCGCAAAGGCCGGAACTATTGCCCGTGTCCAGCGAGGGCTATACCTGTTGCCGCCGCGACTGCCATTGGGAGGCGTATGGGATCCGGGCGAAGCCCTTGCTTTGACTGCGCTCATGGAGGAACAGGGGGCAAGATACCAGGTGTGCGGCCCCAATGCATTCAATCGTTATCGGTTTGACGAGCAAATTCCGGCGCGAACCTATGCTTACAACACCCGCCTTTCAGGAGACCGCATGATCGGAAAGGTGGCGTTGACCCTGATCAAGGTGGCCGAACAAAGGCTGGGCGACACGGAGGAATCTGCAACAAAGGGTGGTTTGGTTCTTGTCTACGCATCACGAGTCCGCTCGCTTGTAGACGCCGTCTATGACTGGTCAAGATTCAACAGCCTGCCGCGAGGATACGAATGGATACGCAAGGAGCTTGCTGACGGCCGCGTCGAGGCAGAGCAACTCGTGGAAAGCACAGTAAGATTCGGAGACATTGGGACGATCCGGAGAATGGGTTTTTTGCTCGAACGCGAAGGCGTGGAAGAGAAATTGCTTCGGAAGCTGGAACAGAAACTGAAGCCCACAACTGGTCCTATCCCGTGGATACCAACCAGCCCAAAGACAGGAAGGACCAGCCAGAGATGGGGTGTGGTTGACAATGAACGAGCCTGATCCGGCTCCTGTTCGCCATCATGACGATCCGGAATTGTTTCGCGCGGCTTTGGCATATACCGTGGCCGAAACAGGTTTCGCTGCACGCCTGATCGAGAAGGATTATTTCTGCACGGTCTTGCTTTCCTATCTCGCTACGCTTAACACAGAGATTGTTTTCAAGGGCGGAACCTGCCTGGCCAAGGTGCATGCTGATTTCTACCGGATGAGCGAAGACCTGGATTTCGTCATTTCTTCTTCCTGCGATGCCTCGCGCAAAGAAAGGAGTTCACGCGTTGTGAATCTCAAGAAGGGAATCCAGGAACTGCCAGGTCTCTTACCCGTCTTTCGTGTCGATCAGCCGCTGAGAGGAGCCAATGCCTCGACGCAATATCTGGCCGAGATCGGATACACTTCCCTGAACACCGGAGAACTGGAAACGATCAAGCTGGAAGTGTCGTTGAGCGAACCACTGCTGACTCCGGTGGCAGTCGCTCCGGCACTAACGATCCTGCTCAATCCGATCACAGCGAAACCCTCTGTTGCCCCGGTGACGATCACCTGTCTTTCGCTTCTTGAGAGCTTTGCCGAAAAGTTTCGTGCGGCGCTTTCGCGGCGTGATCCGGCCATTCGGGATTTCTTTGACATTGATTACGCCGAAAGAAGGCTCGGCATCAATGCCAGGAAGCCTGGCCTGGTTGGATTGGTCCGTGAGAAGATGGCGATTCCCGGCAACGAGCCTGCGGACGTTTCATCTGCCCGGCTGGACACGCTTCGCAGGCAGGTAGAGTCTCAACTCAAATCGGTGCTCCGGGAGAGGGATTTTGAGGAGTTCGACCTGGATCGTTCCTTCGCGACTGTAAGGGAGATGGCCAGAAGTATTGCCAATGAAGCCCTGTAGCAACACTTTGTTCTTGCGTGCAATGCCGATGGTGTAATGGAAACTACCTTTTCCCCTTAACGGGATGTTGCCTGCTGTTGAGAAGATCAAGTCAAATTGGCCAGCCCCGCATCCGGCTCACGTGATCATTTGAACAGCGACGCCAAAAAAACATCAGACGGCCTGAGAAGGCCGTCTTTTTATTTGGGCAGGCTCGAACCTGCGTTTTATTGTTCTTCAGTTTCCTCGCTTACCATCCGCAGGAACATGTCCACATCCTCTGGTTTAAAATGCGTTCCGGCCAGAGCCCGGATGTGTTCAAGGACTTTCTCCTCTGGCCAGCCTTGACGATACGGACGATCAGAGAGAAGGGCGTCCCAAACATCTACTATTGCGAAGAGACGCGCAGCAAGAGGGATCTGCTCGCCTTTCAGCCCGCGCGGGTAACCGCTTCCGTCCCATTTTTCATGGTGGCAGTATGGAATGTCCAGAGCGGGGCGCAAATATGCTATCGGTGAGATCAACTCAAAGGCATAAGTGGGATGTTCGCGCATGATACACCACTCTTCGTCGGTCAATTTACCCGGCTTGAAAAGAATGTGGTCTGGTACGCCCATCTTTCCGATATCATGCAAACGCGCCCGGCCTTTGGGGAAGGGATGCAACTTTCACGGAACAGCATACAGACGGTCGATTTTTCCATTTGAATGTACTCCACCGTCTACTCTCTCGACTAATAAGTATGCAATTATTTAGCAAAATATAGCAAATAAGGCAAACAAGTCAAGTGCGAAACCTCACGTTTCGGCGGATTCCCCCCCCCATGCCGGCAAAAACGGAGGAGCAAAAAATGTGGCGGGAACCGGTACGGTGACTGAGGAGCCGGTGCCTAAAGGGTTGAGAGCTATGGCTTTCGATCGGTCTGGAACTGAATATTTGGCGATGCAAAGACGGTTTAAGGAGTTTGAAACGGTTGATGATTTGCCAGGCTCCCCCGGGATCAGATCCTGGACCCAGGAGAGCAATTGCAGGTCTTTTGCGCGTTCCGGAAGAAGTGAAGAGCTGTACAAACCCTGACAGACGTTATGTTAAAATAAAACTTTAAATAAAAGCATTGGCTCATCATGGGGGAAAATAGATGAAAACAGGAATCCTCATTGCTTACTTTCAAAAACAGGATGAGGCTCGCGAAGCCTACAGAAAACTGCAGATGACGGGATACTATCGCTCCATATTGGTTGGCAAAAGCGCGAATGGCGAGGTGCGGCAATGGGATTCATTCAATTTGCGCCGGATTTGGCATGTGTTCGTGGCGTTCATCCTGTTCGGAAGTCTCGCAGAGTCAATATCGCTGGTTCTTCGATCGGCGGGATCAACTCCCGGTTGGTCCGCATTTCCCTTGATCCCGGGCCTGACGGGCGGATTCCTCGGGGTATTGCTCTGCGCGGCATGGTTTCGTCGGTCCAGGTTCGGCGTCGATAGGGAATTGATCAAGGATCATTCGCGTTGGCTCGTGTCAGGAGAGTTCGTCCTGATACTCCAGGGGCCGATCAGGACATTGCAGGTCCCAATGGCTGCACTGTCGAAAAATGGCGAGATCCCGCCCGCGGTTTTTGTTCTGCATCCCAAGAGCAAAAGTCCATTCCAGGAAGATTGGGATACCGCGGCTCCGCTCGATCCGGCGCGGATGCAGGAGCATGCACGGTATTTGGCGGCTGAGCATCAGGTGGACAGAAAGCCTCTCCGGGGAACCAGGTTGCTCAAGCGGCTCGAGCGGAGCCGCAGGTGGATCCAGCAGGTCTGCCTGGACCTCTCAGAAGCCAGTCGTCTGGAACAAAGCCTTTCACCTGTCGCCGAGTGGCTCCTGGACAATGAATATATTCTTGAAAGCAATGCCCGAGATGTTTTGCTGAACCTGCCCCCGCGGTTTTATCGTCAATTGCCCGCGCTCGCGAACGAACCGGACAGAGGTTTGCCGCGAATTTTCAGCCTGGCGCGTGAACTGGTCATTCACTCGGATCTTTGCGTGGACCGGGAAAACATCATGGCGTTCGTTGACTCGTACCAATCCGCTGAGACTTTATCGATCGCCGAGCTCTGGGCTGTTCCGCAGATGCTTCGGGCAGCAGTTATAGAAGGTATCCGGCAACTTACCGGTCGTGCGCTGACAGAGTTGCGCGAGCGCGAGATGGCCAATTTCTGGGCGAATCGCCTAATTACGGCCAACCAGAGGGGTCCCAACCAGCTCTTTTCGTTGATAGTGGAGCTGATCCAGACCCAGCCCGATCCAAGCCCAAATTTCGCCGTGCAGCTTTTTGATTTTCTATACGACAAAGGTTCGGTGCTGATACCGGTGCAAAGCTGGCTTGAACGCACGTCCCAGAACTCCATAAACGATCTCATCGCACGGGAGAAAAACCGCCAGACAAAGGATCAAATATCCATCGGCAATGCCTTTGGCAGCCTGCGCCGGCTCGCCCTGATAGACTGGAAGGAATGCTTCGAGGGGCTTAGTCGGGTGGAACGGACGCTGCGCCAGGATCCGGCCGGCATCTACACCGAGATGGATTTCACAACGCGAGACCGTTATCGTAGAGCGGTTGAGGATCTGCATAGAGGATCAGGTCTCCCGGAAGATCAGGTTGCCCAGCGTGCCGTAGAGATGGCTGCCCGATACGTGCTGCATCCGGTGAGTGATGAACGATCTATCCATGTAGGGACCTATCTCGTCGGCGAAAAAAGAGGAGAACTGGCCCGACTGATCGGATGCCGCGAGACGTTACGTTTCCGCGTCTTGCACTGGATTTATAGTCATCATGCGGCAGTTTACCTTCTGGGGATCGGTTTCTTCTCCACCGCATTCATCTCTCTGTTTTTTTTGTCCTTACTCCCCGAAAAGGTGACCTGGATCCTGTTTTTGATCGCCCTTTTTTTGCTTGTGCCTGTGAGTCAGCTGGCGCTCGAGATCATGAACTACCTTGTGATGCGGCTGTTACCGCCGTGCCCTCTACCGAAGATGGATTTCAGGGTCTCGGGTATTCCCGATGGCTGCCGGACGCTGGTTGTCGTGCCGATGATGTTGGTGGGCGAGGATGAGATCAAGGTCGAGGTGGAAAAGATCGAGATCCGCTATCTTGCCAATAAAGAGGCCAACCTCTTCTTTGCCCTTTACTCGGATTACGCCGACGCCCCGCAGCAGCATTGCGAAGCGGACGCGGCCTTGCTGCAAACTGCGAAGGCGTGCATCGAAGCCCTCAATCGGCGCCACGGCGGAGAGCGGTTTTTCCTGCTGCACCGGGAGCGGAAATGGAGTGAATCCGAGCAGGCATTTATAGGTTGGGAGCGCAAACGGGGAAAGCTGGAAGAGCTCAATGACCTGATAGTTGGTACGCGCCCCCACGACGCCGAGCGCCTGGTTTACGCAGGAAATCCGGAACGGCTTACCAATGTAAGGTTTGTAATTACCCTGGACAGCGACACTCAATTGCCGCATGATACTGCCCGCAGAATGATCGAGACGCTGGAGCACCCGCTTAACCAGCCGCGCTTCGACAGCGCAGGGAAGGTCATGGCCGGTTCCTACACCATCATCCAACCGCTTGTCACCCCTTCCCTGCCAAGTGCCAGCGGTTCACCGTTCAGCCGGCTCTTTTCGGACCCGGTTGGCATCGACCCCTATAGCAATGCTGTTTCCGACGCCTATCAGGACCTGACCGGCGAAGCATCCTATCAAGGCAAGGGTATTTATGACGTACGCGCCTTCAGCCGGGTGCTTTCAGGCTGCCTCCCGGAATCCAGGATTCTCAGCCATGATCTGATCGAAGGCGCTTACGTCAGAGTGGGGCTGGCCAGCGACATCGAGCTGTATGATGAGTTTCCTCAGGATTATCTGAGCTACGTAAAGAGGCAGCACCGCTGGATCCGGGGAGACTGGCAAATAGCCGGCTGGATCTTGCCGCACGTTCCCAAGCCGGGCGGCGGCAGTGTTCCCAATCCACTCTCCTGGTTTGATCGCTGGAAGGTATTCGATAATCTGCGCCGCAGCCTGCTGCCCGCAAGCAGCCTGGGTTTGCTGCTTGCTTCATGGTTTGTTTCCCCGCGGGCCGGGTGGATCGCCGCTGTTGTGGTCGCTACGCAGCTCTTCTTTCACTCCCTGGTGCAGCCGTTCACCTGGGCAACCACTGGCCAGGGTATCAAGGGAGTCTCCGTTGCCAGGATAGGGCATGATCTGCTGCGGGTTCTGGCCGAAGCCGCGTTGCTGCCGTATCAGGCATGGCTGACTCTGGATGCCGTCGCTCGCGTCTTCTATCGAAGATACATCTCAGGCAGGCTTCTGCTTGAGTGGACTTCCGGCCGGGTTGTACATGGCAGGGCTCAGGCCAAAGTTCCCGTGTTCCTGCTTTCGATGACTCTTGCGAGCCTGTTCAGCATAATTGCCGGATGGGCTATCCTGCGATTTCAACCGGCAAGCTTCTGGCTAGCCGGTCCATGGCTTATGCTCTGGTTCCTGTCTGTGGCGGTCGGCTGGCTTCTTGTCCGCCGACCGCAGGGCATTCAGCCCAAATACATGCTTACCGAATCGGACAGGCTCTTCCTGCGCAATATAGCGCGGCGAACATGGCGCTATTTTTGGGATTTTGTGAATGAAGAAACCTCATGGCTGCCGCCCGACAACTATCAGGTCTCCCATAAGAATCAGCTGGCCATGCGGACCAGCCCGACCAATATCGGCCTCTACCTTGTCAGCGTTCTGAGCGCCAGTGATTTCGGCTATTTAACGGTAGATGGAGTTGTACAAATGCTGACGAAGACGATGGAGACTATCGGGAAGCTGGAGCGTCATGAAGGCCATCTGTTCAATTGGTACGACATTCAGACTCTGGAGCCGCTCAAGCCGAACTATGTCTCCACTGTGGATAGCGGCAACCTGCTCGGTGCCTTGTGGGCGCTGGATCAGGGACTTGAATCGCTGATACGGGCGCCGCTTATTGACGGGAAAACCTTTACGGGGCTTCGCGACGGCGGTGATATTCTGCGGCAAACCTCCCGCGGGGAGAAGATTTCCAGTCTCAACGAGCATGGACTGGATGAATTGATGAGCCTCTGGGAATCCCCGCCGGAGCGAACCATTGACGCACTGATCCTGCTGCGGCGGACAGAGCGGAGTGTCAGTGAACTGGTCGAAGAGACAGACGGCATCTCTTCGGGCCAGGAGGGCGCGGCTTATTGGGCCGGGCAGGTCCGGAGTCAACAGGCAGCCTGGCTGAGCATTGGAGACAGGTACCTTGAATGGATCGAGATTCTGGCCGAGAAGACGGAGAAAGATCTGTCCAAACTAATCCCGGACACTCTGCAGTCTTTTTGCCAGGTTCTTGATGCGGCGCCTTCGCTGAAGGATCTGGCTGACGGGAACGTACCCTGCATCTCGTCCCTCCGGGCGATCCGGGAGCATGCGCTTAAGGACAAACCCAGAGGCGGGCGCGGCATGTCGGGCTGGATCGACCGCTTGACCGAGTCTTTCGATCGGTCCAAATGGCTTGCCGGTGAAACGCTGGCTGTGGTTGAGCAGATCTCTCATGCCTGCCGCGAACTCTCCGCTTCTGTCAACATGCGTTTCCTTTATAACGCCGAACGCCGCCTCTTTTCGGTTGGATTCAATGCCTCGGAAGGACGTCTGGATCGCGCATATTATGACCTCCTGGCGAGCGAAGCTCGTCTTGGGAGTTTTGCCGCCATCGCACGGGGAGACATTCCCTCCGCGCACTGGTTTGCCATGAACCGTCCGTATGGTTCCATCGGCCGGCGTCGGGTGCTGCTCAGCTGGTCCGGCACGATGTTCGAATACCTGATGCCTCTGCTTTTTCAGAACTCGTACGGCAATTCGTTGTTGGGCAAAGCTGCCGGAGAAGCCGTTGAGATCCAGATCGCCTATGGGAAAAAGCACGGGACGCCGTGGGGGATCTCGGAGTGCGCCTTCGGGGATCTGGATATTAAAAAAACCTATCAATACTTTGCGTTCGGGGTGCCGGAACTCGGGCTCAATCGCGCCTCCGCGGAAAAGCTCGTAGTCGCTCCTTACGCCACCCTTCTGGCCATCGGAATCGCGCCGCAAAAGGCCATGCAGAACCTGAAACGGCTGGCTGAGCTGAAACTATTGAATGATTACGGCTATTACGAAGCTTTGGACTACAGCAGGCAGCCAAACCGCGATGGCGAGCCTGGTGTGATCGTGAGGGCCTACATGGCCCATCATCAAGGCATGAGCTTTCTGGCGCTGACCAATTTCCTGCACGAAGGCAGCCTGCGCCGCCATTTTCAATCTGACCCGCGCGTGCGCACCTTTGAACCATTGCTGCAGGAACGCATTCCGAACCTTCCTCCGCTGCACCACATTGCGACGCGCGAGCGGATCACTTCGGTGGCGGCCATCGGAGAGGTTGAGCCTGCGGTGAGGCAGTTCGAAACACCCCACACGATCACACCCAAGACCCAACTGCTGAGCAACGGCCAATATGGACTCATGGTGACGGGTGCAGGCGGCGGCTACAGCCGCTGGGGCGGCATTGACATCACGCGGTGGAGATCGGATCCGACCCGTGATTCGTTTGGAACCTTCTGCTACATCCATGATGTCGATTCGAAACTATTGTGGTGCAGCGGCTATCATCCGACAGGCGGAAAGGTAGAGCGGTATGACGTCAGCTTCACATTGGACCGTGCAAGGTTCAGGCGCCTCGACAATGACATCGAGAGCGACACCGAGATCATCGTCGCACCGGAGGACGATGTGGAGATCCGGCGGATGACGATTACAAACCGATCCTCCCGTACCCGCAGGCTGGAGCTGACGAGTTACGTCGAACTGGCTCTTGCGCCGCACAATGCGGATCTGCAGCATCCGGCGTTCAACAAGATGTTTATCCAGACCGCGGCGCTGCCAGGGCAGCATGCTCTTCTGGCCTGGCGCCGGCCCCGCAGCAGCAGCGAGCCCCCCGTCTTTGTCGCGCACCGGTTTACGCTGGAGAAGGCTTCCAATGGATCCATGGATGGAGCGCTGCGCTTCGAAACCGACCGGCGCCGTTTCATCGGCCGCAACCGGACGCTCGCCGATCCCATGGGTGCCCTGCGGGAACCTGGCAACAGCCAGGGGTTTGTCCTTGATCCCATTCTCAGTCTGCGCCGGGGCCTCACGCTGGCTTCCGGCCAGAGAGTTCAGGTTTCACTGATACTGGCCGCCGGTCGGGAGCGCGAACAGGTTATAGGCCTGTTGAACAAATACGGTGATTCTCATGCGATCGACCGGGCGATGGATTTTGCTTGGGCCTCGGCGCTGCTTGAACTGCGCCTGCTGCGCATCCAGCCCGACGACGCACGCCTTTTCCAGCAACTCGCGGGGTACCTGATCTATCCCGATCCCTTCCTTCGCTCAAACGCTGAACGCATTGCCGAAAACCATAAGGGACAGGCTGGCTTATGGGCTTACGGCATATCGGGAGACTTGCCCGTGGTTCTGGTTTCCATCAGCGAGTCGCAGGATCTGGGCTTGATACGAAAAATGCTACAGGCGCATACCTATTGGCGCCTGCACGGACTCGTGGTCGATCTGGTGATTCTGAACGATGAAGCTGTCGGCTATTTGCAGCCTCTGAGAGAAGAGCTTGACCACCTTATCCGGTCGAATTCGGCCAATACAGGAGTAGACTGCCCCGGGGGGGTCTATTTGCGCAGCACTGACATGATCCCGGCGGAAGATCTTACGCTGTTGCAGGCCGTGGCGAGTGTGGTGATGGTAGCTGCCTACGGTCCCCTGCCCAAACAATTGGGCTCGCTGGTGCAAAAAGTGCCCGATTCTTCAAAGCCCGTGGTCAGGAAACGTAACCCTCGGGACCTCTCGGCGGCGCTACCCTTCATGGAGCTTCTTTTCTTTAACAGTCTGGGCGGTTTTACTTCAGACGGGCGCGAATACGCGATCTACCTCGGCCCTGGCATAAGCACGCCCGCGCCCTGGATCAACGTCATCTCGAACCAGACCTTTGGAACGCTGATCAGCGAAACCGGAGCCGGTTTTACCTGGCAGGGCAACAGCCAGCGTAATCGCCTGACTCAATGGTCGAATGATCCGGTGATGGATCCGCCGGCCGAAGCGATCTATATAAGGGATGAGGAAACAGGGATCTACTGGACACCGACCGCGTCGCCCATCCGCGAGGGAACAGCTTACAGGGCCAGACATGGGGCGGGTTACACTGTATTCGAGCATAACAGTCACGGCATAGAGCAGGAACTGACTGTCTTCGTCCCCGTGGATGATCAGGGGGGAGATCCGGTCAAACTGCAGCGGCTGGTCTTACGCAACGACACAGATCGACCGCGCAAGTTGTCGCTGACATATTACGTTGAATGGACGCTGGGCGAGAATCGCGAGTCTTCCCTGATGCATACCGTGACAAGCTGGGATGATGAGGTCAAGGCGCTGATCGCCCGAAATCGTTACAATCCGGATTACACCGACTGGGTCGCCTTCGCGGCCATGAGCGTGCTCCCTGCGTCTTACACAGCCGACCGCAAGAGCTTTCTGGGCCGCAACCGCTCGCTGGCAGATCCGGAGGGTATGGAATACACCGACCTTTCACGTCGAACAGGAGCCGCCCTGGATCCGTGCGCCGCTTTGCGGGTCAATATCCATCTGGATCCCGGCGAACGGAGGGAGATCACCTTCATGCTAGGCCAGGCATCATCGCCCTCGCAGGTCCACGCGATAGTTGTTGCCTATCGGGATGATCTGGCGCTTGAGGCCGCGCTCAAGCAAACCCGGACATGGTGGGACAGTCTGCTCGGCACTATCCAGGTCCATACTCCCGAGCCTGCCGTGGACCTCATGATAAACCGCTGGCTGCTCTATCAAAACCTGAGCTGTCGGATCTGGGGGCGCTCCGGCTTTTATCAGTCCGGCGGCGCCTTTGGTTTCCGCGATCAGCTGCAGGACGTTATGGCCCTGCTCTATGCCGATCCCGTTTTGGCGCGCGATCACATCCTGCTTGCGGCAAGCCGCCAGTTCAGGGAGGGCGACGTACAGCACTGGTGGCATCCGCCGGGTGGAGGAGGCATCCGCTCGCGGATCTCTGATGATCTTCTGTGGCTTCCATTCGTAGTCGCGCAATACCTGAGGATTACCGCCGATGTCAGCATCCTGATTGAAATAGTCCCCTTTCTGGACGCGCCCGTGTTGAATGACGATCAGAGCGAGATATTCCAACTGCCGGTGGTTTCTCTCGAAAGTTCCACGCTCTTCGAACACTGCCGCCGAGCGTTGACCCATAGCCGAAGTTTTGGAATTCATGGTCTACCCTTGATGGGGAGCGGAGACTGGAACGACGGAATGAACATGGTGGGTGCGGAGGGCAGGGGGGAGAGCGTATGGCTGGCGTGGTTCATGGTTAATGTCATGCAGGAAATGGAGGAGATGTCCGGCCTGATGGACCAGCCCGAGCTGGCACGGTCATATAATCAGGACCGGGAAACGCTGATCGGGAATATCGAACAATTCGCCTGGGATGGAGAGTGGTATCTGCGGGCTACCTTTGACGACGGAACACCTCTTGGTTCCGCGGCGAATACCGAAGCGCGGATCGATTCCCTGCCGCAATCCTGGGCCTGGCTCAGTGGCGCCGATGTCGATCCGGTCCGTGCCGGAAAAGCCCTGGATTCGGCCTGGAGCCATCTTGTGCACGAGGATGAAGGGCTGGTTCTGCTCTTTGAACCTCCATTTGACAGATCTGAACCATCCCCAGGCTATATCAAGGGTTATCCTTCGGGAGTGAGGGAAAATGGAGGTCAATATACCCACGCCGCCATCTGGCTGGCCATGGCTTTTGCGCATCGCGGTGACGGAACACGAGCGGCTGAGATCCTGCGAATGCTCAATCCCGTCGAACACGCACGCGAACCGGAATCGGTCTGGCGTTACGGGATAGAACCCTACGCGGTGGCGGCCGATGTCTATCGCTTGCCAGGACGGATCGGGCAAGGCGGCTGGTCCTGGTATACCGGTTCGGCGGCGTGGATGTACCGTGCCTGGGTGGAGGAGATGCTGGGCCTCAAGTTGCGCGGTGAGACCATGCAGATCGCCCCGGTCATCCCCGGATGGTGGGATGGGTTTCAGATGAGCTATCGTCATGGAGAGGCGTTGTACGAGATCCAGGTCGAAAACCCGGAACATTGCGAGCATGGCGTCGCCTGGGTCGAGGTGGACGGGCAACGCATGGAAGATGGATTGGTCCGGCTTGGCCGTGATCCTGTAAAACACCGGGTCATCGTCCGCATGGGCAAATAGCCCCGCATTTATTTGTCCTCCGGGTGATCTCCTGCATCACGGATGCGGGAGATCATCCGGTTCATCCTTTTAAAACGCGTTATCCCTACAGCCCCGGCGATTACTCCGAATGGCAGGCAGGCTAGACCGGCCGCCCAGAACCAGCTCCCTTCCATCGAAAAGTGCATCATGGTGAATCCGGCTATGATCAGTGCCACGCCGGATCGAAGATAAGCCATGAGAGTCCTCTCGTTTGCAAGCAGCGTGCGCTCAATGGCCAGTTCGTCTCTTAGGATGAGGCTGGCGCAGTCGAATCTGGAAAAAGGCGTTTCTTCTGTTTTCTCTTTTCTCATGTCGTTTTCCTTTTTAATGATTTGTGTTCCGCACGAAGCTTCGTGCGGAACAATACTATACGGACGCTCGAAGAATTGTCAAAAGAAGCTTCTTGCGATAAACCCCGAAACGACGGGAACAGTTGGCAGATTCGGGCCCTGAAGGACCTTGTATCTGAAGAGCGGATGCTGAAATGGGATATGACGTGTATTGACAAGAAGGGGGAACGGTATTACAAATAACCGAGTTTGTATTATTTAAGGAGGCAGATCTGATGCATATGGCAGATGCGTTGCTTTCCCCGGCAGTCGGGGGAACCATGTGGGCGGTGACCGCCGGGATCACGGCCTACTCGGCAAAAAAGCTCAAGGATTCGCCGGATGATTCCCGGGTCCCCCTGATGGGGGTGCTTGGCGCCTTTATCTTTGCCGCCCAGATGATCAACTTCAGCATTCCGGTAACGGGTTCCAGCGGTCACCTGGGAGGCGGGATGATCCTGGCTATACTGCTTGGCCCTTACGCCGCCTTTCTTGTGCTTGCCTCGGTCCTGATTGTCCAGGCCCTCTTCTTTGCCGATGGGGGCATTCTGGCGTTGGGGTGCAACATATTCAACATGGCCTTTTTTCCATGTTTTTTCGCGTACCCTTTTATTTACAGGAAAATAGCGGGGCAGAATCCAACGTATAAAAAAATACTTATCGGTACCACTCTTTCGGCCGTTATTGCCCTTCAACTTGGAGCGTTCTCTGTTGTTATCGAAACCATGGCCTCGGGTATCTCCGAGCTGCCCTTCAACACGTTTGTGCTCCTGATGCAGCCGATCCATCTGGCGATCGGGATCGTGGAAGGGTTTGTCACCGCGGCGGTAGTGTCCTTTGTCTGGAAGGAGCGCCCCGAGGTTCTGGAGGCCTCTTCCAATGATATGCCGTTGCAGCGGGGGCTTCCCCTGAAAAAGGTGCTGGCGGGTTTTGTGGTTGCGGCGCTTTTCACCGGCGGCATCCTGTCCTGGTTTGCATCCAGCTATCCCGACGGTCTCGAATGGTCCATGGCCAGAACTGCAGGTGTCGAGGAGCTTGAAGCACCGGAGGGAGGAGCTCATGGTTTTCTCGCAGGGCTTCAGGAAAAGCTGGCGTTCCTTCCCGATTACGGATTTCGTCAAAGCGGGACAGTAACATTGGAACGACCGGATACGGAAACCCGATGGCCTGCAGTTGATCCAGGGACAACGGTTTCGGGTTTTGTAGGCGGCGGTTTGACCCTGCTCCTTGCGGGAGCGGCAGGTCTTCTTCTCAGCAGAACGGCCGGCAGGTGCAAATGACCAGTTACCTCTTTTGTGTTGATGGCAAAAAAGCTTGACATAAATTTTAACGAACTTGTTTCCTGCTCAACCGCGGCCTCGGGGTCAAGCCTGGTGCATCGCCTTGACCCCCGGGCGAAGTGGCTTGTGACCCTGGCTTTTGCCGTTACCGCAACCTCCTTCGGGAAATACGAGATCGCCCGCCTTATGCCCCTTTTCTTTTACCCCTTTGCCATGATCGCCCTTTCCGGGGTCGCAGTTGCGGATGTTCTGAGGAGAACAGCTCTCGCCGCCCCGTTCATCCTGCTTGCAGGTCTGTTCAACCCATTCTTCGACCGTCATGTTCTCATCAGCCTGTGGGGGTTTCCCCTGACCGGGGGGTGGGTTTCGTTCCTTTCCATTACCCTGAGATCCGTTCTTGTAGTCTCTTCCGTGGTCCTGCTTTCTCTGACCACGCGATCTGACAGGCTCTTTTCGGGGTTGGGGGAGTTGGGGGTTCCATCTATTTTTGTGGTTCAACTCCAGTTTCTGAACAGGTACATTCTTCTGCTGGCAGGGGAAGTCCAGCGGATCGTCCGGGCTCACTCTCTCAGGTCCGGCAGCAGAAGAAACAGTGTTTCCCTGTTTTTATCCGGCTCCATGCTTGGCATTCTTCTTCTGAAATCCATGGACAGGGCGGCCCGGGTACACTGGGCAATGCTCGCTCGTGGTTTCGACGGCGAAGTTCGGACAGCCTGTCCCTTGAAGTTTTCATGGCAAAGAGACGGAGCCTTTGTCCTTATCTGGGTTGCTTTCTTCGGAGCAGTCAGGTTCATCGATATTCCTTTTTTGCTTTTTGGATGGGCGGTGGGGAAGTGAGTCATCATTTCCTGGAAGTAAACGACCTGTACTATTCATATCCCGATGGTACGGAGGCTCTGAAGGGGGTTTCCTTACGGCTGGAGCATGGGGAGGCCGTCGGTCTTGTAGGAGCCAACGGCGCCGGAAAGTCGACGCTGCTTCTGGCGGTTGCCGGACTGGTTTTTTCCGGTTCCGGTACGGTAAACATCGGGGGGGCGATCCTCTCCAAAAAAACGCTCGGAGAGATACGGCGGCGCCTGGGATTCATCTTTCAGGATCCGGAAGACCAGCTCTTCATGCCCACCGTCTTTGACGATGTCGCTTTCGGCCCCCTCAACCAGGGCCTTTCCGCCGGTGAAGTGTCCTTTCGGGTGGAAGAGGCGCTTCGGAGCGTAGGCGCGGGGCATCTTTCGGATCGTCCAGCGTACCGACTCTCAGGCGGTGAGAAAAGGGCCGTCTCAATTGCTGCGGTACTTTCGATGCTCCCCGACATTCTTTTAATGGACGAGCCCAGTTCCGGTCTGGACCCCCGGAACCGCCGCATGCTGATCGGACTGCTTGGAGATTTCACCCATACGCGCCTTATAGCGACACATGACCTCGACCTTGTCCTGGATGTCTGTCCCAGGACGATCGTCCTCCACCGGGGAGAGATCGCCGCCGACGGTCATACGGAGGAAATATTCCGCGATGAAGGGCTTCTCGAACGCTGCAGCCTCGAACCCCCGCTCTGCATGCAGGGAGTTCGGTCCTGAAAGGCACTCATTCAGGTCTGTTGGTCGTATTCGGCAAGGCGTTTCCATTCATGGGCCTAGGAGTTCTTCTTTCGGTGGATCCGACTGCCGCCCGTCATCTCCAACAGCCCCTCCAGAGCAAGGATATAGCCGTGGATGCCGAAACCCATAACAAGCCCTGCCGCCACTGCGGTAAGGTAGCTCCGGCTGCGAAAGGCCTCCCTTTTCGCGGTATTTGATATGTGGACCTCGATGACGGGCGGCTGAATGGCCGCGATGCAGTCCCTCAGGACCGCGCTGGTGTGAGTGTAGGCGGCGGCATTCAGGACCACACCGTCCACCTCATGTCTGGCCTCCTGGAGGATGTCCACCAGCTCACCCTCGTGGTTGCTCTGGGCGCAGCGGATCTCAATGTTCCGCTCCTCACCCCACGCTCGACAGAGATCTTCCAGGTTCGCCAGTGTGAGAGTTCCATAGATTTCCGGTTCCCTCTCGCCGAGAAGGTTGATGCTGGGTCCGTTCAGGACCAGGAACCTCAGTCTCTCTTCCATTTAATGACCTCCTCGTAGGCTGCATGCAACTGATCCAGAGAGATATCATCCCGCACCCGGGATTTTTCCCCCGTCCGGGGAAGGACGAGCCGCACTTTTCCGCTCTCGAATTTTTTGTCCCGCGCCAGGTGGGGAAGAATTTCCTCCCAGGGTCTGTCCGGCGCCTGGGGCAGCCCCAGCCGGAACAAAAGGGTTCTGAGCCGGTCAAGCGTCTCCACGTCACAGTCACCTGTTTTACAGGCCAGATGAGTGGCAACCAGCATCCCGACGGCCACGCCATCCCCGTGCCGCCAGGTACGGTATTGCGAAGCAGCCTCCAGGGCGTGCCCCACAGTGTGTCCCAGGTTGAGGCGGGCCCTGGCTCCCGTGCGCTCCTTCTCGTCCCCGGCTACCACCTCGAGCTTGAGCCGGGCGCACCAGGCCGTCGTTTCCGCCAGCACGTCCGGGTTCCTTTCCTCCAGCGCCGAAGCATTTTTCTCCAGCCATTCAAAAAAGGAGTGGTCCTCGCCAAGACCGTATTTCACCACCTCGCTCAATCCCTGGCGGTAGTCCTGCCAGGAGAGGGAGGCCAGACAGTTCACATCTGACAGCACGAGCCGGGGCTGGTAGAAGGCGCCCACCAGGTTCTTCCCCTGCGGCAGATTGACACCCACCTTGCCGCCGATGGCGCTGTCAACCTGGGCCAGGAGAGTGGTGGGGCACTGAACCAGCTCAACGCCCCTCATCCAGGTGGCAGCGGCGAAGCCGGCCGTGTCACCCACGGCGCCGCCCCCAAGGGCCACCACCGTGTCGGAACGGTCGACCCCGCCCCCGGAGAAGGCCCGGTAAAGATCGCCCACCTGCTCCAGGCTCTTGGCGGCTTCTCCCCGTGGAAGAATAGCCAGCCCCTTGCTCTTGCCGATTCGGTCACCGAAGAGGTGGGCGGTAAGGGCATCGGCCACCACAAAGGGGTTCACGTCCCGCCCCAGAAGCTCCGGCAGCCGCTCCAGAATTCCTCTGCCGACAATGACGGTATTCCCAAGGCCGCCGCCGCAAAATACCTGTTCCCGGCCGTCTTTCTGGAAGGAAGACAGATTGAATTTTTTTTGGATCTCAAGAACCACCCTGTCCACGGGAAGAGCATCCGTTTCCAGGCGAAAGCTTCCGCAATCATAGGCCTTGCGGCGGCCCCGCATAAGCTGCTCAAGGTCCTCCATTTCCAGCAGCGGCCGCTGCCCCGGCTGGGCCGCAACCCGAAAGCGCACCGTCTCGGGCTTGACATCCAGAATAACCAGAGGGCCGGAATCCTTGACTATCCGCCGATTCTCATCATTGACGAGCACGCCGCCGCCCAGGGCGACGATGCAGTTTTCCAGTTCGCAGATCTCTTTCAGAACCTGAGCCTCGATCCTTCGAAATTCGGTCTCACCTTCACTGGCAAAGATCGCCGCCGCCGTCATCCCGGCCCGCTGCTCTATAATGGCGTCCACATCCAGAAATGGCCTGCCGGTGACCCTGGCAAGCTCGCGGCCAACGGAAGTTTTGCCCGAGGCCATGAAGCCGCCGAGGAAGATGTTGGCCTTTCCTCTATTCCGCGCCATGGGGAACAAAATCCTCCACCCTCTGGCGGTAGTCCGCGAACCGCTGCTGCAACTCGTCCAGGATGTCGCCGCCAAACTGCTCGGAAACGGCGCAGGCGGCCACCCAGGCCGCCATGGCCTCGCCGACGACACAGGCGGCCGGTACGGCACAGACGTCGCTTCGCTCGAAGTGGGCCGATGTCTCCTTGCCCGTGGATATGTCCACGGATCTCAGGGGCTTGCGAAGGGTCGGGATGGGTTTCATAACAGCATGGAGAAGGACTTCTTCGCCGTTGGTCATGCCGCCCTCCAGACCACCTGCGCGGTTGGAGAGGCGCACAGGCTGCCCTCTCCGCAGGACGATCTCGTCGTGGGCCATACTTCCGGGAACCCCACCCAGCCGGAATCCTTCGCCCACCTCGACCCCTTTTATTCCGGGAATGCCCATGAGCCCTGCCGCGAAGCGGCCGTCCAGCCGGCGGTCCCACTCCACGTGGGAGCCGATGCCAGGCGGCAGCCCCTTCAAAGAGACAAGAAAGGTCCCTCCCAGGGTGTCGCCCTCCTCGCCTGCCATGCGGATCTGCTCTATGAGCCCTGCTTCGTCGCCAGGTCTCGGGCAGCCCAGATCGTTCGTCCGGGCCCGCTCCCATTCTTCTTCGTTCACGGGAGCCTTGACGGGAACACCTCCGATGGAGGTGACGGCACCGCGGATATCCACGCCAAGCTCCGCCAGAAGCATACGAGCCACAGTTCCGGCCAGGGTCCAGGCGGCCGTAAGCCTGGCACTGGCGCGTTCAATGACGTTGCGAATGTCCCTGTGGCCGTATTTGATGGCTCCCGCGAGGTCGGCGTGCCCGGGGCGGGGACATGTTGCGGCGCGGGAAGCGGCGGCTTCGGAATCCACGGACTCAGGATCAAGAACGGGTCGCCACTGTTCCCACTCGGTGTTCTCCAGGACCAGCCCCAGGGGCGAGCCAGTGGTGAGGCCGTCCCTCAGGCCACCCCAAATGCCAAGCAGGTCTTTCTCGAGTTTCATCCGGGGACCCCGGCCGAAACCTCTCCGCCGACGCGCCAGTTCGGCCCGAAGCGCCGAGGTGGAGACTATCAGCCCCGCCGGAAGGCCTTCCACGTTGACGAGAAAGCCCCGTCCGTGCGATTCTCCGCTGGTAAGAAAACGAAGTGACATACTCCTCACTCCTCACAGGCCCCTGCAAGGGCCCGGCGCATAACTTCCAGGGGAGCTTCCTGCCTGGTGAAGAGACGGAAGGCCTCAGCCCCCTGGCGGAGGAGGACCTCTTTGCCGCCCTGGGCCTTCAGCCCCTTTGCCCTGGCTGCCGCCACAAGAGAGGTCTCGCCATGGGGGGAGTAAACAAGATCCAGGACCTTTCCCTCACCGATTGCCGACAGGTAATGCCCCAATAAATCTTCCGACCAGGGGTTTTCCCTGAGCCCCAGCGACGTGGAGTTCACCAGGATCCCTGGCGCAGGAGACATCGTTTCGCCCCAGGGGATGACCTCGGCCACGGAACGCCCCATAATCGAAGCCATGTCGTCGACGAGCTTTCCGGCCCGTTGGGGATCGCGGTTGCTGATCCCCAACGGGCAAAAGCCCTCCCGGGCAAGAACCAGGGCGGCCGCCCTGCCCGCGCCTCCCGCCCCCAGGAGGAGAGCGCTCTTTTCAAGGGGTGCAAGAAGATGGATGGCAGCACGCACGCCAGCCACGTCCGTGTTGTAGCCGCAGGTCACGCCATCCCGAAAGATCACCGTGTTGACGGCTCTTAGTTCACGGGCCGCGGGATCGAGCCGTTCAACCAGGGGAAAAGCCTCCTCTTTATAGGGCACAGTCACGTTGGCACCCTGGCAGCCCAGAGCTTTTAATCCCTGCAGAGCTTCAGGGAAACGGCCCCGATCCACGCAAAAGGCCATGTAGCGCATGTCCAGTCCCAGATGCCTGAAGGCGGCGTTGTGAATGACCGGAGAAAGGCTGTGTTCAACCGGGTTCCCCAAAAGACAGATGAGACCCGTGGCAGCGCCGGTCATCCTGGAGACTCTCCCCGCTGAACAACGGCCGCAAGCTGGTCGAAGAAGCCCGGGTAGGAGATGGACACACAGGCGGCATCGTCGATCTCCACGGGGCCGTCGGCTGCGAGTCCTGCGATGGCCAACGCCATGGCGATCCGATGATCGCCGTAGCTGGATACTGATCCGCCGTGAAGCTTCCGCCCCCCCCGGATGGTCCACCCGTCATCGTGTTCGTCCAGATCTGCTCCGAGCGCCCGGAGGCCTTCTGTCATGGAGGAAATGCGGTCGCACTCCTTGACCCGAAGCTCGCCTGCCCCGCGGATCTCAGTCACTCCTTCGGCCCGGGTGGCGGCCACGGCAAGAACAGGCAGTTCGTCCACAAGGGCCGGCACGTTTTCGGCGTCGATGCTGACGGCCGCCAGGCCGGTACCTTTCACGCGCAGATCGCCCATTTTCTCCCCTCCTGAGAGGGAGGGAGACCCGATCTGCACGTTCAGTCCCATCCGCCTTAGGATATCCAGCATGCCGGTGCGGGTGGGGTTGAGCCCCACGTCGCGCAGGATCAGATCGGAATCGGGAAGGAGGGCCGCGGCCACGATCCAGAAAGCCGCCGAAGAGAAGTCTCCGGGGATGCGCCAGCTTCCCCCCGGGAGGTCTTCAAATGGGTAGACGGTGATGCTCGAGCCTTCTCTTCTGATGGGAACGCCCAGGTACTCCAGCATGATCTCCGTGTGATCTCTTGTGGGCACAGGCTCTGTGACGGTCACGCTTCCCTGGGCGGAGAGCCCCGCCAACAGCAGGGCCGTCTTGATCTGTGCGCTGGGCACGGGCAGAAGGTAGTTGCCGCCGCAAAGGCGGGTTCCCCGTATGGAAAGGGGGAGGCACCGTCCCCCGTCCCGGCCGTCGATGCGGGCCCCCAGAGTTCTCAGGGGGTCCACCACCCGGCTCATGGGCCGCCGCCTGAGGCTCTCGTCACCGGAAATGACAGAAAAAGCCCCCGGTATCCCGGCCAGCAGGCCGCACATCAACCGTGCCGTCGTTCCCGAATTGCCGGCATCCAGGGTTCCCTCCGTCTCACGGATCCCCCGGCCACGACTGACCTTGACCCGGTCCCCTTCACGGGCCACATCGCAGCCCAGCTGCTCCAGGCAGGCCAACGTGCTGGCGCAATCCGCGCCGGGCGAGAAATTCGTCACCTCGATCCCCTGGGTCGAGAGAGCTCCCAGAAAACCAGCCCGGTGGGAAAGGGACTTGTCACCGGGAATACGGATCTCGCCTCGAATGGATCGGGCCGGTAAAACTCTTGACTTGCTCAGTCTCTGGCTCAAACTCTACACCTCCTGGGAACTCCGGTCAGGACTGCATCCCGGGCCGCCCCGGCCTTTTCCGCCAAATATTCCATCTCTCCGGGAGTGGCTTCCTCCATTGTCCGGAGCACCTCCACGAAACGCCTCAGCACCCCGCCGATGGCCTTACCGTTGCGGGCCCAGACGTCAGAGACCAGCCAGGAAGGGCCCGAGGCCACCCGGGTCGTGTCCCTGAAACCTCCTGCTGCAAGAGAGGGGAGGTCAGGAAGCACTTCCATGCGCTCTCCCGCCACCAGCGAAAGGGCCGAGGCCAAAATCATAGGGAGGTGGCTCACGCAGGCCACGATCTCGTCGTGCTCCTCCGGTTCCAGCGTCAGCGGACTGGCTCCGATGGCTGAAGCGAGCTTCACCCCAAAGTCTTTTGCCTCTTCCGACGTTTGGGGCGACGGGATCAGGGCAACCGTAGCCCCCCGAAAAAGATCCGCCGAGGCGTTAGCGATGCCGCTCTTTTCCTTGCCCGCCATGGGGTGGAACCCAAGATGCCTGGGGCCCCATATGTCTGCCAGTTCCTGACTCACTCCTGCGCGGACGCTGGCCACGTCCAGCACTGCCTTAAGCCCATCTTCCACAAAGGGAAGAGCATCGAAGCTCACCGGGACAAGGTATCGGATGGGCAAAGCCAGAATCAGCAGGTCCACCTCCGACACAAGTTTTTTGAGGCTGGGAGCCGTTTTCGTCAGAATTCCACGGCCCCAAGCCGATTCGAGGGCGCCGGCATCATGGTCCCAGCCGGAGACCGTCCGGACACGGTCTCCTTCCATGAGAGCCGCGGCGATGGAGCCCCCGATGAGCCCCACGCCGATAATTCCTACATGGCAATTTTCAAGCCGCAACGCTTTCCCTCCTGAAACTGCAACGCCGCCAGAATCCGCCCCGCAGCCTGCATTAGTTCGTCGAAGGCCTCCAGATCCAGGGACTGGGGGCCGTCGCTGAGGGCCTCTTCCGGCCGTGGGTGGACCTCGATGATGAGTCCGTCGGCCCCGGCAGCCAGCGCGGCCAGGCTCATGGGAAGGACCAGCTCCCTCTTCCCCGTGGCGTGGCTCGGATCGACGATGACAGGCAGGTGAGTGAGGGATTTGACGAGGGGAACGATGCTCAGGTCCAGCGTGTTCCGCGTACTCTTGTCGAAGCTGCGGATGCCGCGCTCACAGAGGACCACTCGTTCGTTGCCTCCCACCAGAATGTACTCGGCAGCCTGGAGCCACTCGTCGACGGTGGACATCATGCCCCGCTTCAGGAGGACGGGCTTATCCACCCGCCCCAGGGCCTTGAGAAGGGCGAAGTTCTGCATGTTTCGCGTTCCCACCTGGAGGATGTCCACGTGAGGGGCCAGCCACTCAACGTCCTCGGGAGCCATGACCTCGGTGATGACGGGAAGGCCAGTGGCCTGCCGCGCCTCCATGAGGAGCGCGATCCCTTCGCTTCCGAGCCCCTGGAAAGAGTAGGGGTTGGATCGGGGCTTGAAGGCTCCACCCCTGAGCACGGAAGCACCCGATGCCTTCACGCCCCGGGCCGTCTCCAGAAGGATCTCGCCGGTCTCCACCGAACATGGCCCGGCCATGACTACGATCTCGCCGCCGCCGATTCGAACGCCCGGCGCCAGTTCCACCGGATGGGCGGCACCGAAAATTTCACGGCTCGCCAGAGGGTAGGAGCACTTCGTTATAGAGACGCTCTTCACGCCGGGAAGATCAGACACGGCCTGCCTCGCCGCATCGCTGTCTCCGTCCACCACGACACAGGAACCACCGCTGCGGGGAACGATCCGCACCGGGCAACCCGGTCTTTCCTGCTGGTCACATACCCGGGCAACATCAAGGCTCGTGCAGTGGTCGTTCATCTGGATGATCATCATCTGGAGCACCTCCCTCTCTCTTCTCGAAAACCAATAAAAAAGGCCGGAACCTGGATGTGGAATCCGGTTCCGGCCTTTACCTTGCCATCTATTTCAGTTAGTCCCTGAAAGTAGGACTATCCAGCGGCGGGTCCTGAGGGAGCCGATAACGGATTTCCACGTATGGAGAGACCACTGGCATAATATCGCCACTGGCCGCCGGTAAAGTAATAATAACTATTCAGATCGAGATTTTTCGCCTTGCCGGCCCGGTCCGTCATCGGATTCACTCCCTTCATCGATATTTTAAAGAATTGGCTGCTTCTTGGGTGGTAATTCTGAAGGGGCTGGGGAATTTTGTCAAGCCCTTGGCTCAAACTGCTTGATTAACAAAAAACTGTGGTTTCCGTTTGATGATTTCGGGATTTTGCGCTAATCTTTGTTGAACCAGAATTTACGGAGTCGCACCGACATCCCAGGGAGGAGTGAACCCATGAAGAACAAGGAACTGGAAAACCTGCGCTCCCACATAGATGAGCTGGACGAGGCCATCTCCAGTCTTCTGGAGCAGCGCCTTGAGACGGCCCGGGCCATAGGGCTCGCCAAGGGGGAGGACGTCGTCTACGACCCGGTACGTGAACACGAGGTCATCCGGCGGCTCCAGAAACTCCATCCCGGTATCGAGGCCGGAGCTCTGGCGGCCATCCAGCGGGAGATCATCTCTCTCTGTCGTTCCGTGCAGGCTCCTCTGCAGGTGGCCTGCATGGGGCCGGGAGGTTCCTACTCCCAGCAGGCGGCCTTCCTCGCCATGGGACGGAGCGTGAAAACTCTTTTTGTCCGGGATCCCCGGGAAGCCCTTCAGGCCGTAGAGAATGGCGATGCCGGCCTGGCCGTTGTTCCGGTGGAGAACACCATCGAAGGGGTGGTCTACGCCACGCTCGACGGCTTTTCCGTCTCGGATCAGGGTCTGAAGGTGGTCCTGGAAGTGTGCCTTCCCATCCGACACGTTCTGGCAAGCCGCACTGGAGAACTTCGGAACATTCGTGAAGTGCGCTCCCACCCCCAGGCCCTGGCCCAGTGCCGCATCTGGCTTGACACTCATCTTCCGGGTATCCCCAGGACTTCCGTGTCAACCACCAGCGCCGCAGCCGGCATGGCCGCAGATGACGAAGGGCTTGCCGCCGTCTGCAATGAACTCGCCGCCGAGACCAACGAACTGCCGGTTCTCGTCAGAAACATCCAGGACCAGCCCCACAACACGACACGCTTCTGGGTCGTGGGCCGCCAGGAGGCCAAAGCAGGTCCGGAAAACAAAACGTCGCTGCTCTTCGCT
Source organism: Thermovirgaceae bacterium (assembly GCA_030656095.1). Classification (GTDB taxonomy): domain Bacteria; phylum Synergistota; class Synergistia; order Synergistales; family Thermovirgaceae; genus UBA2252. The sequence goes on along the minus strand of JAUSOU010000047.1, from coordinate 11,248 downwards.
GTGGCCCATACGCCGGGATCCCTGCTCGCCGCCCTGGAGCCGCTGCTCCAGGCATGCCTGAACCTGACCTTTATCCAGTCCAGACCCATGCCGGGCAACCCCTTCGAATATGTTTTCTTCGTCGACCTGGAGGGGCATGTTCAGGACAAACGCGTATCGGGCGCTCTGGAACGAATGCGCACGCGCTGCTTCCGGTTGCGGATCCTGGGTTCCTACCCCTGCGGCGGACAAAATCTTTAATTTCTGCCTTCCATGCATGGGGTTTGGGTTTAAGGCTTTATGGCTCCCTTGAGGCGGGCGGCGAAAGATTTGACTTCGTTCAGGAGTCTTTTCCTGTCATGGCCGAACCTCTCCACGAGCCGCACGATGGCGCTGCCCACGACGACACCGTCCACGAGAGCCGCCGCCTTGGCGGCTCTCTCAGGGCTGTCGATGCCGAAACCCAGAACCAGGGGGACAGTTACGTGCTTTTTCACCCTGTCTATGTAATCACCCATCCGGTCGTAAAGCCCGCTTTCCTGGCCGGTGATCCCCATCAGTGACACACAGTAGACAAACCCCTTGGCTCTCCGCCCCGTCTCTATCAACCTTTTCTCCTCGCTGTTGGGAGCCACCATCAGGATGCCATCCACTCCCTCTCTCTCCAGAACTCCGTAGAAATCTTCACCCTCGTCGAAGGGAAGGTCGGGTACGATGACACCGGCTACGCCCGCTTCGGCGGCGTCCCGGGCGAAACGGTCTTCCCCGTAGTTCAGGATGGGGTTGTAGTAGCCCATGAGGACCAGCGGAGTGCTCACTACACCCCTCAAACTTCGGACCATCTCAAGCACCCCGGAAAGAGTCGTTCCAGCCTCCAGAGCCCTCTGTCCCGCCGCCTGGATAACGGGCCCATCGGCCTGAGGGTCCGAGAAGGGAACACCCAGCTCTATAATATCGGCCCCGGCCTCTTCCAGGGCCAGGACCAGCGAGCGTGTCGTTTCCAGATCCGGATCTCCCGCCGTAACGAAGGGCAAAAGGGCCCTGCCCTTCTCGAAAGCTTTCCCAAACCGATTCATCACGCCTCAACTCCTTCCAGCAGCCAGGGCCGCACCGAGTTTATATCCTTGTCGCCACGCCCCGAGAGGTTAACCACCACCAGCGTACCCCGCGGGAGAGTCGGCGCCGTCTTGATCACCTGTGCTACGGCGTGAGAACTCTCCAGCGCCGGAATGATCCCCTCAAGCCTGGAGAGGAGGGAGAAGGCCGCCACGGCTTCTCTGTCGGTGACAGAGGTGTACTCTACCCGTCCCGATTCCATCAGGGCGCTGTGCTCGGGCCCCACCCCGGGATAGTCGAGTCCGGCCGAGATGGAATAGGCTTCAATGATCTGGCCATCGTCATCCTGGAGCAGGTAGGATCGGCTTCCGTGAAGTACTCCCACCCGCCCGGCCGAAAGGGTTGCGGCATGTTGCCCTGTATCGATCCCCTTGCCGGCGGCCTCGACGCCCATCATGCGAACCGCGGCGTCATCCACGAAGGGGTGAAAGAGCCCAATGGCGTTGCTCCCGCCGCCCACACAGGCCATGAGAAGGTCTGGAAGCCGTCCTTCGGCCTCGATTATCTGCTCCCGAGTCTCGTCGCCGATGACACGCTGGAAGTCCCTCACGATGGCCGGATAGGGATGGGGCCCCACGACGGAGCCGATGATGTAGTGGGTGTCCTCCACGTGGGCAACCCAGTGACGGATGGCCTCGTTGGTGGCGTCCTTCAGGGTTCTGCTGCCCGAGGATACCGGGACGACCTCGGCGCCCAGAAGCAGCATCCGGTCCACGTTCAGGGCCTGGCGCCGCATATCCTCCTCGCCCATAAAGACGCGGCACTCCAGGCCGAAGCGGGCCGCTGCCGTGGCGCAGGCCACTCCGTGCTGCCCCGCGCCGGTCTCGGCGATGATGCGCTTCTTGCCCAGTCTAATGGCGATGAGGGCCTGCCCCAGGGCATTGTTGATCTTGTGGGCGCCGGTGTGGTTCAGATCCTCCCGCTTCAGGTAGATCTTCGCGCCGCCCAGGTGCCCGGTAAGTCTCCCGGCAAAGTAGAGGGGCGTGGGGCGCCCGCTGTACTTTGTCAGCAGCCCCTTAAGTTCTTCCTGGAAACTCGAGTCACACCGAAGTTTTTCATACGCTGTCTCGAGTTCTTCCAATGCCGGAAACAGCGTTTCGGGAACGAATCGACCTCCAAAACCGGCATAATAGCCTTTTTTACTCATTTCGCCTCACTCCTTTAGAATATTACTATCAGCTTCGCGGATTTCGATCACGGTCTGTCGAATCCGTTCCGGGTCCTTTTTTCCGGGCTCCGACTCCAGTCGGCTGTTCAGGTCCACCGCAGCTGGCCGGCAAGCCCGGATGGCTTCAGCCACGTTTTCCGGCCCAAGGCCCCCCGCGAGGATAACGGGTTTTTCCACAGCGATATCCTTCAGCAGCGACCAGTCGAAGGTTTTCCCTGTCCCTCCGCAGCTACCCCCCACTCGGCTGTCAAAGAGAAAATAGTCGGCCGCCCCATAGAGTTTGACTTGCTCCAGGTCCTCTGCCGAAGCAATGCCGAAGGCCTTGATGGTCCTCATCTGGACCCCGGCCAGCATTTCCGGGACTTCCTGTCCGTGAAACTGGATGTGAGTGAAAAGCCCGCTTGCGGCGATTTTTGCCAGTTCGCCTGTTTTAGGGTTCGCCACCACGGCCACCGTCGAAATGAAAAGGGAAAGCCCTCGCGTGATTGCAGCCACCTTTTCCAGCGTCACACGGCGGGCGCTTTCCGTCAGGATAAAACCCAGTGCGTCCACCCCGAGCGCGACAGCGGCCTCCACGTCCTCTCTGCAGGTCAAGCCGCAGACCTTGATCCGTGTCATGCCTTCTTGCCCCCCTTCAGTTCCGCGATCAGCCCCGCAGGGTCGGAGGAGCGCATGAGGCTCTCGCCCACCAGAATGGCGTCCGCCCCCGCCTCCTCCAGCCGCACCACATCGGCCCGGGATGTGATGCCGCTTTCGGCCACCACCTGGTTTCCGGAGCGGGCCCCAAGGCGCTCCATCTCGGCGATAAGCCGCTCCGAGGTCTTCAGGTCCACCGTAAAATCCTTGAGGCTCCGGTTATTGATGCCGATGACCCGGGCCGACGTTTCCAGGGCCCGGTAGAGCTCGACCTCATCGTGGACCTCAACCAGCGCCTCCATCCTCAGGGAATGGACCCGTTCCAGCATCTCCTTCAATTTGGGACCCTCCAGGATGGCCGCGATGAGGAGAACCGCGTCGGCCCCGAGGAAGTAGCTCTCTTCCACCTGGAGAGGGTCGATGAGAAAATCCTTACGCAGCAGCGGCAGCCCCGCTCTCCCGCTGAGGTCCCTGAGGATGGCGCCGCTGCCCTTGAAAAAGACCGGGTCCGTCAGCACCGAAACGGCGGCCGCCCCTCCCCGCACGTAAGATTCCATCTGCCGCAGGTGATCAAAATCTCCGACGATGACTCCCTTGCTGGGCGAGGCCTTCTTGATCTCGGCGATGACCGAAATTCCGCATTCTCCCAGAGCTTTGAAGAGGGAGGCCCGCGGCGCCCGAAGCCTGGCCACCTCGCGCTCCTTTTCCGCCACGATGCGGTCCAGGATCATGCCGCCCCCTCCTGTCGGGAGCCGGCGAAGGCGGCCACCTCCCGCAGTTTTGCGGCGGCCAGGCCGCTGTCTATAACCTCCTCGGCCATCCGCGCCCCCTCCCGCAGTGAGCCCGCCCTTCCGACCGTCAGCAGGGCGGCGGCGGCGTTGAAGACCACCACGTCACGGTGAGTTCCCCTCTTGCCTGCGAAGATGTCCTTGATGATCCTGCAGTTGTCCTTGGCCGTTCCTCCCGCAGCGTAGCCGGCTTTTGCACGGGAAAGCCCGGCGTCTTCAGGAGTGATCTCCAGGTCTTCCAGCACGCCGCCCTTCAGGAGGCACGCCATGTTGGATCCGCTCAGGGAAAGCTCGTCCATCCCTCCGTGACCGTGGACCACCATGGCCCGCTCCAGGCCGAGTCGTCCCAGAACCTTCGCCATGGGCCGGACCAGCTCCGGCGTGAAAACGCCCATGAGCAGGCAGTCGGGTTGGGCGGGGTTCGTGAGGGGTCCCAGAACATTGAAGATAGTTCGCAGCCCCAGGGCCTTCCGGACCGGGGCCACGTTCTTCATGGCACGGTGGAAGTGAGGGGCGAAGATGAAGCCGAAACCCGTTCTCTCCACGCAATCGGCCACGTCTCCAGGGTCCGCAAGGAGGGGGATCCCCAGCGGTTCCATCACGTCGGCGCTGCCGCACTTGCTGGACACGGAACGGTTGCCGTGCTTGGCCACCGCCACACCAGCGGCGGCGGCAACCAGGGCTGTCGCCGTGGATATGTTGAAAGTGCCCGTTCCGTCTCCGCCGGTCCCCACCACGTCCAGCAGAGGGCGGCGGTCCACCTTTACGGGCAAGGCCTTCTCCCGCATTACACGGGCCGCCGAAGCAATCTCCACTACCGTCTCGCCCTTTACGCGAAGTGCGGCCAGAAAGGCGGCCACCTGGGCTTCTGAAGCCCGCCCTTCCATGATGGCCTCCATGGCCCGGGCCATCTCTTCGGCAGTCAGGTCGTTGCGCGTCAAAATCTTTTCCAGATACTCTCTCAACATCCTCATCTCAGCTCCTATCAAACTTTTCTCTCAGACGATTCTTTGCCGGTGAAAGTTCTTCAGAAGATCCATGCCCGACTCGGTCAGGATGGACTCGGGATGGAACTGGACCCCGAAAAGAGGGTATTCACGGTGTTCCATGGCCATGACAGTCCCGTCCTCAGTGTGGGCCGTCACTTTCAGCTCCTCCGGGAGGGGCGATTTCACTACAAGCGAGTGGTATCGAGTGCCGCGGAATGGCTCGGGCAGCCCCTTCATAAGACCCCTGCCCTCGTGATGGATGACGGAAACTTTTCCATGGAAAGGTTCCGCGGCCCGAACCACTTCTGCCCCGAAGACCTCGCCGATCGCCTGGTGCCCCAGACAGACTCCAAGGATGGGGATGCATCCCTTAAAGGTCCGGATCACGTCCTTTGAGATGCCCGACTCGGATGGGGCTCCCGGCCCCGGCGAGATGACGATATGGCCGGGATCCATGGTCTCGATCTCCTGCAGTGTGATCCGGTCGTTGCGGACCGTCACCACCTCGTCGAGCTCCGAAAGGTACTGAACCAGGTTCCAGGTGAAGGAATCGTAGTTGTCGATAACCAGGATCATCGGACATTCTCCCTCTCAAGAGCTGTCTCCAGGGCGCGAAAAAGAGCTCTGGCCTTACTGCGCGTCTCCTCGTACTCCTTTTCCGGGACCGAATCATAGACCACTCCAGCGCCTGCCTGGATGCTGACGGTGTTCCCCTCACGGACCATCGTCCGGATGACGATGCACGTATCCATGTCTCCATCGAAGCCGACGTAACCCACGGCTCCCGCGTAGGGGCCGCGCGGTTCGTGCTCGAGTTCTTCGATGATCTCCATGGCGCGTATCTTGGGTGCTCCCGACACGGTTCCCGCGGGAAAGGCCGATTCCAGGACATCAAGGGCGCTCAGATCCCCGCGCTTGTCGCCCTCCACCTGGGAGACGATGTGCATCACCTGGGAGTAGCGTTCAAGCCCCATCAGCTCGGTAACGGCAATTGTTCCGGTCTTGCAGACCCGCCCCAGGTCGTTGCGGGCGAGGTCCACCAGCATGAGATGCTCGGCCCGCTCCTTCTCGTCGGCCAGAAGCTCTTTGGCCAGGGCTCGATCCTCGGCCTCGGAGGCGCCGCGTCGACGTGTCCCCGCCAGTGGACGTGAGAAGACCCTATCCCTCTCGACCCGCACCAGGACCTCCGGCGAGGAGCCGATGAGTTCCAGCTCGGGAAGATTCAGGAAAAACAGGTACGGCGAGGGGTTTTCATCCTTCAAAGCTTGGTAGATCTCCAGCGACGGGAGGTCCGTCTCGATGGAAAACCGTTGCGAAAGCACCACCTGGCAGATATCGCCGGAAATGATGTGCTCCCGCCCTTTTCGCACCATCTCCAGAAAATCCTCTTTTGGAGTGTGGGCGTGGATATCACTCAAAGAGAAGGGGCCCGACGGAGGGTTCTCCGTGAACGGTTCGTCGACCCGGTCCGCAAGGCTCTCCAGCCTTCCGCACCCTTCCCTGTAGAGGGTGTCCAGCGCCTCACCCAAAGCCCCTTCGGGCGTGCGGATATTGTGTATCAGCAGGAGCTGTCCGGTCTTGTGGTCGAAGGCAGCCACTGTAGCAAAGCCCATGAGCAGGGCCCTGGGAAGCGATGAGGGGCGCAACTTCCTGGTGCAGCCGTGAAACAGATCCTCCCAACCCTCCACCATGCCGTAGCCGAAGTAACCTGCCACTCCTCCGGCGAAGGGAGGAAGATCATCTCCCCGCAGAGGCCGTCGGCAGGCCAGATAGGAGTCCAGAGCCTTTCTCGTTCCCTGTCCGGAAGGATGGAATTCGAGATGGTTGCCATCCCCGTCACAGACCTCACATCCATCGGGCGTCACCCGGAACACTCTCTCCGGCTCGATCCCGATGAAGGAATAGCGTCCTCCCGCACTTCCCCGGTCACCGCTTTCCAGGAGAAAAGAGTTGTGCTTTTCTTTGCCGAGCTTCCGGTAAAGCGAAAGCGGTGTCAGCTCTTGCGGGTTCATTCTTATAACCAGTGGGACCAGATCATGATCCCGCGCCATGTCCCTGAAAGTCTCCAGGCTCGTTACCCTCCGCTGCGCTCTTGTCTCCACTCTGCTCGTCATGTGCTGCCTCCTTAACCTCTCCCCACCTCTGTGGGCAGGAGATAAAAAAATAGGGAGAGGCCTTTTCGGGCCTCTCCCCGGAGAAAAAACAAAAGAGGCCTTGAAGAGAATCCCACACGGGATCCGCCTCCAAGGCCTCTCGCAATCTATGGTTTTGCGATCGATCAGGCTCCTGGCGGCAGACTTAGAAAGCCTGCCACCACCAATTCCGGGTTGTTGGAACTCGAATCATGACCATCCGCTCCAGTCTTCAGGTTGTTGGCGTGAATTTTAAACCCCTAAAGGGAAGTTTGTCAATAGATCCTGCAATGGTGTAAAATCTATTTAGCGCGGAGTCTATTTCATTGACAATTATACTAAAGGTGCGCAATTTTAATAAATTACTGCTGGCCCGAAATTCCGAAGGTGAGCTGGAGATGAGATCGTGTATGTCAGTCTGATCCAGAATGCCGCTCTGCTGGTGGCACTCTGTACCTTCTACAGCCTGATCTCCCGGCTGCGGAGGGACGGTGAGGTGTGGCCAAGGATCCTTGCGGGGCTTCTCTTCGGCGGGGTTGCCGTGGCCGGCATGAACATGCCGTTCCATTACGCTCCCGGGATCATCTATGACGGCCGATCCATTGTCCTTTCCATGGCGGGCCTGTTCGGCGGATGGTCGACCGGCGGCATTGCAGCACTGATGGCCGCTCTTTACCGGGTTCACCTTGGAGGTCCGGGAATGTGGGCCGGACTTGCGACCGTTCTGGGCTGCACCATTACAGGGCGGATTTTTCGGCGTGCTTTCGGAGATCGCCCCGAGAGGCTCGGTATCCTGTCGTTTTACGGTCTTGGCATCAGCGCTCACATCGTCATGCTTGTCTGTCAACTGCTCGTGCAGCCCTGGCCAACAGGGATTGCGGTAATAAGCCGGATCTGGATGCCTGTCATGATGGTCTTTCCTGTAGCCACCGTGCTGATGGGAGTCCTTCTGGGAAACGAGGAGTCCCGCATCGTTGCAGAGCGCAGCCTCAGGGATCTCACAACGGAGCTGGAACAGCGCGTGGGCCAGCGCACCGCAGAACTGGAAGGAGCCAACGAGGTGCTGGAGGCTTTTGCCTATTCGGTCTCCCACGATCTGCGGGAGCCCCTGAGGGCCATCAGCGGCTTTGCCGAGATCATAGCCCGCCGTCACAGGGACAGCCTCAACGAGGAGGCCCGCCATTACTTCGACAACATCCTTGAGGCGTCCAGCCGCATGGACGAACTGATCACCAACCTTCTCGCATATTCGCGCCTGGGAAAAGAGGTATCGCCCCTTAAGACCATCGCGCTCTCCCCGCTGGTTGCAGAGATCCTTTCCGAGTCTGGATCAGGGCAGATCGCAAGGGACGCCGAAATTGTGGTGCAGCCGGACCTGCCGGTAGTGACAGGCAACCGCACCCTGTTGCGGCAGATCCTTTCAAACCTCATCGAGAATGCGCTGAAATACCGCCGGGGCGGAGTTTCACATCGCGTGGAGATAGGGGCCGCCATGGAAGGAAGCCGGGTCGTGGTCCGCGTTTCGGACAACGGCATCGGCATTGCAACGGAACACCACGACAGGATTTTCAATATCTTTCAACGCCTCCACAGCCCGGATGATTCTGCCGGCACCGGGATCGGGCTGGCAATTGTAAAAAAAGCAGTTGAGTTGATGGGCGGCACGGTAGGGGTGGAATCCAGGCCTGGTGAAGGAAGCGTGTTCTGGGTGAAGCTCCCTGCAGGTGTGATCGCCGGGAATGAAGGAGGACACGATGAAAAAAAGAGCCGTTATTTTGCTCGTTGAAGACAATCGGATGGACATCGAGATTACACTGGATGCCTTCAGGGAAGTCAAACTGGAAAATGAGATACGAACTGTCAAGACCGGGGAAGAAGCTCTGGACTACCTCCTGGGCCGCGGGAATTTTACCGACCGCGAGAGCCATCCACTCCCGGATCTGATGCTGCTCGATCTCAAACTGCCTGGCATCAGCGGCCTGGATGTTCTGAAAACCCTCAAACAGACGCCAGTTCTCAAGCGTTTGCCGGTTATTATCCTGACCTCATCCCAAGAGGAAAGCGACCGGGTCGCAGGGTACGATCATGGAGTCAACAGCTACCTGGTCAAACCCATCTCCTTTTCCGGGTTTCTGGATGTGGCAAAGAATATTTGCGACTATTGGTTGTCGCTCAATGTGAATGCACCGCTTATAAAATTATGAGAGAAAAAACAATCGGAGCTGCAGGATGATGAAAAAAGTTTTGAAGAAAACAGAACTGGTGCAAAAAATCCGGGTTTTATGTGTAGAAGATAGTGCCCTTGATAGAGAATTGATCCGCCATGCCCTGGAAAAAGAAGCGAGGAACTTTGTAATGATTGAAGCCAGCGACCGGGAGACGTTTGAGAAGCTTCTGGCCGAAGGTGACTTTGATATGGTCCTCACGGACTTCAACATCCTCGGGTTTGATGGTCTTGAAGTAATTCGGGAGGTCAAGAAACGGCATCCGGAGGCGCCTGTCATCGTTGTGACCGGAACCGGATCCGAGGAGATTGCCGTGCAGTCCCTCAAGGAAGGCGCGGAAGACTATATAATCAAAAAACTGCACAACATAGCCCAGCTGCCCAATACCATCCTCCGGGTTATGGAGGCCAAGGAAAACAGGACCAGGCTCAGGGAGAGGGAGGCCAATATCCGCGCCCTCGCCGAGAATACGGCGGACGGCATCGTTCTGGTCGACAGACAGGGATACGTTGTGTTCTCCAATCCCGCCGCCGAGAGGCTCTTCGGCTATTCTTCGGGGGAACTTGTCGGGACGCTTTTCGGATATTCCGTGGAAAACAGAAAATTTTTAGAGATCGACCTGCCGCACAGGTCAGGTGGCCCGGGCAATGCTGAGATGAGTGTCTCTGAAACCGTCTGGGACGGCGGGGTTTGCTCCATTGTCGCCATGCGCGACGTCACCGAGCGCAAGCGGTCGGAGCTGATGCTGAAAGAGAGCGATGAACGGCATCGCGCCATCCTCCAGACTGCCATGGACGGCATCTGGATCACGGACATGCAGGGGTGCCTGCTGAATGTCAATATCGCCTACTGTCTGATGAGCGGCTATAGCGAACAGGAATTGCTGGCCATGCGTATTTCTGACATTGAAGTCGTCGAATCAGCCGCCGAGGTGGAATCTCACATCCGGAAGGTCATGGAGCAGGGCGAGGAGCGTTTTGAAACCCGGCAGCGCCGAAAGGACGGGGGCATTTTTGACGCCGAAGTCAGCACCATTTACCTCCAAGGCGAAGGCGGAAGGATCGTTGCATTTATGCGGGATATCACCGACCGCAAGAGAACCGCGGAGGAACTCCTGAGAATGTCCGAAAAACTCAAAAAGGCTCTCGTCGGAACGATCCAGGCCATGGCGAGGACAGTGGATGTCAGGGACCCCTACACGGCCGGGCATCAGAGGCGAGTTGCCGGCCTGGCAGCGGCCATAGCCGCCGAAATGCATCTGTCTCCGGAAACAATAGAGGCTCTTACCATGGCGGGGTTTGTGCATGACATCGGCAAGGTTTCCATACCCTCGGAGATCCTCAGCAAACCGGGCCGGCTGTCGTTATTCGAAACGGATGTCATCAGGGAACACCCCCGGCATGGATACGAAATCCTGAAGGAAGTGGAATCCCCGTGGCAGCTGGGAGAAATAACATATCAGCATCACGAGCGAATGGACGGAAGCGGCTACCCCAGCGGTCTCAGAGGCGAGGCAATTATGCTCGAAGCGCGGATCCTGGCCGTGGCCGACGTGGTTGAAGCCATGGTGTCGCACCGCCCTTACCGCCCATCCCTCGGGGTTGAAGCAGCACTGGAGGAGATAGAGCAAAACAGGGGAATTCTCTACGATCCCGCAGTTGTGGATGCCTGCCTCGTACTTTTTCGTAAAAAAGGGTTTCAGTTACCGGAGGCCTGAGGATTCCGGTTTTTTAAAAGAGGTCTTGCACTGATGGCCATTCCGGCTGTAAAGATCGTCGTAAACGACCTCATGCAGCAGGGTGTATGTATGTGTGGTGACCGGGCCGGAACGCTCAACGTCAGGCCCTGCTTCACTGGGCCTGCGACAGAAGAAAGTTCTAAAAAACTTTCGGAGGTGGGATGGATGAAAAAACGCAGTGGGGTAAGTATTATCGTTGCCGTTACGGCCCTTTGCATTTTTGCCGTTTCCGTGTCCGCTGATGATGTGACCGAACGGATGTTGTCGACGGCGTCGGACAACGGCGCTTTCGCGTTCGACCTCTTTTCGATACTGCGGCAGGAGAAGGGCAACCTGTTCTTCTCCCCCTACAGCATATCTTCCGCTCTGGCCATGACATACGGCGGGGCCAGGGGGCAAACGGCGGCACAGATGGAGGAGGCTTTGCGGTTCACCAAAGGACAGAAGGGCACCCACGAGGCATTCAGGGGACTTGGA
>JAUSOU010000033.1 GCA_030656095.1 Thermovirgaceae bacterium | reverse complement strand
AGCCATGACGGCCCCGCACCGTCTGCGTAGTAACGATAACTGCTCCATGGATACTCCTCCGGGGATCCGACCATCTTTGCCCCCACCGGGTTCAGGTGGATGTAGCGGGAGAGCTCGGCGGCATAGGTGTCGGCTTCCACAAGGATCGCCTTGTAGCGACCCTGAAGAAGATGGCCTGCACGCTTGCGCTTGATGTTGAAGTAGTTTGTGTAGGAGTTGTTGATGTGTTTCATGATCCTGGAAAGGTTGCCTTCAGGGGTTTCGATCATCAGGTGGTAGTAGTTGGTCATCAGGCAGTACGCGTGGATCACTGCTCCGTACCTTTCCGTGGCCGATTTCAGGTAGGAAAGAAACTTCTCCCGGTCTGTTCCGCTTTTGAAGATATCCTTCCGTTCGTTGCCCCTCGATGTCACATGATAAAAGGCACCGGGGTACTCTATCCTCAAAGGTCTGCCCACGATTCCCGCCCCCTGTCCTGTCATTCGAGGTTTTCCGTCAGTTGTCGGACCCATCTTCCCGGAAGTTTCTGTTTATGTCAATTGTGTAGGTCTGACACCTTTGAGGTTCCTGAAGCTGCAAAAGCGGCAAACTCTACCCGCATGTCGAGCCATCAAAACGGTCGGTGCAAAGGATAAAAGATCGCACCAAGGAGCTAACCGACCGGCGTCGCACCCCGATGCCGATGTCCCGCATTATCGCCGAACTCAACCTGACCTTGCGAGGTTGGTCCAACTACTTTCATTACCGCAACTGCACCGATGTCATGTCCAAAGTGAAGACGCACGTAGAAGAACGAGTGCGCACCCATCTGCGCCGACGCCACAAGCTGGCTGACCGCACACAGGGGTACAAACACTTTCCAAGAGATGTGATTTACGGGAGATACGGGCTTTTCAAGCTGCCGACGACGGCGCCCTGGAAATCGGCGCATGCCTTGGTGTGAAGAACATCGGAAAGCCGTGTACGGGAAAACCGTATGCACGGTTTGATGAGGGGGAACAGGCTAACCTGATTATGCATCGGCTAGTGAGGCACCGCCAGACGAAAGAGGCGGAAACAGATAGGCTGGCGCTAA
>JAUSOU010000021.1 GCA_030656095.1 Thermovirgaceae bacterium | reverse complement strand
GCTCCTCCGACACCTTTCGGATAGAAGGCGTTGCCAAGGACAAATGCGACCTTCTTTTCTAATGATCTTTCCAGAAGTCTGTCGGCCGGTATTCCAGGTATGGTGGTCATCCAGTAGAAAAATCCACCCTTGGGCTTGAGCCACGAGATCCTGTCCAGGGGAAGGGATGATTTGAATGCGGCCTCCATATGGTCCCGTTTTTTTCTGTAGTGGTCGATTATTTTTGGAAGAAACGCGTCGAGATGGCCGAGCCTGCAATACTCCCAGACAATGGCCTGCGCTACGACGCTGGTGCAGGTATCGGCACCCTGCTTGAAGATGGCCATCTTGCGTATGATGTCCTTGTGCCCCGCGCACCAGGCTACACGCGTTCCAGGGGCAAGTATTTTTGAGAAACTGCAGGCGAAGACGACGATCCCGTCCCTGTCCATGGAAAAGATCGAGGGGGTATCCTCGCCCTCGAAACGAACATAACCGTAAGGATCATCCTCCAGAATGTATATCCCGTATCTTTTCGCAATATCGAGAAGTTTCTTTCTGCGTTCCAGCGAAAGATCGCAGCCAAGAGGGTTGTGGAAATTTACTATCGTATAGATAAACTTGATCCTTTTCCCTTCCGAGATGGCGCTCTCTATGATGTCAGGAAGAAGATCCACCATCATGCCGTTTCCGTCGCATGGAACAGTCAGAAACTCTGCCCCGTGGTTGCACATCGTTCCGGTGGCTCCCAGAAACGTGGGCTCCTCGCAGATAACATGGTCTCCCTTGTCGAGCAGAGTCCAGCAGAGCAGATCGATCACCTGGCTGGAACCGGCTGTAATAAGGATCTCGTCCGGAAGTATTTTGCGCCCCATTTTGGGAGCGGTCCATTCGCAAAGAAATTCCTTGAGAGGGGGGTAGCCTTCAGTGGTTCCATACTGGAGAATATCCTTGCCCTCCCTGGCGATTATCGAAGCGGCCTCATAAAACTGAGCGATCGGGAAGATTTCCGGATCCGGCATGCCCCCGGCGAAGGATATCATGCCGGGTTTTCTTATGAGGTGGAGGATTTCCCTGATAGGAGATGGCTTGATGTTTTTGGCCGAATGGCTCAGAAGGTGATTGAGAAAATCGCTCAATTGTTTTTCCTCCGAAAATTGGATTTCAAAAAAACAGGGGGAAAAGGAAATTCCACCCTGTTCCTATTGTAACTGATTCGGATGACAAGAAGAAGTTTGTATATTCATTTGTGTCGCCGGACAGTGATAATGTCACCCCTTATGCGCAAGTGTTAATTTGTCGCGGGTTTCAGTTTCGAAGTTGTTTCTCCACAGTCTCCGTAGTTGCCCTGATGTGGATCAGGCGCCGTTCTGTGGGCGGGTGTGAATTGAAGCCGCTGGGGGAGGTCTGGAATCCGGCTTTCTGCATGCTTTGAAATGCGTTGTAAAGTCCCCAGGGGTTGTAACCTGCCTTTGCGGCAAGGGTTACGCCGTAGTCATCTGCCTCTATCTCCTGTTCGCGGCTAAACCCTGCTTCTGCAAGGACCATCCCGGCTCCCAGGACGTCGACTCCTCCGACCTTTTTCTCGCCAAGCGCCTTGTACAGCAAAAGCCAAAGGAAGCTTCGCTTGATCGTCTCGTTGTAGTGTCCCAGTTTGATGTGTCCGATCTCATGGGCAAGAACGCCCGCGAGTTCGTCCTCGTTCCTCAGGGTGTTCAGAAGGCCAGTGGTCGCGTGGACGGAGTATTTGTTCATGCTGAAGGATACCCAGGCGTTCGGCTCTTTCTTGTCATCTATGTTGACGGGCCCGGCATCGGCAAGCGTTGCAGTCCGTGTCAGGTTTTCCCAGATCACGGTAACTGATTCCGGTCTTATACCTGCCTGCATCGGCGCTGCAGTCATTATAAGCAGCAATGCGGCTACAGATGTGATCTTCAAGATGATTTTCTTCATCAATCTTCACCTCCCTGGTGTTTCAATCGGCCACAATACAGATTTTGCAATAAGAAGACCTCTTTCGCAACAGTCAAATTGCCTATTTGTTCATGCGAACGGACAAAGGCCATGGTCAAAAGTGTCTTTGGCCGGTATCATCAGGACAATAGAGACTTTTTGGGGGTGATCCTGAATTGTTGGACCGGCTTGAGATGCTGCGCTCGCTGTCCGTTGAGAAGAACACCCGGATGGTGCTTCTGGTCATGGATGGATTGGGCGGACTGCCTTCCGCCGATGGAATAACAGAACTTGAGGCGGCGGCAACGCCAAACCTTGATCTGCTTGCCTCCCGAGGAGAGACGGGGCTTCTGGAGATGGTCGATGTCGGCATAACTCCCGGCAGCGGTCCGGGGCACCTGGCGCTTTTCGGCTATGATCCCAGAAAACATTTTATAGGCAGGGGGATACTGGAGACCCTTGGAGTCGGGGCCGAGGTCCTCCCCGGCGAGATGTGCGCAAGGGGCAACTTCTGCACTTGGGGAGAAGGGGATATTATCCTGGACCGTCGTGCCGGGAGGATCGACACTGATTCAAGTGCGTCGCTAATCGCCCGTCTAGGAAAATCCATCAGGGAGATCGAAGGTGTAGCGGTTCGCTTCTACCCGGGGATCGAGCATCGCTTTGCTGTCGTTCTTTCGGGTGAAGGGCTCAATGACAGTGTCACCGATGCGGACCCCCAGAACGATGGAAGTCCGATGGTCTGGTCAAGGCCTCTGGAACCATTGGGAACAAGGACCGCTAACGTAATAAACTCTCTTATCAGAAGACTTAGGGAAACTCTTGCCGGCGAAGAAAAGGCGAGCGGATGTCTCCTAAGGGGCGTTTCCGGAACTCCGGAGATCCCGCTGTTCCCGGATCTCTACAAGATGAGGTCCGCGGCGGTTGCCACGTACCCGATGTACAGGGGGCTCGCAAGGATCGTCGGCATGGAAGTGGTCGATGCCGGGAAGACGATCGAAAGCCTTTTCCAGGCGGTGAAGAGGGATTGGAACTCTTTCGATTTCTTCTTCGTTCATGTAAAATACACCGACAGCCGGGGAGAGGACGGAGATTTCGAGGCAAAACGCGATGTGATCGAAAAAGTCGACAGACTTTTGCCCGAGATACTCTCGCTTAAACCGGACGTTATGGTCGTTACCGGAGATCACAGTACTCCTAGCGTGATGGGAGGCCACTCCTGGCACCCTTCACCCTTCCTTCTCTCGAGCCGTTTTGTCCGGACGGACGGATCTGAGTCATTCGGGGAGAGGGCTTGTGCCCGGGGGAGCCTTGGGGTGATGCCGGCCCACAAAATGATGGGATTGATGCTCGCGCACGCAGGAAGGCTTGCCAAGTACGGGGCTTAAAAGCCCTGTTTCCCTAAACGGTAATTCTGGCCATCATTGCGGGGGAGCGATCCCCCGTTTTTTAACCCCTGAAGGCTTATCAGGTCATCAGATAAAGGAGTGGTTTATTTGGCGGATATCCGGACTTTGACTACTTCGCAGTTACGGCAGGCCTCTCCCGGAGAGCGGTTCAAGGTTCTTGGGGTCATAAAGCAGATCAAGAGCAGGTCCGACAAAAACAACCGCCCGTTCTGGGATCTGTCGCTGGTTGATTCCGAGGGAAGCATCGATGCCAAGGTCTGGTCGGACGGCAAATGGTGGGATACCCGATCTTGCGAAAGAACCCCTTTCGAACCAGCTTCCTCCAATATGGCCTCGCTTGTTCTAAACGCTCCCGTTGTAGTAATTGGAACGGCATCGGAGTTTCGCGGAAAACAACAGTATCAGTTTCTGGAGGTTTTTCTGCTCGACCCCGAAAGATTCCCGATAAGCGGATTTATCCAGTCCTCTCCGGTCCCGGTTGAGCGGATGGAAGAGGAGTTTCGCGCCATGATCTCATCATGCGGTCCCGGGGTGAGAACATTTCTGGAAAAAGTTTTTTCGGGGGATCTCTGGAAGAGTTTCCGGGAACTTCCCGCGGCTGTTTCGCATCATCACGCCTATGTTCACGGGCTCCTTGAGCACACTCTTTCCGTCGCCAGGGGGGCAAGGGCATTGGCTGAGACCTATAAAAGCTCCGGCGTGGAAATGGATCTTGATATCGTCACCGCAGGCGGCCTTCTTCACGATATCGGGAAGATCGAATCTTACAAACTGGATCCATTTCCCTCGATGACGATCCCCGGTACCGTTATCGACCACATAGCTCTCGGTTTCTCCAGATTCACAGACCTGGCCCGGGAGCACGGGCTTGACGGGGATCTCGTGACCGCGATAGGGCATATACTGATAAGTCATCACGGACGTAAGGAGTATGGCTCTCCGGTTCTCCCGGCAACGCCGGAGGCCATGGTGGTCTCTTCGGCCGACGAGCTGGATTTTATAATGTTCTGCTGGAGTGTTTTCCCCGAGAGCGGGAGCGGAGAGCCTTCCATCTCAGATTATCACCCCTCCGCACAGCGGAGGTTCTGGAGACGGGAAATATCTGAAGAGGACGGTAGTTAAAAATGGGACAGGCATTCAAGATTTCAAAGCATGATGACGGCAGAAGAATAGACAAGATTATCAGAAAAATGTGGCCGGACCTTCCCTTGAGTGCTCTCATGCGCGCATTCCGCAAGGGCATGGTACGTATTGACGGCCACAGGAGCGAGTGCTCGGTTCGTGTCACGGGAGGTCAGACAGTTGAACTTCCCTGGGATGACGCGGTTGTTCAGCACGTACCCGGTCTCAACCTGCAGGCCGCAAGGACGGGGGCAAATATCGAGATCATTTACGCCGACCGCGATATCTGTATCGTGAACAAGCCTTGGAATCTTCTGGCACAGCCGAATACCAGGGGAGGCGAGAGTGTTATCTCAAGGGTCGCATCCACTCTGGAATGGAATGACGATTCCTTTTCGCCGACACCGGCCCACAGGCTCGACCGGAACACATCGGGAGCGCTTGCGCTGGCATTAAGCGGGACCGCCCTGAGGAGCCTTCACGAAGCGTGGAGGACCGGAAAGGTCAAAAAGACATATCTGGCAATTGTCGCCGGCAACACCCCCAAAGAAGGGGAGATCAACTCCCCCCTGCTCAAAAAGGGCGAGGACAATATTGTAGTCGTAGACCGGGTGGATGGGCAGGCCGCTCTTACCAGGTTCCGCAAACTCGAGGGAGACGGGTCCGTCTCTCTTCTTCTTGTGGAACTGATGACAGGACGACCCCACCAGGCAAGGGTCCACCTGGCATCTCTGGGGTTTCCCCTGATAGGTGACCTGAAATACGGCAGCAGACGTGTTAATGATGAATGGAAAGCAATGAACGTAAATAGACCCCTTCTTCACTCCCGGTGTCTGGATTTTCAGAGTTTGGGCGACCCCCTGGCGCACCTTTCCGGTAAACGCTTCCTTGCTGTTCCCGCGACGGATTTTTTGGAGGTTCTTTCAAGCAGGGGTTGGCGTTTATACGACCGTGGGGTATAATGGGTACAGTATCAGGTTGTATATTTTCCAGAGGGGGGTAAATGATGAGTGAATTAAGGCTTGAGTTGAGCGAAAAAGCAAAGGTAAAACTTCTTGGCTTTGGAGGAGAGGGCTACGTCATAGTCAGAAAGCTGGGTGCCGGCTGAGGCGCACGCAACGCCGCCCTCGTCGAGAGCGGCAAACCTCCGGTATCGGATGGTTACCTGTCGGTAAGTGGAAACGGTGTAACAGTATGGGTTCCCGAAGAGATGGAATTTTTCGAAGATGTTGTACGGGTCGACCAGACCGGATTTCTCTGGGGTGCCAACATTGAGGTCATGTCAGCTGCTTCCATGAAGCGAGGAGGGTGCGGAGGTTAGAAAAGGATCCGTGAACGGTAAGTCGTAAATCGAAAACCGTGAATTGGAAAAGCTTGAAAAAGTACCAATTCAATTAAGTGGTTATTGTTGCCTTTGGACGTCTCAAAAGGCCGAAAGCGTTTTGGGCTTTCGGCCTTTTCCTTCAAGGAAGCTCCTTTTCGTACCTTATTGGATCTTTGTGCTGCTCTTGCCTTTACGATTCGCGAGTAACGATTCACCACTCACGGATCTTGCGAGTATACATAATACCAACCTCTTGACAAGAGAACTTTTTCACATAAACTTGTTTAAGGTGGGCAAAAAGCCTGTGCCCGGAGCAAAAGCTTTTGCAGTTAAAATTACAGGAACAATGGACGGCGATCGAAAGAAGGCCTTCGCTTTTTTTGCCGTTCAAAAACACAAATAAATGGAGGGATCTTCTTTGAGTTGGGTGGATGAGGTTCTCGATAAGCATGTGAAGACCAAGTGGCCATGGCAGAAAGAGTTCATTCAAGCGGTAACGGAGTTTACCAATGCAGTTCGCCCCGTTGTTGAAGGTAATGATGTCTACCGCAAAGAGCGCATCCTCGAGAGGATCATTGTTCCCGAAAGAACAATAATTTTCCGTGTTACATGGCAGAAGGACGACGGAGACTACGAGATTGATTACGGCTACCGGATTCAGATGAACAGCGCTCTTGGACCATACAAGGGCGGACTCCGTTTCCACCCCAGTGTTGTTCTCAGCATACTCAAGTTCCTTGCATTTGAACAGACATTTAAAAACTCCCTTACAGGTCTGCCCATGGGCTCCAGCAAGGGTGGAAGCAACTTCGACCCGAAGGGAAAGTCAGAGAATGAAGTCAGGCGTTTCTGCCAGGCTTTCATGACGGAGCTTTACCGTCACATCGGTGCTGATATCGACGTTCCAGCCGGTGACATCGGCGTGGGCGGACGTGAGATCGGCTACCTGTTTGGCCAGTACAAGAAAATTGCCAACATCCATGACGGCGGTGTTCTCACCGGTAAGACCATTGGATGGGGCGGAAGCCTTGTCAGACCTGAAGCCACAGGCTACGGGAACGTATACTTCGCAAAGGAAATGCTCGCGACCAAAGGTGATTCCTTTGAAGGCAAGCGGGTACTGATCTCTGGTTCCGGAAACGTAGCGCAGTATGCGGGGCAGAAAGTCAATGAGCTTGGCGGCAAGGTTCTCTCCTTCTCCGACTCTACAGGGACCATCATTGACGAGGACGGCATCTCCGGAGAGAAGTGGAATTATGTCATGGATCTCAAGAATGTTAAGCGCGGCAGGATAGGCGAATACGTCAAGAAATACCCCACAGCTAAATTTCACGAGGATAAACGCCCCTGGGGCCTCACCAAGGCGGAGATCGCCCTGCCGTGTGCAACCCAGAATGAGTTGGAACTCGATGACGCAAAGGCTCTAGTGGGCAACGGCTGCTTCTGCGTTTCTGAGGGCGCCAACATGCCCACCACACTTGAAGCAACCGACTACCTGATCGCCAACAAGGTTCTCTTCGCACCCGGCAAGGCTGCCAACGCAGGTGGTGTGGCAACTTCCGGACTCGAGATGTCCCAGAACAGCCAGCGCCTCTTCTGGACCCGCGAAGAGGTTGACAGCAAGCTTCACGGGATCATGGTCAACATCCACAAGAATTGCCTTGATGCGGCCGAGATGGCTGGAGCCAAGGGCAATTACGTCGTAGGCGCAAATGTTGCCGGATTCCTTCGTGTTGCCAAGGCTATGATCGATCAGGGAGTCTGAAAAACGGCCTCCTCTGGTCTCAATCCTTAACAAAAGAAGGCCCCGCCCTGAATCAGGCGGGGCCTTCTTTTGTTCCACCAGTTTCATTGATGGCCGCTAAGGGTTCAGTCGGTAGATCGTTCTTGGGAACGGGATGGTCTCCCTTATGTGAGGAAGACCGCAGACCCATGCCACGACCCTTTCGACGCCCATGCCAAAACCGCTGTGAACAAATGTTCCGTAGCGACGAAGATCAAGATACCAGGCATATGATTCTTCGGGAAGTTTCTGTTCCCTGATGCGCGCAATCAGAAGGTCGAGGGAGTCCTCTCTCTGAGAGCCACCTATTATTTCCCCGTACCCCTCTGGTGCGAGAAGGTCGTCGCAGAGCACGAGGTCTTCACGGTCAGGATGCTGTTTCATATAGAAGGCCTTTACCTCTTTAGGGTAACACTCGACGAAGAGGGGTTTGTCGAACTGCTGAGTGAGAATGGTTTCGTCCTCGCCTCCGAAGTCGGTTCCGTACTTGATGGAACTGCCAAGTTTTTGAAGCATCGTAACTGCATCGTCGTAGGTAATATGGTGAAAAGGTGCTATTGAGAGCTCTAGCGGGGCGGTATCCCTGCCCAGGGCTTCAAGTTCATTGGGACAGTGTTTCAGAACCTGCTGGACGATATACGAGACAAGATCCTCCTGGAGTTTCATGTTGTCGATGTGGTCGTAGAAGGCGACCTCGGGCTCGACCATCCAGAACTCGGTCAGATGCCTGCGGGTCTTTGATTTTTCGGCCCTGAAGGTGGGTCCGAATGTATAAACTTTTCCGAATGCCGCCGCCGCGGCCTCGGCGTAGAGTTGGCCGGTCTGGGCAAGGTAGGCGTTCCCCATATCAAAGTACGGCACCTCGAAAAGGCCCGAAGCCCCCTCGCCTATGGCGCCGGTAAGGATCGGGCTGTCAACCAGAAGGAAGCCGTTGTCGTGGAGGTATTCGCGGGCGGACCAGATAATGCGCTCGCGGATCCTCATGACGGCAAGCTGGCTTGCGCTTCTCAGCCAGAGGTGCCTGTTGTCCAGAAGAAAGTCGATGCCATGGTCCTTTTTTCCTATGGGGTACTCTTCAGTGGGGTTGTGGATAATTTCAATACAGGAAACGCTGAGCTCAAACCCGGAAGGAGCGCGTTCATCGCGGCGCACCACCCCGGTAACTTCCAGCGACGCCTCGAGCCAGAGGTTTCGGGCCGCCGAAAACTGATCTTCAGGGATCTCTCCCTTTAAGACCACTCCCTGGATGAAGCCCGTTCCATCGCGGAGCTGGAGAAAGTGGATCTTTCCGGAACTTCGCTTGTTGTACATCCAGCACTTCAGCCTGATTTCCTTTTCCTCGTGTTTTGCGAGATCGCTGATGTAGACCCATGGAACCGACATTGGGAGACCTCCTTTGATTCAAAGCGTGTTCTTTAAGCATTCCAGTATGATACACTAACATCCGTACAATTGCCGGGAAACAGGTCTTGCAGCAAGCACAGTGAACAGGGAGGTGATGTTCCGTTATGGCAGAGGAAATCCGGGATGGATCGCTTGTGGATGAACTTAAATCAGCAGCCGAGGAGATCTCCGGTGAGATAATCGCATGGAGGAGGGAATTCCACCAGTTTCCCGAGCTCGCGTTCGAAGAGACAGTTACCTCCTCGAGGATTATTTCCGCCCTTTCAGCCATGGAAGGGATGGTCGTTGTCAGGGGCTTCGGTTCTCCTACATGTGTTATAGGGATCCTCGGAAATGATATTGAAGCTCCCGCCATAACCCTAAGGGCCGATATAGACGCCCTTGCAATAGACGAGGAGAGCGGGCTCCCCTTCGCCTCCTGTTTTCCCGGGATAATGCATGCCTGCGGCCACGATGCGCACATCGCATCTCTTCTCGGAGCCGCCAGATTGCTCTCCGAACGGGTTTCTCTTCTCAGGAGGCCCGTTATTTTTTTGTTCCAGCCGGCCGAGGAGGGCAAGGGTGGAGCCAAAAGGATCGTCGAGGCCGGTTTTTTTGAAAAGTATTCTGTTCAGTACGTCATGGGCCTCCACTTCTGGCCCATGATGCCCTTTGGACAGATGGCCACGCGAAAAGGCCCGATCACGGCTCTTTCCGACAGGATTCATATTGCCATCAACGGCGTGACGTCGCATGCCGCGTCTCCCCACCATGGAGTCGACCCCACTGTGGTCGCCGCTCACGTTCTTCTCTCCATACAGGACATTATCAGCCGGGAGAAGGACCCTATGTCACCGGCGGTTGTGTCGTTCGGGCAGATAGAGACCGGAGAAGCGTATAACATTATCCCTGGAATCGCCCACATGTGGGGGACATTGAGGGCCCTTGAACCTGAGGTCCGCGATTTTATCCAGGGCAGACTTGAGGAGATGGTTCCCCTTATAGCCAGGGCCCACAGGGCCACCGCCACTGTTGAATACAACAGAAACTACCCCCGCCTCGTGAACGACCTGGAACTGACCTCAACGGTACTTGACAGAGCAGGGATATTCTTTTCCGACAATGAATCGGGCGTAACAGAACTTGAGAGGCCGCTTCTTGCGGGTGAGGATTTCGCATTCTACTCACTCAAAGTCCCGTCCTGCTTCATGCTTCTTGGGACAGGAGGAGAGTGCGGGCTTCACAACCCTCACTTTGACGTTCCCGAGGAGCTTATACCCCTGGCTTCGGCATGGGAGGCATATCTCGTCCTGACCCTGTGAGCGGCGCGGGCCAAAACCGGACAGAGTCCAATTGACCAGCCTTAATAATTTTATCCCCCTGCCCGTGGGTTCATCTATCCTATTATTCGGAGGGACAATCACGTGAACGTTCGACTGGAAAATAGCATTATTTCACAATGCAATAAATCTAATGGAGAACGCTCCGTCTGGTGGAGAGGGGCCTGGTGGTCCAGGAAGGTTCTGGCAGATCTTGCCAGCCAATATGAGGAAAGGCTCAAGGAGAGCGGTTTCCGCGAGGGGAATCGCATTGCAGCCCTTATGCCGAACTGTCCCGCATTCCTGGCCCTGATGATAGCTGTCTGGAAGGCAGGAGGCACACTCACCCCCCTGAATCTTCAGGCCGGGCTTTCATCGACTCTTGATGTTCTGCAGCATTCCGATGTCTCAGCCGTTTTTGTCCCCCAGGGGATGGAACAGCTTGCCGAGGGTATAGCAGCCTCTGGATTGCCGGCGATGTCGGTGCCGCTTGACGGCTCTCTCCCCTCGTTCCAGGCGAAGCAGTGCGAGGGATCGGATCCTGAAATAGCAGTTCTTTTTTATACTTCTGGAACGACCGGAAAACCAAAGGGAGTTCCGATAACCCACTCAAATCTTTACGACAACGTCTCTAAATCCATCAAGCACTTCAAGGACCTGGTCGAAGAGGACATATTCATCAACACGCTGCCCAACTTCCACACCCTTGGATTTACCACCAGCGGTCTTCTGCCTCTCTTTG
>JAUSOU010000014.1 GCA_030656095.1 Thermovirgaceae bacterium | reverse complement strand
GACCACGAGCATGCCGACCGCGAAGAGGACCCCCAGGGTCGTTACGGCCGCCCTGAACCGGTTGCGTCCCATGGAGCGAAGGCTCATTCGCCAGGGCAGGCTGAGGCGTTTCGAGAACATGGGGATCTTCTCGAAGAACATCGGGCGTACTGACCTTGGGCGGGCGGGCCGCATCGACTCCGCAGGCCGGATGGCGAGTACGCCGCGTGCGGCCCATAACCCGGAAAATGTCCCTAAAATAAGTGTGGCGAAAAAAACCACCCCTGCAGCCCGGAAGTGCATGGCCTCCTCGAGACTGGGAAGGTTGAAGAAGGCTGCGTAGACCTTTGTGAGAAGCCGCGCAAGGACATAGCCCAGAAGTGTTCCGGCCGCGGCTCCGGTCGCGGCGGCGGCAAGCGAGTATCCCCCGTAAAGAGCCAGCAGGGTTGTGTTTCCGTAGCCTACGGCCTTCATCAGGCCTATCTGCCCGCGCTGGATCTGTACCATCCGCCCGATGAAGACGAATTGCATCAGAACGGCAACTCCGAGAAAGATAGAGGGCAGGAATCGGGCGAATGCCTTGAGCTGGTTCAGCTCTCCCCTGAGGATCGCCTCACTGATCTGATCCTTTCGGGGGTAGTTCGCCAGGTTGCCGTAGGGCTCCAGTATTCGCTCTATCTCCCGCACCGCCCTTGCGGTATCTGCTCCGGGGATGAAGCGGATCAGGACCTGGTTGACGGAACCCTTCATCGCCAGCAGTTGCTGGGCCTGGTTCTGGGGCAGTATCGCGACGCCGAAGGATGATGGGTCCTCGAGCATGGATGCGGCGCCCTTCACGGCATAGACGAATTCAGGCCCTGCGGCTGTTCCCGTCATGGTAAGGGTCTTGCGCCTCCCCTCGGCTGCTATGGAGATAGTACTTCCGGGGACCAGGCCGTGAGCCTTCGCGAACTGCGGATTCAAAAGAACTTCAACCGCTCCGCCCTCGGGGTGCTTCTCGAAGATCCTCCCCTCAAGCACCTTGACCCGGCTCAACTCCAGATCCGCGGGGAGAGGGTACCCGGTGAGACGCAGAGTGGTGCGGATGCCGTCATCGCTGAGCACCGAAACGTCTTTCTGTACCCTGACGGTGGCGCGGAGAACTCCGTTCACGGCCTCGATACGGCTGAATATCCCTT
>JAUSOU010000002.1 GCA_030656095.1 Thermovirgaceae bacterium | reverse complement strand
AATGCCGGATATATTCAAGCCTGCGGTTGCGGCCCAGACCCAGCAGACCCAACCACTCCAGGGAGACATGAAGGCATACCTGTACGGCATTCGTGCCCGTGATGTCGTGGATAGAACCGAAAACCCGGGAGCCGACGGAATCGATGACGCCCACTTCAGGGTCACATTCTCGACAATCTCGGTAGTTGACCAGGTAACCATTCGCAATGTCGACGGAACCAACGCAATGTGGGACACGGTCCCCGGCAACGGCGTCTGGGCCGTCGCCGTGCTCCTCGACGGAAATCCGAAGAACAGGAATGACGGCAGCGTAAAATTCGCCGTTGAGGGCGATACTGCTCTTGACCTATGGGTCGCCGACAACGGTGCTGTTGCCGGAGGCAAGACCAGCTTCGAGGTCATAGTCCGCTTCAACGACGGAAGCACCCTCCGCGAAATTGCCGTCACAGAGGCATCAGCCACGCAACCCCGGGATGAGGGATTCCTTTCCGCCTTCATCTTCCCCCCAGGCACTGCGGATCTTGCCGGGCGCGGAGAGACAGTCGGCAAGGACGGGAACCCCGACTGGAAGGTCTCCCTTAAGGTATCGGGACAGGGAACGATCATCAGCCTTATCGTAAGGGGGCTGGACGGAGCTCCTGGCGAGTGGGACACACTCTCCGGCAACAACAAACCGATTGCGGTCGTCACCGACGCCGCCGGGGCGATCCTGAATACCAGCACCGGAAAGATCAACGTCCCCCTTAACGGAACAAAGGATCTTTCCCTTTGGCTGGCGGACGACGGGTCCCTTGCAAAAACATCCAACAAGTACAGGGTCATTGCGGTATTCAATGACGGCAGCACATTCGAGAGGGTGATAGAGCGCGGTACGATCCAGCCCGCACAACAGGTCTCGCAGCAGCCCGCCGCAGCTTCCGGTCCTGTCCAGGAGTCCGACAGTATCCGGGCTTTCTACATGGGAAAGGGACCAAGGAATCTTGTCGGGAAGGGTGAACCGGCCGACATCAAAACCGGCCTGGACGCAAATCCTGATGCCCACCTCAGACTCAGGCTGCTCTCTCTGGATGGAACGATACAGTCGATAACGCTTGAATCACTCGACGGCAAGGGGGGCAACTGGGACACTATACCCGGCAACGGAGTATGGCACATCGCGGTCACTGAGACCGACTCAGGGGCGGTCATATCGAAACAGGACGGCTCACTGAGCAAAGCGGTTTCCGGCAACTCACAGCTTCACCTCTGGCTTGCAGACAACGGCAAACTAAGTGCAAATCCATCCAACTACAGGGTGATCGTCCGCTTTGCCGACGGCAGGGCGCTGGCGCAGACGCTGTTCTAGAAAAACTTCTCAAAATGAATGGGGCCGCAGACGCGGCCCCATTTTGCCTGATCTCCCGACTTTGGGCTTTTCTCGACAATAAAAGGGAACAAGAACCACCTTAGCCAGCATTATCAGGAGCTTACAAAGTTTTTGGCACTTTTTGAGTCGCGGCGCTCCTGATTTTTCTTTTTATGCAAATCGGCAAATGCCATTTCATGATTCTCCCCGGGAAATTCGGCGATGATTTTCACTCGCCCCCCCAGAGCTTCTACCGATTGAAACAGGGTTTCCAGCCCTATGTTGGTGGAATTTTCCATTTTTGAAATTCGGGCCTGTGATTTACCCATTCTTCGAGCCATTTCTTCCTGGGATATACCCCTGTGGATTCTCAGATTTTGAAGAGGTTTTATCTCCTTCTCCAATTCAAGAGAGAGAGCATGAGCTCTTGCGCGAGCACCGGGAGACATCTTGTCTCTAAGTTCGCTATATTTTTTTGCCATCGATCAAAC
Source organism: Thermovirgaceae bacterium (assembly GCA_030656095.1). GTDB lineage: Bacteria > Synergistota > Synergistia > Synergistales > Thermovirgaceae > UBA2252. The sequence continues at coordinate 20,801 of JAUSOU010000002.1, read as the reverse complement.
CCTCCTTTTCCAGGGTATCAAAATGCGCTTCGTATACTCCGTCAGCCTTGGGCACATTCTCTTCATACCATCTGTCATTTCCCGTTTTATCTCCTCCGATAAGGAGTATGGCGCTACGTCTGGGGTCAAAGGCATAGAGCAATCTTATCGGACTTCCCTGATGCTGAACCCTCAGCTCCATTTGCCGAGTTTGATCTGTATATTCAACATCCCAAGTCATATTTTATAACCCCTATGTTGTATATTGTAAAGGCAGGTAGAGAAAAAACAAATACATTTAACGAAAACTCGCGACGGAGCACCTAAAATGACCTCGGCTCTTTTTTATTGGATATCAATCTGGCGGGAGGTGAGCCTCCGCTCGAAGAGAAGAAGAAGCACAGCAAAAACAATAAGCGCTCCGCCCTGATACTGACCAGCCGAAGCCACTTCCCCCAGAAAGAGCCAGGCCATGATCCCCGCGAAAACTATCTCCGACATCGATGTGATCGAGGCCACGGTCCCGGGAATGTGCTTGAGTGCAAATGAGATGAGGGCATACGAGGCAAGTGTGGGAAAGACCACCAGATACGCGAGGGAAAGCAGCGCCGGCGTTGGAAGTTCCTGGAAGCGGGGGATCTCCCCCCTGAAAAGAGCTATGGCAAGCATCATCAGGGCACCCCACAGGAACATCTGCACGAAGGTCTTGAAAGGCTCTGTTCTCCCCGTCCCGTACCTGCTGTTGAGCATGTAGAAGGTGTAACCGACTCCGGAGACGACCGCGCACATTATCCCGGTCATGTTGAGATCGCCTTCCATGCTTCCTTCAATCCCGCCTACCGCTAACCAGACACCGGAAAAACCTGCCAGGAGCGCCGCAAAGCGAAGGCGCGTGAATCGTTCCTTCCCCAGCGCCGCCGCGCCGAGAACCGTCCAGAACGGGTTGGTGTAAAAGAGGATGACGGCAAGCCCGATCGGGATCGTGACGAAGGCTATGTTGGAGAGGTAATAGACGAACACCACTCCGAACAGCCCCGTGAGGGCATACTTCCAGGCGTCTTTGAACCCCGGGATCAGAGCGCCGGGCTGCCGGAGAAGCGAGTAGACCCCCACCACGGCCGCCGCCGCGACGGCCCTCACCACCGACACCCCTGCCGGTGTTATCCCATGGGCAAAGGCAACTCGCTCGACCGGACCGAGCGATCCGAAAAAGAAAGCGGCAAGAACCATGCATCCGAAGCCTGCAAGTACCAAAAGAAAAACTCCCCTCCGATAACAAGCGCACGGTTTGCCGTGCGCCGGCCCCTGGCCAGGAGCCGGTTTCGCGATTTGTCGAAATTGGCCTATAATTAAAAGGCATTGCGTTTCCACAGCGTTATTCTTCCGGCCCAGATCACTCTGCAGCTATTTCCCTGAAAATCGACCCTTATCCTGAAGGATTTCTCGTAGAAGCGCAATATGAATGTTCCCCGAAAGGAGAGACCGCACATGGGGCTTCCATATATCGCCAAGCTTGAGCACTACGAGCCGTATATCGGCACAGAGGCCGTGGAAAGGATCCTCCTGAAAGCCGAAAAGATGTCCGACCGGAGAATTGTCCACATCAACTCCACCTATTACGGGGGTGGTGTTGCGGAACTGCTCGGGTCGGTAACGATTCTCGCCAACCTCGCCGGCATGCAGATGGGTTGGCGGGTTATACAGGGCTCACCTGACTTCTTCAGCGTCACGAAGAAGATGCACAACGCCCTTCAGGGGGGCGACATCAATCTCAGCTGGAAAAAGTTTCGCATCTACGAACACGTCGTTTTCGAGAACGTCCTGAGAAATCACCTCGACCACGATATCGTAGTGATACACGACCCGCAGCCGCTTCCGATGGTGCGCCATTACCACAAAAAGGGACCGTGGATATGGGTATGCCACGTAGACCTTTCAAACCCCAACAAAAAACTCTGGCCGTACATTCGCAACTACGTGAACCGCTACGACGCTGCCGTTTTCAGCATCCCCGAGTACCGGCAGGACATGAAGACCCCGTTGGTCTTCATTATGCCCGCCATTGATCCCTTCAGCATCAAGAACAGGGAGTTCTCCGAAGAGGAGGTAAACGAGAGGCTCAGGCACTACAACATCCCCGACGACAAACCTCTCGTGGTGCAGGTTTCCCGTTTCGACAGGTGGAAGGATCCTGCAGGGGTCATCGAGGCCTTCAAGATCGCCCGCAAGGAGGTCGACTGCAACCTCGTGCTCCTCGGCAACATAGCCTCGGACGACCCTGAGGGGATTGAGATATACAATGAACTCAAGCAACAGGAGGAAGAAGGCATAATGATGCTCACCGTCGAGGACACGGCCCTCGTCAACGCTCTCCAGCGAAGAGCCGACGTCGTACTCCAGAAATCCATCCGCGAGGGGTTCGGTCTCACCGTGACCGAGGCCATGTGGAAGGGCAAACCCGTGATCGGCGGCAACGTGGGAGGAATAAAACATCAGATCACAGACGGGGAGAACGGTTTTCTGGTCGACACTGTCGAAGAGGCGGCAGAGAGGATCGTAATGCTTCTCAAAGACCCCGACCTCGGCCGCCGCCTGGGAGAAAGGGCGCGAAAGACCGTTCAGGACAAGTTCCTGATGTCGCGCTATCTCGAGGATTATCTCGACCTCTTCAAATCATTCGAGGCCAGCTACAGCCTCCAGAAGCCTCTGTGGAACAACCGCAGCCGTCCGGGGGCCGGGGACACCCGGAAGGCGCCGTTAGGGGGGCGGAAACAGTGACGGAAAAGGGCAGACTTGTAATAGTTTCGAACCGTCTTCCTCTAAAGATCGAAGGCTCCCCCGGAAACTGGCTCGTAACACCCTCCTCCGGGGGGCTGGTGTCGGCGCTTTCGCCCGTTCTTCGCGACCGGGGCGGAATATGGATAGGCTGGACAGGCACTTCCGAGATCGTGGAGATGAAAACCCTCCGGGAGATCCTCGGCCCTGCTTCAGACCGTGCGGGTTACAGGGTTTTCCCGGTACTCCTTTCAAAAGAGGATGTGGAAGCCTTCTACTACGGTTTTTCGAACGAGGTGATATGGCCCCTCTTCCACGATCTCCAGACCCACTGCCGATTCGAGCCCGAATACTGGGATGCCTACCGGAGGGTCAACAGCTGCTTCGCACAGGCCGTGAGGCGTCATACAAGAACCGAGGATTTCGTGTGGGTCCACGACTACCAGATGATCCCGGTCGCCAGAATACTCAAGAAATCGGGTGTCAAAAGATACTGCGCTTTCTTCCTCCACATTCCATTCCCGGCCCCCGATATCTTTCTGAAACTCCCGTGGAGGGATGATCTTCTGAGGGACCTGATGGAGTATGAATTCGTCGGCTTTCAGACGCCGCGCGACCGCAGGAATTTTACCGACTGTCTGCGTGCTCTCTTCCCTGGCGCAAAGATCTCCGGACGCGGCCCCGTGGTCCATGCATCGGCCGATGGAAGAGAGATGAGAGTTGCGGCAATGCCCATAAGCATCGACTACCGATCGTTCCGGACACTTGCAAAATCCCCAGTAGTTTTGACAATACTGGAGGAATTGCGGAAACAGATACCCCGGGAGAAGATAGTCCTCGGAGTCGACCGCCTCGATTACACGAAAGGCATCCCCCAGAGGATCAAGGCGATCCGCGAATTTTTGAGAGGACACCCCGAGTATCGCGAAAAACTGACCTTCATCCAGATAGTGGTCCCAAGCCGCGAGGATGTCCCCTCCTACCGCGTTCTCCGGGAGGAGATCGAGAGACTGGTGAGTTCCGTCAACGGGGAGTTCTCCACCCCCGGCTGGGTCCCCGTCCATTACATGTACAAGTCGATCCCCCGGGAGGAACTGGTTGCCTACTACAGGCTGGCGGATCTCGCGCTCGTGACCCCCCTGAAGGACGGCATGAACCTGGTCGCCAAGGAGTACTGCACCTGCCAGGTGGGCGATGAGGGAGTCCTGATTCTGAGCGAGTTCGCAGGCGCAGCCGCGCAGATGCACCGTGAGGCAATTCTCGTCAACCCCTATGACGTTAACGGAATAGCCCGAGCCATCCACGCAGCGGTCACAATGCCCCTGGAAAAGAAAAAAGCGCGGATGCGCCGCATCAGGGTGGGCATCCGCAGGCAGAACGTATTCTGGTGGGTGGACAACTATCTCAGGGCCTCGACCGGAAAGGCGCTTGTGGATTTCCCGGAGGCCGAGCTGGCCCCCGTCTTCCACGCCCTTAAAAGAAGCCCGGCAGGCGAGGCCTGATTCAGCGCAGCGGGATGGGGTTAACGAATACAGCCCTTTTGCCGAGTTCCCTCTCTATCTCGAGCAGGCGGTTGTATTTCGCCACGCGCTCGCTCCGGCAGGCTGAACCGGTTTTGATCTGGCCTCCCCCCATCGCGACCGCGAAGTCCGCGATAAAGACATCCTCCGTCTCGCCGCTCCGGTGGGATATCACGTAACCCCAACCGCCCTTGCGGCACATGTCTATGGTCTCTATAGTCTCGGTCACGGTCCCTATCTGGTTCAGCTTTATCAGGGCCGCGTTGGCTGCCTTCTCTCTTATGCCTCTCTCGACGAACCTGGGGTTGGTCACGAAGATGTCATCGCCTACGATCTGGATCCTTCGGCCTAATACTGACGTGTGGTGCCTGAAACCATCCCAGTCGTTCTCGTCCAGACCGTCCTCGATCGAAACGATCGGGTATTTCCTGATCCAATCCTCGTAGAAAGCCGTCATCTCGCTGCTTGTTTTGCTTCCCTGCCCCGATTTGGACAGGACGTAAGAACCGTTCTCGCAGAACGAGCTGGCCGCGGGATCGAGCGCGATCGCCACATCGACTCCCGGAGCGTAGCCGGCGGCCTCTATGGCCTCGACTATCACCTCGCAGGCTTCGTCGTTGCTCTTCAGGTTGGGGGCAAATCCCCCCTCGTCACCCACACTTGTGGCGTACCCTTTTGCTGAGAGTATCTTTTTGAGCGCATGGAATGTCTCCGCGCCGTAACGCAGCGCCTCCGCGAAGTTCGGGGCTCCGATGGGCATGACCATGAACTCCTGGAGGTCAACGCTGTTATCGGCGTGCTTGCCTCCATTGAGGATGTTCATCATCGGGACCGGCAGCCTTACGGACTCTCCCCTGCCGAGATATTCATAAAGAGGAACATCCTGCGCCCGGGCGGCCGCCCGGGCTACAGCCATCGAAACACCGAGGATCGCGTTGGCCCCAAGCTTCGCCTTGTTCGGCGTTCCGTCGAGGTCTATCATCAGCAGGTCTATATCGTTCTGGTCAGTCGGGTCCATGCCTTTTACTTTCGGCGCAATGATATCGTTGACATTCCTAACCGCGGCAAGGACTCCCTTGCCTCCGTAACGTTTTTTGTCGCCATCGCGAAGCTCGACCGCCTCGTTCTCTCCGGTCGATGCCCCGGAAGGAACAGATGCACAACCCTCCATACCGTTTGCGAGCCTGCAGCAGGCGCGGACAGTGGGATTGCCTCTCGAATCGAGGATCTCCATTGCTGTGACATCCGCTATTGTCGTTTTCATTCCGGTCTCTCCTTTGCGATGTAATTTCGATCAGCTCCATGGAGGAAACTGAAGGTGTACAGATGAATTATAGCAGAATTAACGGTAAATTCAGCGCCTGGATCTTCCAAGAATTCCGACCGCCAGGAGCACGATCGCACCCCCGGTGACTGCACTCGCCTCAGGAAATTCCGATGATATTATCCACGCCCACATCATCGAGAATGGAACCTCGGTCATGGTTGCAATAGCCGCAGTGCTTCCCGGGATCCAACGCAAAGACACGACCAGCAGGCCGTAAGGGATCAGCGACGTCGCAATTCCAAGGTAGAAAAGGACCCACCAGGCCTGTGGAGAAACGTCCAGCAGCCCGCAGATGTCGCCCCTCGCAATAGCAATGACACCAAGCATTGCGGTTGAAAGCAGATATGTCAGGAAGAATGATCCGAAGGCATCTATCCTCCCCGTTCCGAACTTTCCATTGAGAACGAACAGGGCATAACCCGCAGATCCCACCAGGGCCGCTACGACTCCGGTCGTATCGAAAGTTCCCACTGCCCTTGCTCCTCCGACCGCTATCCAGATGCCCACAAGAGCCAGGATAAATGCCATCGCCTGGACCCTGGAAGGACGTCCTCCGCCAAGCCCCCACGAACCGGCCATCACAAGGCACGGCGACGAGTAATAGATCACTATCGCAAGCCCCACTGATATTCGGAGAAAGGCGACAGTCAGGCCAAGCGCGCTCATAACCATTCCGGCTGCTCCAAGAAATAGAAAGACCGAAAATCCGACCCGGGGAGCATCCGGCCTCATATTGCGCCTGAAAAGCGCAACAGTGCAGAGCGCGACGCTCCCGAAGAGCGCCCTCGCAAGGTTCAGAGCCACGATCCCGACCCCTAGCGAATCCGCGATCCGGATGACCGAGCCGGAAGTCCCCCACATCAAAGCCGCGGTTACGGCACACAGCAATCCCCAGGCTGACATTTATTTCCCTCCCGTGCCGAGACTATTGCAAAAGATGCAATTTTGAGTATACAGTTAAGCGTTATTTTATTCCCGTTTCCGACAGTACCAGATATAATTTGACTATTCCGAACACAGAAGGGATACCCTGGTGAAAAACGACGGTCCCGGCCCAGTAAAAGCACCCGAACCGGAAGCCCTCTACAGGGCCCTGTTCGAAAAATCACCTGAAGGACTCGCGCACTGCGATCAACACACACGGATACTCATGGTGAACGATCAGTTCTGCCTCATGTTCGGTTATCAGAGAGAGGAGATCATCGGGAGAAAACTTGAGGATGTCGTCATCAAAAATGCGTCCTTCCTTGACGAGGCAAAAAACCTTGATGAAGAGTACCTCCGCTCCGGAATTCTCCAGATCGAGACGGTACGACAGAAAAAGGACGGCACCTCTTTTCCTGTCTCAATTTTTGCTTCTCCAGTGCTTGCAGAACATATCCAGGCTGGCTCCCTGTATATCTACAGGGATATTACGGATCACCGCAAGCGCGAAAATGAAATACGGGCCAGCGAGGCGAAACTTCGCGGCATACTCGAATCCCACCCCGAGCTGATCCTGAGGTTCACGCCCGACCTCGTCACGACCTACGCCAACAAGGCATACTGTGAGTACCACGGCATCTCCTTCGAGGAGGGCGTAGGCAGACCCTTCACCGACAACATCGCCCCGGAGCACATCCCGCTGGTACATGCAAAGCTTCTCGCTCTCACCCCTGAAAACAGCGGGGTAACAGGCGAGGAGAAGGTGGTCATGCGTTCGGGCGAGATGCGATGGCAGGAGTGGACAGACCAGGGGATCTTCGACGAAGACGGCAGGCTTATAGAGATCCAGTCCGTAGGAAGGGACATCACCGACCGCAAGAAACTGGAAGAGGCACTGGCCTTCGAGAGGGAATCCCTCGACATGCTCTTCCAGAACGCCGGTGAAGGAATAATCCTCTGCGAAAACGATGGAACCATCGTCAAGGCAAACCCGGCGTTTCTGCAAATGTTCGGCTATTCTCTCGATGAGGTTATCAGTCGGAATATCGACGATCTCGTTGCTCCCGAGCCATCTCTTCATGAAGAAGCAATGGCTATCACTCAAGCGACCGCAAACGGAGAGCACGTAGCCGCAGAGGTTTCCCGACAACGGAAGGACGGCTCCTCAATTGAAGTATCCATCCTTGGAGTAACCGTCCACATGTCGGAGGGCGCCGAATTTGTATACGCCATATACAGGGATATTTCGGAGCGCAAGCGTGCGGAGCAGGAACTGCTCCGCCTCAACAGGGAGCTCTTCATTTCGGCCACCACCGACAAGCTTACAGGGCTGATAAGCAGGCATCACTTCGAGGAGATCATGCAGAGGGAAATAGCAAAATCCTCCAGGTACGGAACTCCCCTTTCCATGATAATGATCGATCTGGACAGCTTCAAAAAACTGAACGACACCTGCGGACACCTTGCCGGAGACCGCGCTCTGAAAACCATTGCCGGGATCATCGAAGACAACATCCGGGCCTCGGACATGGCGGCCCGGTGGGGAGGAGACGAATTCATCCTGGCATCTCCGACCCAGATCGAGCATACCGCCGCCCTGGCAGAGAAGATAAGGCAGCTTCTTCTTTCGCTCACTCACGAAGGCTTCGGCCCCATAAAGGCAAGCCTGGGGATATCATCCTGCACTAAGGAAGACACCATTGATTCGCTCACGAAACGGGCCGATGATTCAATGTACGCAGCAAAGCGCAACGGCGGAAATCTCGTTGTATCGTCATGAAAGATTTTCCCCTGATATGTTCGGTGTCACTGTATGAAATGATGTAAAATACGGGAAACCCTGAAACGAGGTGTGCAGCGTGACTATGAAAAAAGGAATTTTCGGTCTGATAATGTTTGCTTTCGTTTTTTCCGCCATTTGTGTGGGTCCGGCATTCGCCAAGACACGGATAGCCGTAATTGATTTCGAGGACGCGGCAGGTTCGGGCGCTCCTGCAAGGGCGATCACGGACATGCTCGTAACGGAACTCTTCAATACGAACCTCTTCACCATCATCGAGAGGTCAAAGATCGATTCGCTGCTCTTTGAACAGAATATGGTGATATCCGGGGCTATCGACGCGTCAAGCGCTGTGAAACTGGGCAAACTGCTCGGCGTCGAGTTGCTGATCACCGGCTCCATCACCGAATTCAGGAACGAGGTCGCAGGTGGAGCAATTCCGATCCCGGGTCTCCCCGCAGGAATCGCTATCGGATCCCGGACCGGGTACGTCACGATCGACCTGAGGGCCATCGACGCCCAGACCGGAGAGATCAGGATGGTCGCCCGGGAGCAGGGGGCATCCAATCAGACCCTGGGCGGCGTGGCCTATGACGGAGCCGTCTTCGGAGGCGGCAAGATCGGCGGAGTAATGGCCGGAGCAACTCACAAGGCCGTCCTCAACCTGGTAGAGAAGCTCAAGGAGCTCCCCTCCTCGCTACCCGCCAGATCCGATACTTTCAACGTCATCCAGACCAACGGAGCACAGGTAATGGTAGACGCGGGAAGTTCCAACTCGGACCTGACCCCCGGAACCTTCCTTGCCGCCTATCGCGAGGGCGCGACCATTACAGCCATGGACGGGACAGTACTTGACGCCGAGAAGATCTACCTTTCCATCCTTTCCGTCGTCGAGATGAAACCGAATTACTGCGTCTGCTCCATAATCCGGGGAATTCCCCTGGCGCGGGGAGACAAGGTCGAGACGCTGGGAGACAGGTCTCCGGACGCCATAATCCTCGGCTCGAGATAACCATACCCGGGCTTCTCTCAAGCAGATACAAACGCAAAGAAGGGGCGGAAGTTTCTGATCCGCCCCTTCTTCTTTATTTCCGGAGTTTCCCGTGAATGGCCAGCCAGACGCAGGGCGGGTCCGCGGTGGTCGAGACAACCCGATGCCTGGTGTGAGCAGGGATCAGTATCCAGTCGCCCTGCTCAAGCTCGACCATTCTTTGATCCTCGTATCCGATAGCAGCACTCCCCTGGAGGAGCGCCACCCACTCGTCGACATCCTCTTCCAGCCACACCCCCGGAGGAGTGAACTGCCCGGTCGAGACGATCCTTTCGACCCTGACGCTTGAGGCAGGCATAAGAGTCTCGAAAAACTCCCCTTCAGGAAGAGGATCAGGAAGAGCAAAGAGGTTGTTTGCGTGCTTCACGCCATCACTTCCCCCGTTCTATTTTCTTGTTGGCGGCCTTTACCTTGTAGAGCCTCTCGTCGGCTGTCTGGATGAGGGCTCTCGTCTCCCTGCCGTCGGCTGGGGACGAGGCAATGCCGCAGTCAAACCGCACCGGGACCGATTCGACGCAGAGCTTCCGCTTCACGATATCCTTTTCCAGCCTCTCCATCATCCGAGACGCTTCGGCAAAATCAGCTTCCGGGAGCAGGATGATGAATTCGTCCCCACCGTATCTCGCCACGACATCGCACTCCCGGAGCGATCTCTGGAAGAACGAAGATGTCTCTATCAGCACCCTGTCGCCTACGGGATGGCCGAAACTGTCGTTGATGTTCTTGAAATTCCTGAGGTCTTTCATGACGATACTGAACAGGCTTACGTAACGTATGCACCTTGACGCCTCAGCTTCGATCCGGTCGAAGATGAAACGGCGGTTCCAGAGCCCCGTGAGAGGATCCTGCAGCGCCTGCTTCTCTGTCTTCTCGAGAAGGTCGTAGTGTGCCCAGAGCGTACCAAGATGGTTGGCGAGAATGGACATGACCCTCTCGTCCTCTTCCGCGAAAGCCGAGATCCTGTCGCTCTCGATGGAAAGAACGCCGAAGAGTCTTTCATTGAATACTATGGGGATGTCGAGTTCCGAAAGCGTAGAAGGGCTGAGCGGTACGTAATGCTCCGCCGTTCTTACATCTGGTGTATTCAGGAGAGCCCTGATCCTTATTGTCTGGCCGATAAGCCCACAGCCGCTATCGCACAGAATGGCTGACTGCCTCTCCAGGATCACTTCAGAACCCTCCTGCGAAACGCTGCTGGCGATGATCTTTGACTCTCCTGTTGCCCCGTTGACAACCTCGCTTATCAAGACAAAATTGTACTTGGTGTGCTCCCTCAGAAGGCGCACCGTCTCTCTGCAGAGACCGGAGATATTCCGCTCTCCTGCGGCTGTCGCGATGATCCTGTGCAGCTTTTCCATCAGCGCGAAGTCTTCCCGGATCCGGCGTACCTGGTCTATATTTTCGAGCATCACTCCGATCATTCCAGCGAGGATCGACATCTGATCCATGTCGGCTGATGAGAACGCGTCAGGACGGGCCTCGTCTACGACAAGAACTCCCCAGAGAACATCCCCGAAACGGATCGGAAGAACGGCCTCCGATAGGGTACTCTCGTCATCCATGTAAAAATCGGGGTCCGACCTGGTGTCGTTGCAGAATACCGCTGTGCCTGTCCTAATTGCCTTTCCGACGAGCCCTTTCCCGAATTCGAGAACATCATTTATCGCTTTTTCGCCTATGTCCTTCCCCCTCAATGCCCGAAGCCACATCGGCCCCATTGGTGTCTCCCTGAGGAAAAGGTAGACCTTTGCGTAGCCGACGACTTCGCTGAGCACCTGAACGATTTTTTCGAGGAATGCTCTCCCGTCCCTTATCGCGAAAAGTTCTATCGAGATCTTCAGGAAGAGGGCGCGGTATCTCGCAGTGGATTCAAGCGTTTCAAGGCTCTCCGAGAGGCGGGTTTCGGCCTCAAGGTGAACGATAACGCTTCCCAGGATGGCGGCGAAGAGGTTCGCGAACCGGACATCGTCGGCTAAAAATGCTCCCGGAACCTTCGACTCTATGCTGAAAACCCCGATCTTCCGCTCCCGCCAGATAACCGGTACATTAAGCTCGCAACATGATCCTTCAAGACCCGGCAGGTAGTCCTTCTCTTTAGTGACATTCTCAATGATCGTCGCTTCACCCGTTTCGAGCGATCTCCAGCAGATGCCCGAACCGCGCGGGATGGATAACGTGCCGGGGGTAAACCCGACATGCGCGACAAGGTTCAGCGATTCACCTCCAGGGTCCACCAGGAAGAAGGAGGGGTTTGAGAAGCGCGTATGTTCCGCGATAGCGATTACCGCCATCCGGCACGCATCCTCGACAGTCTGCGCGTTGTCGACCATTTTAATGTACTCGAGAAGCCTGTTTTTCACCAAGAAATATCTTCCTTTCTATATGGTTATTAAGTTTATCATAAAGTGAAACATTCAGGCACAACGGAGTTGCAGCGCTTCTATTCGCACTGTTGCTGGTATATCATTATAAGATGTCTATAGTCCGCTGATATTTTGCGGGCAGGGAGGAATGTTCATGTGCAGGATGCTTCTGGCAAACAGATCGGGCGTTTCGCGGCTGGTGGAACGTCTGGGAGACTTCCCGGGGTGCAAAACGCTTTCTGCGTTCCTGCGGGGGCTGGAGCTTCGTGACGGGGGCAACGGCAACGGTGTCGCGCTCTTCGGTGACGGCGCCGTTCTTCACTATGAGCGCGGGGTCGACATGCAGCCTGAGCGGGCTGCGGCACTCCTCGAAGGGCTCGACTACGAATGGGCCGTCTTCCACTCAAGGGAGGCGAGCATCGGCTCCGTCAGGGACGAGAACTGCCACCCGTTCGTGATCGATGGACGCCACCACCTGGTGATGGCCGTAAACGGCAACGAGACCCAGATGACGCAGCTCGGCCGTGTCACTGGGGACAGAACCGACAGCGAGTTCATCGCCCGGATGATAGTGGAGATGGACCTCCCCTTCCCCGAAACCCTGGGCTGTTTCTGCTCCAACTTCGTAGGGATATACGACGGAAAACCGTTCGTAAAAAAGGGAGACCGTCAAATGCTCAAATTCCAGATCGGGAACGATATCGTCTTCGCGAGCGACTTCCCATTTGGCCTGGCGGACATCACCAAACCGGAGCAGAACTACTGCTGGTTCGACGGACAGGAATCCGTGATCGGCATCTGAGCAGCCGTGAAAGGAGAAATCATGGAAAAGATCACCGTTTACGGAGCCGGAAGCTGGGGGACGGCTCTCGCGGATCTTCTGGCCAGAAAAGGACACGAGACCACTCTCTGGTGCCGCCGTGAAGGGCAGGCAAGAGCGATCAACACCTTGGGGAGAAACCCCGATTATCTGAAGAACAGCGCCCTCTGCCCCTCCCTGACTGCAGTATCCAGTCTGGAAGAGGCGGCCGAGGCCTCCGATAACCATGTATCAGCCGTTCCGACACAGTCGGTGAGGCATTTTTTTGAAACGGCCGCTCCCTTCTGGCCGAACGACGTCCGTATCTGCAATGTCGCAAAGGGGATCGAGATATCCTCGGGGCAGAGAATAAGCCAGATAGCGGCAGACATCCTCCCCCATTCACGTTTCAGCGTCCTCTCCGGACCGAGCCACGCAGAAGAGGTGATCGAAGGGAAACCTACCGCAGTGGTCATCGCCTCCTCGGTTCCCGGCGAGGCGGAGATATGGCAGGAGTTGTTTTCCGGCGGCAGGTTTCGCGCGTACTCCAGCAACGATGTCCCGGGGGTGGAGATCGGGGGGGCGGTCAAGAACGTCATCGCCATCGCTGCAGGTATAGCAAGCACAAGGGACCTGGGTTTCAACGCCCTGGCCGCCCTGGCATGCCGGGGTCTGGCCGAAGTCATGAAGCTCGGTTCGAAATATGGAGCCCACCCTCTGACCCTGGCAGGACTCGCGGGCGTCGGCGACCTTATGGTCACCTGCTTCAGCACGCTTTCGCGAAACTACCGCCTTGGAAGGGCCATCGGCGAAGGGAAGTCCCTCAATGAAGCCATGGCATCACTGGGGCAGGTGGCTGAGGGGGCATTCACGGTAGAGGCGCTGGTCAGGCATTCGAGAGAGTTGGGGGTGGAACTCCCCCTTACAGAGGCGGTCTATTCCGTACTTTATGAAGGAAGGAACCCGGAGATCATGATAGAGTCTCTTTTCGGAAGGGAACTCAAGGCTGAACTCCCCCCGGAGATGTACTGGAGCAAGGAGGGTCAGTAAAACCCGGGGAGATTTCGGAGACCGGGCGACTCTTATTTCAAATAGAAGACAGTTTTTGGGGGTGTTTCCATTTGTGGATCTACCTCACCATATGCGTTATTTTGGGCATAATTCCGGGCATGATCGCAAAAAACAAAGGCCACAGCTTTATCGCATGGTGGGCGTACGGCGTAATACTCATTATCCCTGCTCTTCCCCACGCGCTGTTACTGAAACCCGACCCCGAAGGCCTCAAAAACAAAAAGGCGCGAAAAGGCATGAGGAAATGCCCCTTTTGTGGGGAATGGACCACAAAAGATGCGGCAATCTGCCTGTATTGCGGAAAAAACCTGACCTCCCTTACAAAGGCATATGACAGCGGATGGCACGACCGATGAGCGGTGTATTGACAGCGGCTCTTGAGGCTGTCTCAAAGCTCGATAAAGCGGGACTCGCTATCAGCGATGGTCCATGCCTGCGCACGGGACTTCAGCCGGTTCGCAGAGTCGGTTCGCCCCCTGGGTGAAGCAGCCGGAGGCTGAGAGGCAAAACTGCCGTTACGCCCTTTTCGAGATTCCCTCCGAGATCTCGAAATCCTCACCCAGCCACAATGCCATCATCCGGGCGGCCAGGATCAGCAGGGGGATAGAAACAGCAAATCGTATCAGGGTGAACTCAAGCCCCAAAAACGAGGCCTCGAAGATCGTCATGGGAACCCTGCAGATGGCGGAAGCGTTCAGGAAGGTGAAGACAACTCCGAGGGATGCCCCTTTTTTGCGCAGGACGTGGCATAGGGGCAAGGCTACGAACAGCCCGCCTACCATCGTCCCCGCAAGAATGATAGCCCATAGATACCCCTTCACCCCGGATCCCTTTCCCAGGTACCTTTCCACGACCTCCCTTTTCACCCACGCGTTGAACAGACCCACCAGCAGGAATGCCGGAGGCAGAATGCCCGCCATGGTTTTTGTGAAAGAGAGCAGATTCTCTCCGCTTTTCAGGCCGGGTTCGTAACCGGCAATAATAGAATATGCAAAAAAGAGAGCAAAAACTCCCCAAAGTACCCCAATTTTGATCAGGAGCGTGCGATCCCTCACGGCAGTTCACCAAAGAAGAAGCCTATGACCAGAGAAACGATGATCGCGATCAGAAGCCCGGCGAAGTTCCGCACAAAAGCGACCTTTGCTCCCAGAAATTTTTTTTCAAGGGGAAAAGTCACGACCCCTACCATCATCAGGGTGGTCGTGAAGGCTCCAAGGACCGTGTAGGGAACTCCTTTCTCCAGGAGAATGCCGGCCAGCGGGAACGCCACAAAACCCGGTATAGCCGCCACCGACCCGGCAAGCGCCGCCATCACCGTACCAGTCAGAATCCCTCTGCCAACGAGAATATCCACCAGCATCCGTTCGCTGATGAATCCAAGGCTTAGGGACATGAGGACAAGCACGACAATGAACATCGGCAGGACCCCGATGAAAAGGACCCAGGCACTCCTGACGGCCTGCAGCGATCTTCCCCTGTCAAAAGCCAGGGAGATGAAAAACAGAACAGCCGAAACAGCCCATATCATACCCAATACAACAGTCCTCCAAATTTTTCCTTTCACCGAAATGATTGTACTATCCGGACTACCTGGCGGATAGCGAGCGGTTTTGTGTCAGTGGTGGGCTCCACCCGCTGATATAATAGTCCGGGTGGTGATACCCGTGAACGATGTGATGATGACCGCCCTTGAGGCCGCCGCGAAGCTTGAAATGCCCGGACATCGCGCGGCCGTCGTGGGAGGAGCGGTGCGTGACACCATTCTTGGCAGGGAGGTCCGCGACGCGGATGTAGCGACGTCGGCCACGATGGAAGAGATCGTTTCCGTGTGGCCGGATTCCAGGCTGATTGGCAAACCTCCAAAGACCACTGCGCTGCTTGTCATCGGCGGAAAAACGATTGATGTTTCGTCCTTCCAGGGGAAAAGCCTCGAGGAGGACCTCGGCCGAAGGGATCTGACGATCAACTCCATCGCCATGACTCCCGCCGGAAAGATCATCGACCCCTGGAAAGGCGCGACCGATATCGCTTCGGGGATACTTCGCTTTACGGGAAACCCCCTCGAACGCCTGAAGGAAGACCCTTTGAGGGCCGTCCGCCTGGCCCGCTTCGCTGCCCTGCTGCCGCATTTTTTGATAGACCCGGCTTCCACAGCAGCCTGCCCGTTATTCGCGCCGGATATAGCCTCGGTTCCGTTTCCCCGGATGGGCAAGGAGGTACTTTTTGCCCTCGAAGGAGATCTGCAGCTCTTTCTTGAATCGCTCGAAGCACTTGGGATCCTGGAACCGGCGCTCCCATTCTTCGGGAGTCTCCCGGTTCCTGCATGGAGCGAGACCCTCCGCAGGATGAGCCTCGCCGGAAAGATGACCGCCGACCGGGGGGTGAGGGCCGCGGCGCTCCTGGCGGATGCTGGCGAAAAGGCCGGGAGGATCGCAGTTTCATGGGGGTGGCCGAGAAGCCTTGTAAGGGATATCGAAAACCTCACCGGATGGCGCTTTCTCACCTGGGGCAAGATGGACCCCGAGATCTTCGGACGGCTGTTCAGGACGAGGGGGCCGAAATGGATCGACAGACTCTTTCTCCTGGGACTGATCGATTGCCTTGCCGGGCGTCGTGAGCGGATGAAGACATGGACCGCGAACCGAGTAAAGGCTTCGGAGTACTCTCTCAGGTTAATATCCTTTGCGAACCCCTTGACGGGTAAGGATATAATACGTCTCGCAGGAACCGAAAGCGGTCCGCTCATAGGGGAGGCACTTTCAGCCCTTGACGGGGCGATCGCCGGGGGGATCGTGGAAGACAGGGAAAGCGCTCTCCTTTGGGCCGGTACATGGATCCGGAATGCCAGGCGTGAATTCGTTTTTTGATTATCCAGTCAAACTATCGTATACTTTAAGTAAGTATGTTTGTTGATTTTTTCAGATACGGAGGTCTGATCATGACTCAGGTTGAAATGGGCAAAGTTGCGGTGGAATATCAGCAGCAGCAGCGAAAGCAGAAAGTCTGCACCTGCCTGATTCTTTCGGGCTGGTTCGCAACTCTTTTTCTGACGGATATTCTCTTCGGCTACCCTTTGATGAAGCGACTTGATGGCATTCTGGCTCTTGCCTATCTCGCATGCGCGCCGCTGACGGCCATGCTCTTCCCTTCCAGGAAGCGCTCGTTCCCGGGCGTTCTGGCCATCGCCAACCTTATATTAATATCCTCATTTCCTCTCTTCTTCACCCGTCTGGGGATCCCGGTCGAGGTGTTGCTCCTGAGGCAGGTGATGACCCTGCTCTTCTCGACCCTGATCGGGCCTTACTTCATACAGCCAAAGGGATTCGCCTTCTTCCTGATACTCCTCTATAACGCCGCATGTTTCTACTACCCCATCCTCCGTCTAAGGGAACTTGACCTCATGATGGGGTATATCGTCGTGACCTACTCCTTCACCCTTCTTTTCTCGTACTTCTTCCTCGACATTCTCCGGATGAATGTCACCCACGTTTCATCACTGCTGTCGGCCAAGAAAAATGCCGAGGATATGGCTCTCAGGGATGAACTCACCGGGGTCTACAACCGCAGGTACTGCGACAATCTTCTCAGGATCCTGATCGAAAATGAAACAGAAAAGACCCTGCTGTTCATTGATCTCGACGACTACCAGAATATCTGCCAGGCGCACGGCCACCTTGTCGGCGATTCATTTCTCAAGAAATCGGCGAGTGCGATAGGGGAGTGCATCCGCTCAGGGGATGTTGCTGCGCGTTTCGGAGGCAACCAGTTCGTGGTGGTCCTTGACAGCGGCGACATTCCGCTGGCGCTTTCGATATCGAAGCGGATACGGAAGGCCTTAGGTGAGATTATCCCCGAATTCACATCGGTTTCGATCGGGGTGACCAAGATCATAGCCGGGATCACCCAACAAGCGGTACTCGTGAACGCAGATACCGCTCTCTTCCGCGCCAAGAGCGGAGGCATCGAACAGATCGCCGTCGTCGATCCGGCCAACCCCAGGATGGAGTCGGAACACTGGCCGGACACTGATGCAGACCGCCGTGGTCAATAGATAAAAAGGGAAGCCTCCTGAAAAAGGATAGCTCCCCTTTGTTTTATCGGGGCTTTTGCCTTATTGCCCGGCATGACCGGTCAGGAAACTCCAGATCGTTTTTAAGACCGAAACCACGGCCTTGATGACCACTCACATCCATCTCACCCCCACTTATTATTATACCATAAGGGGTATTTTATCCAGGAGGAATGACCGATGGGATCAAAAGTGATAGACGCCATTCTCACAAGAAGAAGCATAAGGAAATTCACAGAAAAACCTCTGGACAAGGCAATCATCCAACTTTTGCTCAAAGCCGCCATGAGCGCACCAAGCGCTCACAACCAGCAGCCGTGGGAATTCCTCGTGATCGACGACAGAAAGACGCTGGACACCGTGCCTTCATTTCACCCCTATTCGAAGATGCTGCTCCAGGCCCCGACCGCTATTCTTGTCTGCGGAAAGACAAAGGATCTGCCGGCCCAGGTTTTCTGGCCACAGGACTGCGCAGCGGCAACCCAGAACATCCTCGTGGCCGCCAATGCCATGGGAATAGGTTCCGTATGGCTTGGCGTCTATCCTCACGATGAGCTCATGAAAAAATCACGAGAACTTTTCAATATCCCGGAAGACATAAATCCCTTCTCCTTTGTGGCCCTCGGTCACCCGGGGGAGGAGAAAGAACCTTCCAACAGGTTCGACCCGGACAGGATCCACCACAACCGCTGGTAACAGCAAAAGGGGGAGGAAACTCATCTCCACCGGAAAAGAAACTACCTCCGGGCGGCCGCTTTTTCTTGATCTGAACCTGAACATCATCTTCAGCGTAACGCTGATGTCGGTCCTCGGCGTCGCCAGCATAGCACCGGCGTTTCCTCAAATAGCCGCCCGGTTCGGGATCGGCAATGCGGAGGCGGGCTGGCTGGTATCTTCCTTCACCGTTCCCGGGCTTCTTTTCACACCTCTTCTGGGCCTTCTGGCTGACAGGTTCGGCAGAAAACAGGTACTTGTGCCGTGCCTGTTCCTCTTCGGGTTTGCTGGGGGAGGATGTTTTTTCGCCGCTGATTTCCACACTCTATTGATCCTGCGTTTTTTACAGGGCACCGGGGCGGCAGCGCTCAATTCTCTGAACGTCACGCTTATCGGCGATCTCTTCCACGAGGAGAACAGAACCATCGCCATGGGGTACAACGCCAGCGTGCTGAGCATGGGAACGGCAAGTTACCCGGCCCTTGGTGGTCTGCTGGCCATGCTGGGCTGGAACTACCCCTTTGCCCTGGCCTTTCTGGGAGTTCCCACTGGAATGCTTGTTCTGTTTTTCCTGGAACACAGATCTCCCCCCCGGCGAAACCAGTCGTCGGGAGGGACCCTCCGAAAGGCGCTGCTGAATCCTCAAACGCTGCTGCTGTTTTTTACAAGCACCATTACCTTCATCATTCTGTACGGGGCTTTCCTGACATACCTGCCTTTTTTCCTGGCCGAAACATTCGCGGCAACCTCACTTACCATTGGGCTGATCTCCGCCGGCATGTCCCTCAGCGCCGCGCTCGCCGCCTCTCAGACACGCCGTCTGACCAGGCTTTTTTCACGGAGAACACTGCTGACAACCGCTTTCGGACTCTACGCCCTGGGACTGCTTCTGATACTGCGGCTTTCTTCATGCTACGCCATGCTGTTGCCATCACTCTGCTTCGGCCTGGGACAGGGGATCAATATGCCTACGCTCCTGACCATGCTCACGGAGATCGCCCCACCTGACAGCAGGGCCGTTTTCCTTTCCCTGAACAGCATGTCCCTGCGCCTGGGACAGACCCTGGGCCCTCTGATGATGGGGGCCGTTTACATCGGCTGGGGCATACAGGCGGTGTTTTTTTTCGGCCTGATACTGGCCGCCGCAATGGCTGTTCTGCTCTGGTTTTCTATTCCGCGATGACCGCGAAAAAGACCAGGGGAACATCGCCGGTGTTTGTGATGGAGTGCCTGTGACCCTTGAGTGTCAGAGAAGTGTCTCCCGGGCCAACCTCCGTAGGAACTCCATCCTCTGAAAAAATCCCTTTACCGGAAACTATGAAGTAAACCTCCTCGTCACCCGAATGCACGTGCTCTCCGACCGCTGCGCCGGGATCCAGATCGATTCGTGCGACCATCTTGAAGTGACTCCCCTCCGGCTTTTCTCCTGCCGCTATCAACGGGAAGAACATCGCGCCTCCCGGGCCGCCCTGAAGATTCTCCCTGCGTATCTCTCTTATCTCACTGCTCTTGCAGAACATTTGAAGACCTCCTTATTTATGGATCGTTACGCGTTACCCGGAACTCGTGACTAAGGCGGGTCAAACACACACTGACGTCATTCCTGACGATTCCGCGAAACCGCTAATGAATGGGCCTTCGCCTCCATCCTTAAACGTTTTAGCACATCGCGGACAAAACCTGCAATGCGTCTATCGTGAACTTTTCGAAAGGCCCCTACGCTCTCCAGCCTCATTGACAATTTGGTTGAACTGGTAGAAACTCCACTACAGCAAATGAGGGAAGGGGGTTAGGTAATGGAGAGACTGAAACGGGTCGTGGAGATCGATTTCGAGGCCGCGAACGCAGTCAAGGGCGGCGGTACATGCGACTGCAGCTGCGACTGCAGTTGTGATATCGACACTGTGACGGATGACACGATGACTTCCACCAGGGATTCGAATATGCTGAGCACCTATGCCGGCTGATCAGCCCGGCAACACAATAGACTATTTTCCTCCCGGTGCTTTCTTGACTCGTATGCGAGAGCGCCGGGAGGAAATGTTTTGGTATGCCCCCGGATCCCGAACGATACGAACCTTTGAGGACTGAGCAATGTTGAGTCATACCGCGACCTCTTTTTTCGAAAGGGAATACCCTCTGGTCAAGCTTTTCAAACATGGCGGCGACAATGTCATCTACGACGCAAAGCCTCATTTTGCGTTCATCCTGTCGAATGACGAATTGGCCCTGCTTTTTGATGTCCTGGAGGGCAGAACGGAAGAGGAGATAACAGACATCCATTCCGCCAGTCTGAGCCCCGAAAACATCAAAACCCTTTGCCTGAAATTCAGGGAGCTGCGCAAAAACAGGGTCTTCATCAAAGGGCCTCTTGACGGGATATCGCCTGTCGACCGGGACAGGATAAGGAACCAGCTGAAATATTACGA
>JAUSOU010000001.1 GCA_030656095.1 Thermovirgaceae bacterium | reverse complement strand
AAGCCTTCCACAAGGACCCGTTGCGCCTTTACCGTTGCCTGCATCGACGAAGGAGGCCACCCGGAATATCTTGGCAAGAACGATATACAGCTTGGCCACAAGGAATCAGTAAAGGATACCGCCAGGGTTCTCGGCAGGATGTTCGACGGGATCCAGTATCGAGGCTTCAAGCAGTCCGTTGTTGAGGAGCTGGCGAAGTATTCCGGCATCCCGGTCTGGAACGGACTCACCGATATGTATCATCCCACCCAGATACTGGCTGATTTTCTTACGCTGCAGGAAAACTTCGGAAAACTGAACGGGTTGAAACTTGTATATACGGGGGATGGAAGGAACAACATGGCCAACTCCCTTATGATCGGTTCTGCCAAAATGGGGGTTCATTTCCGGATAGCCGCTCCGGGGAACCTCTTCCCTGAAAAGGCCCTTGTCGAAGAGTGCAGGAAGCTTGCCTCCAAAACAGGTGCCACCATAGACTTTCTTGAGGACCCCGCTGAGGCGGTAAAAGGAGCCAACGCAATCTATACTGACGTTTGGGCATCCATGGGCGAAGAAGACAAGCTTGCAGAGCGCGTGGCCCTTCTCAAACCATACCAGGTGAACAGTGAACTTATGGATTCGACCGGCAATCCTGACTGCATATTTCTTCACTGCCTTCCCGCGGTCAAGGGCAACGAGGTCACTGAAGACGTTTTCGAATCCCCCAATTCGAAAGTATTCGACGAGTCCGAGAACAGGCTCCATACGATCAAGGCCGTAATGGTGGCTACCGTCGGCAACATTTAAGTCAAAAAAATTATGGCGGTTTTGTCCATTTTGGGCGGAACCGCCATCTTATTAGGATGTGATGTGTTCATGGCTGAAAAGAGGAAGTACAGATGCGCGGCCTGTAAAAAGGCTTTTGAGACCGAAGAGAAGAATCACACTTCAATGTGTCCGGAATGCGGGAGCAGGACGCTGATTCTGCTTGAGGGAACACCCCGGAGGAGAAAAGCGAGTCACGAACTTCCCTCTGGCTGAGCTTTTTAAATGGTGGCAGTTTGCCTCCTTCAGTTATCGCAGGATAATTATCAGGGGATTGCCGTAATTATAGGGTCTGAACCGTAAACATCCTTTAGACCGCTTACCTCCTTGATGAATTCCTTCACACGGGATGCCTTTCCCTTGAAAACTACGCTTTCGAAACAGTGATGGCGGTCAGCGTGTATGTGTGTGGAGCATATTATGAGATCCCCGAAATTGTGCTGAAGTGCCGTTATTTCCTGGGCGGAATCATGAGAGTGATGATCGTATGTCAGGGTCACAGTTCCAAATATCGTTTGCTCTCCGTCTTCCCAGCAGGATTCTGAAATGAAGCGGCGTATCAGTTGACGAAGAGCATCAGACCTTGTTTTATGTCCTCGCATCTCTATCCACACATCGAATTTATCCAGAAGCGTGGCCGGCAGCGAAACACTGAACCGTGCTAATTTTTCCAAAACACGACCTCCCGTAAAAGATGGATGTAATTAAAGGGGGAAGATTTTTGAAAACCATTACCATTCACATTATCCAGTCAGATGTTATATGGGGCAACCCCGAGGAAAATATTTCCAAAATGAAAGCCAGGCTTGATTCTCTGCCCGACGGACCTTCGGTAGTGGTATTGCCTGAGCTCTGGACCTGTTCCTACGACAACCCCAGAATGCGGGAACATTCACTGTCAAGTCCGGATGCTCTGGCAATGCTGATGTACGCGTCAAAAAAGAAAGGATTGAGCATAGTAGGAGGAAGCATGCCATGCAAAGACCCCTCTTCCGGGGCAATGTTTAACCGCTGCCATGTTATCGACGACACTGGCTCATTGAAAGGTTCCTACGACAAGGGCCATCTCTTCCCTCTTCTGGATGAACCCATCCACTTCTCACCCGGAGATCACCCCCTTCTGTTCGATCTATACGGCATTACCGCGGCGGCGGCCATATGTTACGACATCAGGTTTCCAGAATTTATCAGATCTCTTGCCCTTGCCGGAACGGATATTCTGTTTGTACCTGCACAGTGGCCTGTCCCCCGGATTGATCACTGGACGACCCTACTCAGGGCAAGGGCAATTGAGAACCAGATTTTCGTAATTGGCTGCAACAGATGCGGGGAGGGAGGCGGAGATCAATACGGGGGACACTCCCTGGCGGTTGCGCCGGACGGAATCATTCTGACACAGTGCTCCGAAAGTGAGGAGAAGATCATGACCGTTGAGATCACCCCTTCCCTCCTTCAGGAAACCCGCAACAAATTTCCGTTTACCCGCGGGATGAATCCGTTACTGTATGCCCCCCTTACATCCCTTCATTAATACTCAAGTCCGACTATGCTAGAATATCGTATGAACCCTTCTGACCCTGTTCAACGGAGCGTGGCGAAAATGACGATATACAGGGACGCAAAGCACCTTGTCCGGAATATTTCGGAATGGATAACCGAAAGATTAAGAGATTCCGGTAAATCAGGAGGAATTGTCGGACTGAGCGGCGGTATAGATTCCGCCGTTGTAGCCGGTCTTCTCAAGATGGTTTGCGGGAACAGGATGCTTGCGGTAATTATGCCCTGCCACAGCGCCGGAGAGGACCTGGAGGACGCGATGAAGGTCGTGGAAGAATTCAACCTTCCCTGGCTAAAGGTGGAACTTACTGAAACTTACGATACCCTGTTGCGTGCCCTTCCCTTCAACATCTCTTCCGAACAGGGACTGCACCTTGCGAATCTGAAACCCCGCCTCAGAATGACTACCCTTTACTGTATCGGCCAGCTGAATAACCTTATCGTTTGCGGGACTGGAAACAAGGCCGAAATTTCATTGGGTTACTTCACCAAATACGGAGATTCAGGGGTCGATATTCTCCCGCTTGGTGATCTTCTCAAGGGCGAGGTCCTTCAGATCGCCAGGGAACTCGGAGTTCCACCCGGAATAATCAAAAAACCTCCCTCAGCGGGCCTCCTGCCCGGCCAGACGGACGAGGAGGAACTCGGTTTGACATATCTGCAGATCGACAGATACCTCGCGACAGGTGATGCCGAACAGGACGTGGCTAAAAGGATCGAGTCTGCTTTTACCCGCTCCGCTCATAAGCGAACCTCAGCTCCCATATGCATAATTGATGCAAAACTGGCAGAGCGACAGGAGTGATAATAAATGTCGGGACATTCCAAATGGGCAAATATAAAGCACCGTAAATCAGCACAGGACGCAAAGAGAGGAAAGGCCTTCCAGAAGTACATCAGGGCTGTCATGGTGGCCTCCAGGAATGGAGGCTCGGATATTGCCATGAATGCCAGCCTCAAGTCTGCCGTAGAGCGCGCAAGAGGAGCCAACGTTCCCGTCGACACCATTGAAAAGGCTATCAAGAAAGGCTCGGGCGGAATGGATGGCGTTTCCTACGAGGAGATGTCCTATGAAGGATACGGCACCGGGGGAGTTGCGATTCTTGTTGATGCGCTTACGGACAACAAGAACAGAACGGCCTCGGAGATCAGGTTTCTTTTCAGCAGGGCTGGAGGATCTCTCGGCGAGGCCGGCTGCGTTTCATGGATTTTCCAGAGAAAGGGTTCCATATCCGTTATTGGAAAGGGTCTCAACGAAGAAGAGTTACTTATGGCATGCCTTGAGGCCGGAGCGGATGATCTCGAGAACAATGGCCAGGATTATAGCGTAATATGCGACCCCGCTTTGATGAGCCAGGTCAGGGAGGCCCTCATCTCTGCCGGTTATGCAGTGGAAGGATCCGAGATGGTGATGGTTCCCAAGACAACGGTCGAGGTAAAGACAAGGGCGGAAGCTGAAAAGATCCTCCGTTTTCTTGAAACTCTGGAGGACAACGACGATGTCCAGAATGTCCATGCAAACTTCGATATTCCCGATGATATCATGGAAGAAATCGCCGGTTAATCTTAATGGACCGGACCTGTTTCGGCATTGACCCCGGGATCGCAAGAATGGGTTACGGAATTGTTTTCCAGGAGGCTGCCAAATATTCAGCAGGATCCTATGGATGTCTTTTCACTTCACCGGACGAACCCTTGGAGGCAAGAATTCTCTACCTTTTTGATCGCCTTGATGCTCTGATTTCGGAGGCCCGCCCCGACCTGATTTCCGTGGAACGGCTGTATTTCGGTAAAAATACGACCACCGCAGAATACATATTTCAAATACGCGGTGTCGTTCTCCTTCTGGCCGCCAGACATAAGATCCCTGTAGTTCAACCCAAACCGGCCGAAGTCAAAATGTCTGTTTGCGGAAACGGAAGGGCGGAAAAACGCCAGGTACAGCAAATGATCTCAAGGATATTGAATATGGGCAGCGTTCCCTGCCAGGATGATGCCGCCGATGCTCTGGCCATAGCTGTTACCGGGCTTGCCCTTTGGGATTTTAACAAGAAAACGAAAAGCGGTGATTGAGATTGCTCTACAGCCTGGAGGGCAAAGTATCCAGCATCGACAGCGAAGGAATAGGGATCGAAGTTGGCGGGATTGGTTTTTTTCTGATGTGCTCGAAAAGCGTTTTCCGCGAGGCATCCTCCGAGGAAAATATCAGAGTTTTGACCTGTCTTCAAGTAAGCGATGCTGGTCCAGCACTTTTCGGCTTTATGGATAAGGAGGAGAGGCTGCTTTTTCACCTGTTGCTGAAGGTCCGCGGCGTGGGATCAAAAGTTGCGATCGCCATTATGCGAACGCTGGACTTCAGGGAAATAATCAACTCCATCACTTCAGCCCGCAGCAGCGTGCTCTGCCAGGTTCCGGGAGTCGGTAAAAAAACCGCGGAAAGGCTTTGTTTCGAGTTGAAGCAGAATATTGAAAAAACAGGGTTCGGAATAATCTCAGACATGGCTTCGACCGACAGCGACGACCAGGTGATGTTCGTATACCAGGCACTCGAGACTCTTGGTTTTACCAGGGTTGAGTCGCGCCCTGCGGTTTCCAGGGTTATCGACAGACTCGGGAAAATACCCGGATCGCCGGAGGATCTTCTCCGCGAAGCCCTGAGCGAATTGCGAAGAAACTGAGGTGTTCGTTTGAATGAGATCCCTGAAAAATTGACCGAAACAGCCGCTGGAATAATAGAGGAGAACATTTCCGGTTTCAGGCCCGCCAGTCTCGCTGAGTTCATCGGGCAGGGAGACCTCAAAAACAAGCTTGGAATATACATACAGGCTGCCCGAAAACGAGGTGAGCCCCTTGACCACTGTCTTTTTTACGGTCCCCCGGGTCTTGGCAAAACAACACTTGCGGGGATCATAGCCAACGAGATGAGAGGGCAGTTCAGGGTTACTTCCGGACCTGCTCTTGAAAGGGCAGGAGATCTTGCCGCCATTCTTTCAAATCTTCAGCCCAACGATGTGCTTTTCATCGATGAAATTCACCGTCTTTCCCCCGCGGTTGAGGAGGTTCTTTACCCCGGGATGGAGGATTTTTTTCTTGACATAATAGTGGGGAAAGGACCGCTTGCGAGAAACATACGTCTTCAACTGCCCCCTTTTACGCTAGTGGGGGCAACTACGCGCCTTGGCCTGCTGACATCACCTCTTCGAGCAAGGTTTGGCATAGTTGAACAGCTGGAGCTTTATGCTCCCGAGGACGTTTCAACCATTATTGTCAGAGGGGCTCGACTTTTGTCCATAGACATATCAAGTGAAGCAGCTATGGTCATCGCAAAAAGCGCCAGGGGAACGCCACGGGTTGCTCTCCGCCTGCTTAGAAGGGTCCGTGACGTGGCGGAAGTCCGCTGCGAGTCGTCGATCGACGTCAATCTCGCCAGAACCGCGCTGAATATGCTTGGAGTCGATTCTGTCGGAATGGATGAACGGGATCGCAGATACCTTTATGCGGTGATTGATCTTTTCGGCGGAGGTCCCGTGGGGCTTTCAACTCTTTCCGCCGCCCTCAACGAAGAAGCCCAAACCATAGAAGATATCTACGAACCATTTCTGATCCAGAAAGGATTTATTGAGAGAACCCCAAGGGGACGCAAGGCGACCCGGAATGGTTATGGCTGTCTGGACATTGAATATCCAGTTGAGATGGCAACGGATCAGAGGACATTTTTGCTTGAAGAAGACGAAGCGGCAGATCCTGAATTTTAATAACCTATTCTTGTTTGGAGAGAGTGAAATGAGGAAAATTACAGCGCATTCTGTTTGGATATTTGTGATCGCATTTTTTCTGGCGGCTTCCGTGCAACAGGCCCCTGCTTCTTCCGCCGGGATCATCTCTGTTGGCATATCGACAGGTGACGACAAAGCCGCTTTCTCTGCAAAAAGCGCACCGCTGACCCTGACAGGCGCTTCCGGTGAGAGTGCAACATTCAAATCGCCGGTTCAGGTCGCACTCAGCTCTTCGGGGATAGTCAGCGCAGGCTCCGCAAAGCTCAAACTTCCGGTAACTATCCAAAGCACGGGACTCATTTACTGGAACAATCGTCCTTACCGGGGCCACTTTCGTCTGGTTGGCGAGGGCAGAGGCTTCAACGTCGTCAATGTTATCGGGGTGGAGGATTACCTGAAGGGTGTACTGAAGATGGAAGTAAACCCGGTTTGGCCGATGGAATCACTGAAGGCCCAGGCCATTATTGCAAGAACATACGCATTCAGAAGCAGAAACAAACACGGGGCCAGCGGGTTTGATCTATGCGCCACGGATCACTGCCAGGTTTACAGGGGAGTCAACGCCGAGGATCCCACATTATCCGAGGCCGTTGATTCCACAAGGGGTATGGTCCTCAAATACCAGGGTTCATATGCTGCTACCTTTTACCATGCCGACAGCGGCGGCCATACAGCCAATGTGGCTTCCGTATGGGGGTCGAGCATCCCGTATCTCCAGGGCAAACCGGAACCCATACAGTATGAATCTCCTTATTCCCGCTGGCTGACAACCCTGAGACTTTCCGAGATCCAGAGAGTCCTCTATTCAAAGGACATAAAGATCGGCGATCTGACCGCTCTCGAAATCAGTTCAACCGATAGGGCCGGAAGAGCGGAAACCATAACGCTCAAGGGCACAGCCGGGATAGTGACGATCAAGTCAAGCCAATTCCGAACATTTATGGGAAACGACAGGATCAGGAGCACGTTTTTCACCATCGTGGAAAGCTCTCCTTCGGTTCCTCCTCAAACCAGGACGATATCATCTCCTGCAGTTTCCGGAAACGAGCCTGTCCCTCTGACGCCCCAGGATGAACAGCTCCTTATTTCACTTACCCAGAAGGGCGTTTTTACTTCGGAGGAGCTCATGGACATGCTCCTTAGGCCTGAAAGAAGAAGCATACACCTCAAGAAAGCCCTTGAAAGGCAGAGCGGATGCACTACCCTCGTGTTGGCTGCTCCCGCGCTGAAGGCTCCAGCCTCTGCGGGAGACGCAATCACGTTTTCAGGCAGGGGCTGGGGGCACGGTGTCGGCATGTCGCAGTGGGGCGCAAAGAGTTTGGCCGAATCCGGCTGGGATCACTGCAGAATTCTTCAGCACTACTTCCCCGGAACAAGCATGGAAAAGGTTACCTACTGAAAATGACGGAAAGTACAAGCCCGGCTCTTCCGCCGGCCGGTAAAGGGGAAGAACCCTGCTCCGATCATTTCAACCTGGACAGTTACAGCTACGATCTTCCGGAGGAGATGATAGCGCAGGTTCCACTGGAACCGAGGGATTCATCAAGACTTCTCGTGCTTGAACGCTCCACCGGAACTATCCGCCACGTTATTTTCAGACAGTTCGTCTCTTTTTTGAACCCCGGGGATGCGATAATTCTCAACGATACCCGGGTTATCAAGGCCCGATTAACCGGCAGGAAGGTCGATGGAACATCCCGTCTGGAGATATTTCTGCTGAAACCTCTTTCAAAACCTGAAGGTGAACTCTGGGAGGTGCTTGTCCGGCCAGGCAGAAAAGCACCTCCCGGGCAAACAGTACTTCTGGCCGAAGGGGTGGCAGTAAGAATTCTTGGGCATGGGGATGAAGGGACAAGGATCTGTTCATTCCCGGAAGGTTTGGACGTTGCTTCATTCATTGAAAGATGCGGCAATGTCCCTCTTCCCCCTTACATAAAAAACGTTGCTGTGGACCCTGAAAGATACCAGACTGTCTATGCCAGACAGAACGGCTCCGTCGCCGCTCCAACCGCCGGACTGCATTTCACTCCTTCCCTTCTCTCGGAGATCGGGGCCATGGGGATCGAAACAGGGAGGATAACCCTTAATGTAGGCCTTGGGACGTTCAGTCCTGTCAAGACCGCCGACATCCGGCAGCACATGATGCATTCCGAGGATTGTTTTATCCCGGAGGAAACCGGCGCTATTGTGAGGAAGGTCAAGTCATCCGGGGGAAGGGTAATTGCGGTAGGAACAACAGTCGTAAGGGCACTTGAAAGCAGGACAATGGAAAATGGAGAAGTGGCCCCAGGTTCTTTCTCCACCAGAGCTTTTTTCTACCCTGGTTACAGATTCAAAACCGTTGACGCAATGATAACAAATTTTCACATCCCCCGAAGCTCCCTTATAATGCTCGTTTCCGCTTTTGCCGGTCTCGATTTGACAATGAGGGCATACAGGGTGGCTGTAAATGAAAAATACAGGTTTTATTCTTTCGGGGATGCGATGCTGATTTTGTGATCCACTTTGGTGCTGGTCTTTCCCTTCTCCAATATTTTTCTGGCCCCATCCCTCATGCTTTTCCAGAGCCAGTCGGCTGATATCTGCACCCCGACTCCCGGAGTGGCAAGAATTTCGAAAAGCCCCGATTGCTTGATCTCCTTAAGGGCGCGATATGCAGTTCTTTCCGAGAGACCGGACAGCGCAGCGAGTTCATTGAACCTGCAATGAAGGTCGCCGCCTGTACTTCTCAATAACGAAGATATCAGAATGATCCGGGCTGCCTGTGAGAGGGGAAGGGACAGAACATTGGCAACCGCAGGCAGAAGGGCAACCCCTGGATCTGAGATTCGTTTCCCGCTGTGGTCTTTTGCTCTTCCGGTTTTTTTCAAAATATCTTCCATTTCGGAAACAAGTTCAAAAAGACGGGAAGCGTTTTTCTCGCAATTCTTAGGAATATTCACGATATCCTCCCAACCGTACAGGGATAATCCCTCAAAAATGGGGGGATCGGCCAGATGCGAGACCCCTTAAAGCAAGATATTGAGTTTTTCATATCGTTGGATTAACAAGCCCCTTATTGTCATAATACATGATAACAGAGTCTTCGAAGTCATTTGCCGGAGGGGATTATTATGTGGTCTTTGGGTTTCCTTGTTCCGCATGCGCCTATCCTGGTACCGCAGGTTGCATCCCTTTCCAGAGCAAGTTGCGGAAAGACCGTTTCGGCGTTTCGCTCTGTCGGGAGATCTTTGAAGGGGATAAGACCGGATTTTTTATTGGTGCTCGATCCTCATGCGAGTACCGGGAGCTCTTTTACCATCATCCATGCTGAAAAATTTACAGGAAACCTCGCCGAATTCGGAGCCAGAACCGCATCCGCCGTCGTAGAGGGTGCCGGGGAAGAGGGAAAGGCTCTTTCGCTTCATTTGAACTCGATCTTTCCCGTTCTCGAACATCGGGAAAAAGTTTTTTCCCTTGATTATGCTGCTGTTGTTTCCCTTGTTTTTCTTCAGCTTGCCCTGGGATACATTCCCCCGATGATACTCGCGAACCCGGTGACTCTATCATATAAACAGTCCTTTGACCTGGGCTGCCACCTCAGGACTTTTTCCTCCAAAACCGGATGGGCCCTTCTTGCAAGCGGAGATCTATCACATTGTCTGAATGATGAAGGTCCTGGAGGATACCACCCCGACGCTGAGGTGCTGGACAGAACAATCCTCGAATCACTTGAAATGTCATCCCCCTTTCCGGTTTTTTCTCTCCCCGCTGTTACCATCCAGAACGCTGGGGAGTGCGGACTTAGGTCCGCACTATGCCTTATAGGGCTTTCCGGCGGAAGTGGAATTGAGGTTTTATCCTACGAGGCGCCTTTCGGTGTTGGTTACGCGACTGCCCTATGGAAGGGAGGGATGTCATAAGGTGAGCGGTTTGCCTGCATCCGATGTTACAAAAATGCATCCTTATGTCATTCTGGCCAGGAAGAGTATAGAAAACACTGCTAAAAATATTGATCCATGCAGCGGGATCGATTTTTCTGAATTATTATTGATACCGGATCTGAATATCCGCAGGGCATGCTTTGTATCGATAAAGGGAAGAACGGGAGATCTTAGAGGATGCATCGGAACGATCCGCCCTTCGTACGGCTTCATTTGGGAAGAAATAATCAATAACGCCCATGCCGCGGCATGTCGCGACCCGAGATTTTCGCCTGTAAAGCCGAAGGAGGCTGAACAATGCATCATATCGGTTGATGTTCTTGAACATCCGGAGCTAGTGCCTGAATTATCAGCACTTGACCCCGTGGTTTACGGAGTTATTGTTGAGAAGGGTTCTAAAAGGGGGGTTCTTCTCCCGGATTTGGCAGGTATTGACACTCCGGATCTTCAGGTTTCCATTGCCATGAAAAAGGCGGGAATATCTTCTTCCGAAGGCATGATCGTCTGGAGATTTTCCGTATCAAGGTTTTCGGAATAATGGATGAAGCAACTAAAGAGAATGAAACCGGAAAAACCGCCCTCTTTTGGGAAAAAGGGGATAATGGCGATGTTCGATGCACACTTTGTCCCCGTTCCTGCAACGTAAACCCGGGGGAAACCGGAGCATGCGGAGCCCGGAAAAATATTGACGGCAAACTTGTTTCTTTGAACTACGGCCTGATGTGCGCCGCGATCGATCCGATAGAAAAGAAACCGCTCTTTCACTGGAGACCGGGAAGCAGGATCCTTTCTCTTGGAACTTTCGGCTGCAATCTTTTCTGTCCCTTCTGCCAGAATGCCCACCTTTCCCGCGCGGTAACCGGATCAGGCCTGGAAAAAGCCGCCCCTGAAGATGTTCTTTCGTTGGTTTGTGATGCCGGAATAGATTCAGCCGCATTCACATACAACGAACCGTCCGTGTGGTTTGAATTCGTACTGGAGACCTCCCGGCTTCTTAAATCACATGGAGTCGCCTCAGTTCTAGTCACCAACGGATTCATTTCGCCTGACCCCCTTGAAATCCTTCTTCAGACGACAGATGCTCTGAACATCGATCTCAAGGGTTTTTCGGATGAGACATACTCCCGGCTTGGCGGATCCCTTGAACCAGTTCTCAGAACAATTTTCACAGCTCTGTCAAAAAACTTACACGTTGAGATAACCCATCTCGTTGTTCCGGGTATTAACGACTCCCTGGAGGAGTTCGAGGCTATGATCCATTGGGTAAAAGAAATGTCACAGGGAATACCTCTCCATATATCAAGGTATTTCCCCGCACATGGATGGGACCGCCCCCCGACTCCCTTGCAGGATATTAAGTTGCGGATGGATATAGCTTCCAGGCATCTGGATTTCGTCTATTCCGGAAACATGAGGGGGTCCAACAACACGTTTTGCCCCAAATGCGGCGAAATTACCGTTGTAAGGAGCCCTCTCTACGAAATAAAGGTTTTAACAGGACCGGATGGACAATGTCCATCATGTAAAACCCCCATGGGTATTGTCATGAGATGATTTTCAATATAACCTGTTGATGTCAGAATCTATTTTCATCAGGGGGCGATGAAATGGTATCCTCGATTCTCGAACTTAACGGCCATTCATTGAAACTGGAGGATATTGTTCAGGTCGCCAGGAACAGGAAGAAAATCGTCCTCGACAGCTCCGCGGTCGCCTTCGTGGAAAGAGGCTCGCGGATGGTTCGTTCATGGGTCGACGAAGGAAAGACCATATACGGCATCACGACTGGTTTCGGGGACCTTGCCAACCAGGTGATACCTTCCGATCAGAGCATCAGGCTCCAAAAAAACCTTCTTGTCAGCCATGCGTGCGGAGTGGGAGAGCCCTTCCCGGAGGAGATAGTCCGGGCAATAATCCTTCTCAGGATCAATTCACTTATCCGCGGTTTTTCCGGCATCAGCATGGGAACGCTGTCCCGTCTTGTGGATTTTCTCAACCTGGGAATCCATCCGGTGATCCCCTCCAAGGGCTCCGTGGGTGCAAGCGGTGATCTCTGCCCCCTCTCCCATCTTGCCATCGCTCTTCTCGGACTCGGAGATGTTTTCTTCCAGGAAAAACGCATGGAAGCTTCGGAGGCTCTGAGGAAAAACGGATTGGAGCCTGTAACTCTCTGGCCGAAAGAAGGCCTCGCGCTCAACAACGGGACAGCCGCCATGACCGGGGTAGCCAGTATCGCTATCTGGGATGCTCTTTCCCTGCTGAAAACAGCGGACATCATCGCCGCCGCTTCCCTGGAGGCCCTCAGGGGAGTTCCATATGCTTTTGATCCCAGAACACATGAATTGAGGCCGCACCAGGGGCAGATAAGGGTGGCAAAAAACATCAGAACCCTCATAAATGGGAGTGAAATTGTCGAAAAATATAAGTCACAAAGGGTTCAGGACGCCTACTCGATCCGCTGCATCCCCCAGGTTCACGGAGCCAGCCGTGACGCCGTGGATTACGTTCATGAAAAGATCCAGATCGAGATTAATTCGGTAACCGACAACCCGCTGATCTTCCCGGCAGAGGGAGAAGCCATAAGCGGCGGCAACTTTCACGGCCAGCCCGTGGCCCTGGCCATGGATTTCTTCGGTATTGCCATGGCGGAGATCGGCAGCATCTCAGAGAGAAGAACCGCCAGGCTGGTAGACGGCAAACTTTCCGGACTCCCTCCCTTTCTGATCGCCAACAGCGGGATCAACAGCGGGTTTATGATCCCACAATACGTGGCCGCCGCGCTTGTTTCAGAGAACAAGGTACTCGCACACCCATCATCGGTCGACTCCATTCCCACATCGGCAAACCAGGAGGATCATGTCTCAATGGGAATGTATTCCGCCCGAAAGGGCATGGAGATACTGAACAACGTCAAGATGACACTGGCCATTGAGCTTCTCCTTGCCGCCCAGGGGCTGGATTTTTCCAAACCCCTCATCCCGGGATCCGGGACCAGGGTAGTTCATGAGTCGGTGAGGACGGAAATTTCTCATCTTGACGAAGACCAGTTTCTTCATCCGATGATCCAGAAGGTAATTGAAAGAGTGAACGACGGATCCTACCTTAGAGCCGTCGAGGCCGCAGTAGGTGAGCTTGAGTAGTTTTGCGGGGCTGATTTGATTATTTAACCTGGGGGCTTGAAAATGATTGATAACAGCAGCATAGAAAATGCAATGACCATTAAGCTGGGAAGCGAATTGCCTGATCCGCCGGTTTTCGTGCCGAACATACGAAGAGCGCCGGATAGAGGATACAGGCTGGACAATGAACAGACTCTCATAGCTCTGAAGAACGCGCTCAGGTACATTCCCGAAGAGCTACATTCCACTCTGGCCCCCGAATTTATCGACGAACTCAGGAACAGGGGGAGAATTTACGGCTACAGATACCGGCCATCGACTCCCCCAAAGGGACTTCCGGTCGAAAGTTACAAGGGAAAATGCCTCGAGGGCAAAGCCTTTCAGGTGATGATCGACAACAACCTTGACCCGGAGGTGGCCCTCTACCCGTATGAACTAGTAACATACGGGGAGACCGGCAGCGTCTGTCAGAACTGGATGCAGTATCGTCTGATCAAACAGTATCTGGAAAACCTAACGGAAGACATGACCCTGGTCGTAGAGTCCGGTCACCCGCTTGGTCTCTTCCGCTCAGGCCCTTCATCTCCCCGCGTAATAATAACCAATTCACTTATGGTTGGAATGTTCGACAACCAGGAAGACTGGGAGATAGCGGAGCAAATGGGTGTCGCGAATTACGGCCAGATGACTGCCGGAGGCTGGATGTACATTGGCCCACAGGGAATTGTTCATGGGACCTTCAACACGATCCTGAACGCGGGACGGAAATTGGGCATATCCTCCGGCAAGGGGCTTGAGGGAGTGCTTTTCGTCTCGTCCGGGCTAGGAGGGATGAGCGGAGCCCAACCGAAGTCCGCAGAAATAGCCGGGTGCGTGGGGGTCATCGCTGAGGTCGATATTTCCAGGATCAATACCCGCCAAAAACAGGGTTGGGTTTCTGTTGTCTCAAACGACCTTGAGGAGGTCTTCAGGCTTGCTTCAGAATACATAAAGAGCAGAAAGACCATCTCTATCGCCTATCATGGAAACATAGTAGATCTTCTTCAATTTGCCCATTCAAGGAATATTCACATCGACCTCCTTTCCGACCAGACTTCATGTCACGCCCCATACGACGGCGGTTACTGCCCCTACCATCTCACGTTCGAAGAGAGATCGGAGATGTTGAAAAAAGACAGGAAGAAGTTCAGATCTCTTGTAGACGAAAGCCTCAGCAAGCACTTTGATATCATAAAATCCCTTTCGGCGAAGGGAACGTACTTCTTTGACTACGGAAACTCATTCATGAAGGCGGTTTTCGACGCTGGGCGTACCGAAATTGCAAAAAACGGAAAGGACACGAAGAACGGCTTCGTTTTTCCCTCATACGTTGAGGACATAATGGGACCGGAGCTCTTCGATTACGGTTACGGCCCCTTCCGCTGGGTATGTCTGAGCGGAAGCCCGGAAGATCTTGAAAAGACTGATCTTGCAGCCCTGGAATGCATAGACCCTGAGAGACGCTCGCAGGACAGGGATAATTATATCTGGGTGAGGGATGCCGGGAAAAACCGCATGGTCGTGGGAACACAGGCCAGGATCCTCTACCAGGACGCAACAGGGCGTGTCCGAATAGCCCTGCGATTTAACGAAATGGTCAGAAATGGAGACATAGGTCCCATAATGCTGGGAAGAGATCACCATGACACCGGTGGTACGGATTCGCCCTTCCGTGAAACGGCCAATATCAAGGACGGCAGCAATGTAATGGCTGACATGGCCGTACAGTGCTTCGCTGGAAACGCGGCAAGGGGAATGAGTATGGTCGCCCTCCACAACGGCGGCGGAGTCGGGATCGGGAAGGCCATCAACGGCGGCTTCGGCCTTGTCCTGGACGGAAGCCAAAGGGTCGATGAGGTGATCAGGAGCTCGATTTCCTGGGATGTTATCGGCGGAGTAGCCCGCCGTTCCTGGGCCAGAAACATCCATTCGATAGAGACCATAATCGAACACAACGCCTCTACGGGAGATCATGTAACCCTTCCGTATATTGCCGATGACGAACTCCTTCTTCGTTTGATAACATTGAAAACCTGAAGACTGAAAATATGGGAAATATTATATTTCGCAGATAGAACCAGCCATGCGGAGGGAAACCATGAGGATCGTAGAGTGTGTACCCAACTTCAGTGAGGGAAGGCGCAAGGATGTCATAGACAGGATTCTGGCTCCTTTCAGGAACCAGAATGGTTTTCATCTGTTCGACGCAAGAGCCGATGAGGACCACAACCGGCTTGTCGTAAGTCTTGCCGGAGATCCTGATGCCATTCAGGAAGCTCTCCTGAAGGCGGCGAAAACAGCCTTTTCAATGATCGACATGAATTCCCATACAGGAGCCCATCCAAGGATTGGCGCTCTGGATGTTGTCCCATTCACTCCAATCAGGGACATTTCAATGGAGGAGTGCGTTGAGATCGCACACTCCTTCGGAAGGAGATTGAATTCTGAAACCGGGGTCCCGGTATATTTCTATGAGGATGCCGCACTCAAACCAGACAGGAAGAATCTTGAAAATATCCGGAAGGGTCAGTACGAAGCCCTGAAGCAATCAATAACAGATCCTCAAAGGCACCCGGATGCGGGTGAGCCCGTCCTGCACCCCACTGCAGGCGCCACAGTGGTGGGAGCAAGAAAATTCCTGGTTGCTTTCAATGTCAACCTGGGAACTTCCAGGCTTGAGATAGCCAGGGAGATCGCCCGGTCGATACGGTTTTCCGGAGGAGGACTTGCCCACGTAAAGGCTATAGGTCTTGCTCTTGAAGACCGGGGCCTTGTCCAGGTCAGTGTAAATATTGTCGACCACGAAAGAAATCCGCTTTACAGGGTCCTCGAGCTGATAAGAAATGAGGCTTCAAGGTGGGGGGTATCTGTAGTTGAAACTGAAATTTACGGAATGATCCCAGCCTCGGCCCTTTATGAAAGCGCCGCTCATTATCTGCAGATCGCGGGCTTCCTTCCGGAACAGGTTATCGAGCTGAAACTTCTCGAGATGTCGGGGGAGAGTAAATGACGACAAAACTCTTCCGAAACGCCAGGATCAACACTCCGGTTTCGAATTCCTCCAGAACTGCGGAAAAAAAAGGCAGCTACAGCATTTCATTCTGGGAGTGCGGTGCGGTTCTAGTAAAAAACGGTCTTATAGAACGTATAGGAGATGAAACGGAAGTCCTTAAGGGGCTTTCCCATAAGCAGGTTGACCAGGAAATAACCTGTGAAGGCAGATGCCTCGTTCCCGGTTTTGTCGACCCACACACCCACATGTGCTTTTCTTCCCCGAGAGAGGCCGAGTTTTCGAAACGTCTTGCCGGAACTCCATACCTTGAGATGCTCAAAGCCGGAGGCGGCATTCTTTCATCCGTAAGATCCGTGAGGGAATCCACCGATGAAGTTCTCCTGGGGGCGACCAGAAAAAACGTCATGACCGCGTTGCTTCATGGAACCACTACTGTCGAGATCAAGAGTGGTTATGGCCTTGACACCAAATCCGAGATCAGAATGCTTAAGGTCATAGAACAAATCGGCAGGGAGACACCCCTGGACATTGTCTCCACCTTTATGGGAGCACATGCGGTGCCTATGGAGTATAAGGGCGATTCTGACGGATACGTGGATCTCATTGTCAATGAAATGATCCCGGCTGTCTCAAGGGAATGCGGGTCCGCGTTCTGTGACGTTTTTTGTGAGGAAGGAGTCTTTTCAGTCCCTCAAAGCAGAAGAATTCTCCTGGCCGCAAAAGAACACGGGATGGCCTCAAAGATCCATGCGGATGAGGTAAACGATACCGGAGGCGCAGCTCTTGCCGCGGAGATAGGCGCTGTTTCGGCAGAGCATCTTCTCGCCACAAATGACACAAACCTTGCCGCCATGGCTAAAGCAGGCGTCATAGCCGTACTCCTGCCCGCGACCGCGTACAGCCTGAGAAAACCCCCCGCAAACGCCCGAAGGATGATGGAACTGGGCCTTACCGTCGCTCTGTCCACTGACTGCAACCCCGGATCATCCTTTACGCAATCGATGCCTTTTGTCTTTAGCTTGGCAGTGATGAACATGATGATGACTGTTAATGAGGCTCTTGCCGCCTGCACACTTAATGCGGCCCGCGCGATAAGGATGGACTCTATTGTCGGGAGCCTCGAAAAGAGAAAATACGCTGACTTCCTGATTCTGGACGGCGAAACTCCTGCCATTCTGGCATATCAAACCGGAGTTCCCCCGATTTATTCGATCTTCAAAAGAGGCGAGTGCATGGCAGATTGTTTTCAGGAACGGAGGACTGTTCGATGAAGGATTTTTCTTCTCTTTCGATTCAGGCCTTTCTCGAGGTACTCGGATCCTCCAGCCCTGCACCTGGAGGCGGGTCGGTGGCAGCGATTTGTGCATCCCTGGCTTCCCGTCTGACTGAAATGGTGGCCAACCTTACCATTGGGCGCGATAAATTCGCATCGGGGCAGGAAGCTATGTCACAGGCCCGCGAAATTGCCAAATCGCTTTCCGATGATTTTATGAATCTTGCAAAAAAAGATACCGAGGCCTTCAACCTTTTCATGAAAACGATGTCGTTGCCAAAAGAGACGGATGAGGAGCGCAGGATCAGGAAAGACGCTATGCAGTGGGCCCTGAAGGAATCCACCCTTGTTCCTTTGGAGATTCTCTCGCTGACGCGTGATCTCTCTGCGAACTCCCTCTCCGCCGCGATCCACGGAAACCCCAACGCCGTTACAGACGTGGGCGTATCTGCGCTTCTGGCCGAAGCCGCGGCCAAAGGGGCGGCGATGAACGCCAGGGTGAACCTGTCCTCTATACACGACAGTGAGTTCGCCGAAAAGTGTTTTAAGGAGATGGAATTTCATCTTGCCGAGACCAGCAGAAATGTTTTTGAAGTCCTGTCGATCGTGGATTCAAAACTGAACGGGTCATGAAGAGGACTAGACGTCAGCCGGCGCTGATCCCGCAACTATTGACCTCAGCCTTCATTTTTTTGATCTCAGCTGTTTTTTTTGTTGGATTGTCTCATTTTCTCCCCGTTCAACTGGCAGGATCCATAAAGCCGGGAAAAGGCGAACCAGTTCTGGTTCTGGTTGAGCCTGGCGTGAATGCGGGCAATATTGCCCGCCACATTGCCGATATGGGACTGACAACAAATCCCGGGGAACTCTCCCGATGGTTCACAAAACTCGGCATAGACAGGTCGATAAGACCAGGGATCTACAGTATCCGTTCCGGATCACCCTGGGAAATTGCAAGGCAGATGGCTGTATCCGTCCCCAAGGTTTCGACGGTCACCATCCTGCCCGGCGAGACCTTCGAGGAACTTCTTGAACGCCTGGGACCTCTCCTCCAGCCCGCCCTGGAGGACGACGATCTCTTCCCGGAAGGTACCAGGAGCATCCTGCCCACTGAAACCCGATCCAGGATCGCGTATATACTCCCCGATACGTACAATGTTTCCCCATCTTCGAAATCCGCAAGAGACCTTATCCGGTGCGCCGCGGCAACCTGGTGGAAAAAGATCGGATCAAAACTTGATGTTTCGAAATTTGACGGCCAGTATCTCTTCAGAAAGGCTGTTCTGGCTTCGCTTGTAGAAAAGGAGGCAAGATTAGACGAGGAAAGAGTGATCATTGCTGGAATTATCGAAAACAGGCATTCGTCAGGTATGCGGCTTCAGATCGACGCAACGGTAGTCTACGCATGGTCCCTGAAGGGCGTTGCCCTGAAGAGGGTTCTGTACAGCCATCTTGAGATAGATTCTCCATTCAATACATACCTTTACACAGGTTTCCCGCCGGCACCGATCTGCGTTCCATCGTCCGAATCATGGAAAGCCTCCCTTGAACCGCGCGATGTTCCTTACGTGTTCTATGTAGCCAAACCTGACGGAAGCCACTTTTTCAGCGTAACATATCAGGAACACCTCGAAGCCGTAAACGTAGCCCGTGAAGCATTTGATTCGATGGCCGACTGAAAACTTTCCAAATACATGCTGCCCGCCGAAAGGGGGCCCTGGACGAGATGGACAGGCTCTTTGAGCTCAAAAATATACTGGATTTACCCGGCATCTCTTTTTCCGACGCTTTCATACAGAGGAGCGGCAGCCGCCACGCCATTTTCGATAACGGAAAGTTTGAAGAGGTTTCCGCCACCCAGACCGAGGGGGTGGGAGTCCGGATTGTGGTTGGAGACCGGACCTATTTTACCCACTCAACCGGGGCAACTTCCCTTGAGGCCGGGTTGTGCATTTCCGAAGGGATCAGGAGAGCAGGCATATCTACAAACTTCAAGCCACTCCGCAAAGGTCCGCCTCTGGTCCCCCTTCCGGAGGTATCCATTGATGCTCCCTTTGCCCGTATCCGCGAGCTGGGCGCAGATATCCGAAAGGAGTCATCCATGGTCAAACAGGTTTCTTTCGGATGGAGCAGCGGCGCAGCCGAGATCGCCGTCCTTGGCACGGAAAGCCCGGTATGCAGGGCCTCCAGTTTTTCTACCCGTTTTTCGGCCAGTGTCGTTATTGAGAAGGATGGCTCACTTTTTTCAGGCCGCGAGGTCAGCGCTTTCAGGCTGCCACCCGAATCTTTCCTGGGTATTACGGATATAGGGGATGTCGCATTTGAGGCCTTGAGACGGGCGCTTGTCATGGTCGAAGCAAAACCTTGTCCGGCGGGCATAATGCCCGTCGTGCTGGCAGGGGAGGCCGGGGGAACAATGATCCATGAGGCCTGCGGCCACAGCCTGGAAGCGGACATTATTATGAAGGACTACTCGACTTTCAGAAATTCCATGGGCAAGCTGGTTGCATCTCCTATCGTATCGCTGATGGATGACCCTACAATTCCTGGCCTTTTCGGCAGTTACGCCTTTGACGGAGAGGGAACAGTTTCTCGCGGAACTCTTTTGATAAAAGACGGTGTGCTTCAATCTTTTCTAACCGACATTCAATCATCGATCCAGGGCGGATTCCTCCGCACCGGCAACGGCAGAAGATCGTCCTACAGGGTTCCTCCAATGCCCAGAATGTCGAATACATTTATAATGAAGGGTGAGGTGGATCCCGGTTCAATCGTTTCCGGAGTTAGGGAAGGACTGCTTGTTAAAAAAATGGGCGGCGGGGAGGTTAACCCGACCTCAGGGGATTTTGTATTTCATGTCACCGAGGGGTACCTTATTAAAAACGGGAAAATTTCCTGGCCTGTCAAGAACGCCATCCTCACCGGAAACGGCCCGCAGGTTCTTATGGATATTGAGGCTGTCGGGAACGACATCCACTTTGAGGCCGGAATGTGCGGCAAATCGGGACAGGATATTCCGGTTACAGACGGACAACCTACGCTTCTGATAAGGGAAATAATAGTGGGGGGAAGCGATACTGGTCATGAAAATTATTAGGAGAAAGGTGAAATCCAGCCCCGGAAAGAAAGACCTGAACGGCAGGACGAACGCCAAACCGCGGTCGCCATTTATGATATCCGCTGTTTTCGCCCTTTTTCTCCTGTGTCTATATGTCCTTGCCACAATTTTCCTTTTCAGGACAGGAACAGCAGGAAATGTTGTTCATTCATGGACTCTCGGGACCCTGGGAGGAAGCGTGATCGTCCTTCTCTTTTTCGGGACCTATATATCGCTTGCGTGGCTTTTCGGTCTCACTGTTCCCGGGGCATGGAGGCAGAGTTTTGGGACTGCA
Organism: Thermovirgaceae bacterium; assembly: GCA_030656095.1. Taxonomy (GTDB): domain Bacteria; phylum Synergistota; class Synergistia; order Synergistales; family Thermovirgaceae; genus UBA2252. The sequence continues at coordinate 15,896 of JAUSOU010000001.1, read as the reverse complement.
GTGCTTTTTTTGTGCTGTGCGCTGTTTTTGGGGTTGTATCGTCTGAGCGGTATGGTTTCCGCAGCAGATCTGCTCCAACCAGGAAGTTTTGGCCTTTTTCTGGCCGAGTCACTTTACAGGAACATTGGTCCCCTGGGGGCAGTTTTTGCGGGTTTTGCAGGAATATGCATTGCCATGGGGCTTTACGGGGTTCTTTCCAGAAAAACCGTTCAGTTTTTCGGCTCTTTGTTCTGCCGGTTTAAAAAACCGGTTTCGGCTGATCTGCACCCTAAAACTGCGGCCGAGCCGGATCATGTTCAGACAACCCGGGAAAATGCGGAAACAGATCTTAACAGAAAAGCCGTTTCCTCCGGCAAAATTCTTATCCCAGAAGCAATTATCGAAGATCAAAATACTCCAATGGAATTCAAGCGCTCGAATTCCATTGACCCTGAACTACATTTCCCTGTCCCTCTCGAGGTATTTGGCGAACCCGATGATTATTCGTTCAACCTGGACAAAAACCTGCTCGCCAGGCAGGGAGAGAGCATCATTTCCACACTGGACGAGTTCGGGATCAGCGCCGAACTTGCGGAAACCGTCATTGGCCCCACCGTTATACAGTACCGCATCCAACTCGCCCCCGGAATAAAGGTAAGCAGGGTATCCGGTCTTGCCAACGACCTGGCTGTTTCACTTGGAGTTCCCAGTCTCCGCGTAGAGGCTCCGATCCCTGGAAAGACCTATATCGGTATAGAAATACCCAACCCGGAGCGGAAACCGGTCAACCTCCGAACCGTCCTTGAACACCCTTCGTTCCAGGAATCCGACAACGACCTGTCCATTCCTGTCGGTGTGGGCGTTGACGGACGCCATCTTACTATCGGCCTTGAAAAAATGCCTCACCTTCTTGTGGCGGGAACCACAGGTTCGGGCAAGAGCGTTTTCGTTTCGTGCTGCATTGCGGCCCTCTGCAGCCAGAACAGGCCGGAAGATCTCAGGCTTCTTCTCATCGATCCAAAAAGGGTTGAAATGAAAATGTTCGAACGTCTTCCGCACAATATTGTTCCTCCGGTTGTTGAATCGCGGCAGGCGGTTCATGCCCTGGGCTGGGCTGTCAGGGAGATGGAGCGAAGATACGAAATGTTCGCGCAGGCAAGGGTCAGGAACCTCAAGACATTCAACGCAAGGGCGCTTCCACTTAACCGTCTTCCTTACATCGTCATTGTCATAGATGAACTAGCCGATCTTATGTTTACGTCACCGAGAGAGGTTGAGGATTTTATCTGCAGGCTTGCGCAGATGGCCCGCGCTACCGGCATTCACCTTATCATAGCCACACAGAGGCCTTCCGTGAACGTTGTCACAGGCCTTATCAAGGCCAATATCCCAGCCCGGGTAGCGTTTGAACTTCCCTCCCAGACTGACTCCAGGACCATAATCGACATCGCGGGCGCGGAACGGCTTCTAGGAAGCGGAGATATGCTGTTTTTGACTCCAAGATTGCCCAAACCTCTGCGGATACAGTCTCCCTGGATCGAAGAGATCGTGATCCAGCGTTTAATGGACTATCTCTCGTCGCTTTTCGGAGATCCGGTGTTTTTTGATATCGACATGCATGGTGAAGAGGTCAAAGAGAACGGCCGCGTTCATCTGGATGATTCTCTTTTGGAGGAAGCGATGAACATGATACTGCATAGCGGAATAGCCTCCGCAAGCAGGCTTCAGAGACAGCTCAGAATAGGCTTTACCCGGGCAGCCAGATTGATAGACACGCTGGAACAGATAGGGATCGTCGGACCCCAGGAGGGATCAAAACCGCGGGATATTCTCGTCGACGAAGACGATGCCAGGCATATTCTGGGCGAAAGTCTTAACGGCAACTGAAGAGGCACGGCATTGTGAGCCGCATTATCGAACTTCCCCAGCTGACGGCCAGAATATCCCCGGGATCAGGTTCTCCTTCCCTGGTTCTTGTGGCTGGGGGAAGAGTTCCTGATCCGAACTGGCTCGCCGGGCTCTGTGAAGGGAGAACTGCCTGGGCTATCGATAGTGGAATTGACGCCTGCCGGAACGCTGGAGTGGTGCCGTCCCTTTTCATCGGGGACAGAGATAGCGCTTCGATAAATGGAATTAATTGGGCCAGGAACAAGGAAGTGCCTTCGCTTGTTTTCCCTCCCGAAAAGGACCTGACGGATCTTCAGCTTGCCCTGAGGTCGATGACTGATTTAACCACCGGCACGGCTGCCATTTTGACAGGCGCTTTTGGCGGGCGCTACGATCATTCCATCGCTAATCTCTTCTCTATGATATGGGCAGAGGATGAATGGGGGGTACAAATCAGGTGTGCCGCTGACGAAAGGGAATCCTTTTTTCTTTTAAGAGACAGGGAGTCGGCATCATTTTCGGGCATACCTGCCGGCACACTGATATCCACCCTGTCTCTATCCGAAAAATGCACGGGTGTAAACTTATGGGGAGCCAAGTGGCCTATCGGGAAGGGAACCCTTTACGCAAGACGGCCCTTCGCGGTCAGCAACATGGTCACTGGAGCAAATCCCGGCCTTTCCATTGAAGACGGAGAAATCTCGTTCGGGGTGGAGATCAGTACCGGATGGCTTGGCGTATATATTGCGGGATCCGGGGCAGAAGAAAAGGGCTGGATCTAGACAGCCCTTTTCACCTTTCCGGAACGGAGACAACGTGTGCAGATCTTCATTCTCCTGGATTCATTGCAGCCAAGATCGACCTTTACGGACTGAAGATTTATGCACCAGGTCCTCCTGGTATGTCGGTTCGAGTGGCTGACGCTGTTTCCGGTCACCCGGCCTCTCCCGCAACAGTCGCAAACGTTCGCCATTTGTATCCCTCCTTGCTTATTAGTGTCCAGCAAACGCGAAGAATTGTATCACGGTTGATTCATAAGGCGCAAGAAGCGGTTTTCGATGTATCATTGGCCCGTCCTTAAACGCAAACCAGACATTCAGAGGTGATGTTTTCAATGTCTTATTCCGATGACATGACCAAACTTCAGGATATCGTGAACCGGCTTGATTCGGGCGAGATGTCGCTCGAGGAATCACTGGCACTTTTCGAAAAAGGAATCTCTCTTGTGAATTCATGCCGGAAATTTCTGGAGAAGGCCCAGCAAAAGGTTTCCCTTATCTCCATGGACGCAAACGACACCGAAGGAAAGCCATGGGATCCCCTCCGAGAGAACACTGAAAAGAAAGGGGAGAGGAGCTGAATATGAAACTGGGTCAGCCCTTGAAACAACTCTCCGAATTCAGGGATATGGTCGAGTCCGCCCTTGCAGAACTCTCCGGCAGACGCCCTGGGCGGATCCCTCAGCGTCTTTGGGATGCCATGACCTATTCGCTGCTGGCTGGAGGAAAGCGTGTCCGGCCTGTTTTATGTCTGTTGGCAGGGAAAGCCTGTGGCGCTTTCCTTCCTGATATTATCCCCATGGCGGTTGCATGTGAGATGGTCCATACTGCCTCGCTGATACATGACGACCTGCCTTCTATGGATAATGACAACCTGCGACGCGGCAAACCGACCAATCATGTCGTTTTCGGGGAACCTCTCGCGCTTCTTGCGGGAGATGCCCTCTTCCTCTGGGCTTTCGACTTCGCAAGGAGGGGGCTGGAAGAAAGAGGAGTCTTTTCCCCACAGTCTATCCTGGATGCGGTAGGTGAACTGCTCGAAGCATCGGGCCCTTTTGGTATCTGCGGAGGGCAGGTACTCGACTCGGACCCTCAGAGTTTTTCACCAACTGACGATCACCCATGGAACGTCGCACGCGCCAAAACCGCTGTCCTGATAAGATCCTCTGTAGTGTCCGGCGCGATCCTTGGGGGAGCTTCTGGCAGAAAGAGATCTGCTTTTTTCGATTTTGGATACCATCTCGGAACGGCATTTCAGATCGTGGATGACATAATCGACGTGACGGGGGATGAATCAAGGATCGGGAAAACCCCGGGAAAGGATTCAAACCAGGGTAAAATGACCTTCGTCGCTGTGTTCGGTATCGAAAAAGCAAAACAACTGGCAGCAATTGAAACCGAAAGAGCGTTAGAGGCACTTGCGCGAATAGACGGAGACACTTCGGAATTGAAGCTTTTTCCCGAAATCCTCAGGGAAAGAAGCTGCTAGATATTTATACGGTGGAGGATGGGAGAAAAGTATATGAGCGGTATTCTTGAAAAAACCGGCGATTACCGGGACCTGAGTTCCTTGGATTACAGGGAACTCAAACAGATATCCACAGAACTCAGGGATACGATATTGAATGTCGTCTCCGAAAACGGCGGCCACATGGCCTCTTCGCTTGGCGCCGTAGAGATGATCGTAGCACTGCTAAGAGTATTTGACCCATCGCGGGACAAGATCATATTCGATGTAGGGCATCAGGCATACGCATACAAGATCCTCACTGGCCGGAAGAATCGGTTCGACACCCTCCGAAGGTGGGGGGGGATCTCCGGTTTTCCCGACCCAAAAGAGAGCTCTTTCGATCATTTCAACGGCGGACACAGCAGCAAATCACTCTCGGCGGCCCTGGGTTTTGCCAAGGCGCGAGACATCCTGAACCAAAAACACAGCGTCGTGGCGGTCATAGGCGATGGTTCACTAATGAACGGCCTTGCCCTTGAGGCCCTCAACAATGCCCATGAGGTCGACTCCCCCGTCATCTTTGTACTGAACGACAACCAGATGTCCATCAACCGTCGGGTTGGAGGAATGGCCAATCACCTTGCCGCTTTAAGCGTCAGCCCTGCCTATAAGAAATTCAAGAACCTTGTGAAATATTTTTGCAGAAAGATCCCAAGCGGGAACAGGATCGAATCATTTCTCGAAAAGACAAAACAGAAGATCAAGGGATTCCTGCTTCCTGCAAACATGTTCGAGGAAATAGGCATCAGTTATTGGGGACCTTTCGACGGTCACAATATCCGTGAAATGGAGCGGATTTTCAGTTTGGCCAGGTATTACGAGTTTCCTCTTCTGATACATCTTCTGACTCAAAAGGGGCGGGGATTCAAGCCGGCAGAGGAATCCCCTGTACGTTTCCACGGCGTCCCGCCAAGGAAGAAAGCTCCGCAGTCGCCCTCTTTGTCCAATCCCTGCTGGAGCCTTGCCTCTGCATCCTGCATCGAGGAGCTGGCCCGCAAGGATTCGCGGGTAGTATGCATGACCGCTGCAATGAAGGAAGGCAGCAAGCTCAACCGTTTTGCCGAGATCTACCCGGACCGGTTTTTCGATGTAGGGATAGCGGAAGGACATCTGCTGACATTCGCGGCAGGTATGGCTTGCGCCGGATTGATCCCGGTTGTTTCCATTTACTCGACCTTTCTGCAGAGGGCAATGGACCAGCTGGTACATGACATCTGCATGCAGAATCTTCCCGTTATTCTCGCCATAGACCGCTCAGGACTTGTGGGCGAGGACGGAGAGACGCACCATGGGATACTGGATATCCCATGGTGCAGGCCAGTTCCAAATCTGACCTTGATGGCGCCAAGGGACATAGTCGATCTGCGTTCGATGTTCAACGACGCACTTCATGCAGGGACACCCTGCGCCATACGTCTACCGAGAGGGACTGCGCCTGAATCCATCTCCAGAAACCCCGGAACTCTTCCGGCTGGCTGGAGATCGTCCGAAAGAATTCTGGAGGGGACAAAATGGGCTGTTTTCGCTTATGGATCTACTGTCCCTCTAGCAGTCCAGACATTCAATGACGCATGGTCTCAAGGGGCTGAGCCCCCTTCGGTCTATGACCTCCGGTTCCTGAAGCCCCTGGACGAAAAGACCATTATGGAAGCCCTTGCTTCCAATGAATTGATCGTTGTTATTGAAGATGTCCATACCGAAGGTGGAATTGGAGAGAAGATTTCAGCCCTTGCCAATAGTAAGGGTTTTTCATGCAGGGTGCATTCCTGCGGGGTTCCCGATGAATTCATCCCTCATGGCAGCGTAAAGGAACAGTGGGAGTACTGCGGACTTGTTTCCGGGGAGGTGATGAATCTCTACCATGCCTTGCCGGGAAAAAGAACGCCTGGATCAGGAAATTGTCTGCCGGGGACTGGCGGAAAGCCGCACCAGGGCACAATCCCTTATACTCGCGGGAGAAGTCAGGGTTGACGGAGAGAAAGTTACGAAAGCTGGCGTCAGAGTTTCCAAGGACGCTGAAATAGTTGTAAATCCTGGTCCTGTCTGGGCAAGCAGGGGAGCATTGAAACTCCTCAAGGCCATTGAAGTTTTCTCTGCCAGGCCGCTGGATAAGATCTGCGTGGACATAGGAGCCTCTTCGGGCGGTTTTACGGACGTGCTCCTTTCAATGGGGGCGAAAAGAGTCTTTGCCGTCGATGTCGGTTACGGTCAGCTTGCATGGCGGCTTCGCAACGATCAAAGGGTAAAGGTCATGGAACGCACAAATGCGCGAAACCTGGAAGCAAGGGATTTTGAAGCTGTACCGGAATTATCCGTCGTTGATGTTTCGTTCATTTCCCTTAAGAAAATACTTCCCGCGGTCGAAAGAATCCTTGCCCCGGACGGTGAGTGCATCTGTCTTGTGAAACCTCAGTTTGAGGCGGGAAAGGGCGCTGTCGGAAAGAATGGAGTGGTCAGGGACAAAAAGACTCATCTTTCCGTCCTGCTCTCCCTGAATGAACATATCAATTCCGAAAGCGGCATGTCACTCATTGGGGCCGATTTTTCGCCCATTCTGGGACCCCGTGGAAACATGGAATTTCTCTTCTTTATCAAAAAAAACAGGGCCTCTCTTCCCCTTCCCGTAGACGAAGCGTATATTGTAGACCTGGTAAATAGGGCGCACTGGTTCCATTTCGCCAAATGTGAAAGTTCCTGAAATCCAGGAGGGATCAGGTAATGGTCAAGACGTTGGGACTTCTCGTCAACACGCAAAAACGATCGGCATTGAACCTCGCCGAGAAAATTCTCCGCTGGGGTCGAAAACAGAAGATCAGACTTGTTCTGCCTCCTCATGAAGCGCATGTCCTTGGAGAGGAAGAGGTGTCGGATCTTGCATGGAAGGAGACGGTAGATGCAGCCATCGTTCTGGGAGGCGATGGCACATTCCTTCGTGCTGCCCGTTATGTTATAGGCCATAATATTCCTCTTTATGGGATCAACGTGGGGCACCTCGGTTTTCTATCCTGCGGAAAGGTGGAGAACGCCGAACACGATCTTGAACTTATCATTCAGGGAGAGCACAAGGTACAATACAGGCAGCTCCTCCATGGAGTGGTAAGCAGGGGAAAACGCCAAAAACACGAAGTCTATGCCCTGAACGATCTGGTTGTAACAAAGGGCCCCTTCGCCAGACTCATAGCCCTTGATATTGCCGTCAGCGAACGGCCTTTGAACGTTCTTTACGCAGACGGGATAATCATCGCAACCCCCACAGGCTCGACCGCGTACTCTCTATCCGCGGGGGGACCTATCGTCCCTCCCCACCTTTCATGCATGATACTTACTCCCATTTGCGCCCACACGCTCTATTCGAGACCAATGGTTCTGAGCGAGTCGGACACCATCACGATAACTCCACAGGGGCAGCACAGGGAGATAATGCTGACCCAGGACGGACAGCTTGGATACGAACTTCTCCCGGGGGATTGCATTTCAGTTTCTCTCGACCCGGAAAAAAAGGTCGGAATAATCACCCTTCCCGAAAACGATTACTTTACACTACTTCAGGAAAAATTCCAGTGGGGGCACAGGACTACTGACGGCGGCGAGGAGTGAGGGAATGCTTTCCGAACTTATCGTAACAAATGTGGGTGGGATCAGAGATGCCTCACTGCACTTCCGGGGAAAATTCATTGCGATAACCGGGGAAAGCGGGGCCGGGAAAAGCAGCCTTGTCCGGGCGCTTGAGCTGGCGAGCGGGAAGAGGGCTCAGTCTTCTCTCATTCGCGCCGGAGTGGAGGAGGCGGAGGTACAGGCAGTTCTTGAAATGGATGGACCCATGCCCTCCCTTCCGGAAGATCTTCAGCCACAGGAAGGCTTTATAGTCGTCAAGAGAATTGTTTCTTCTGGAGGCAGGGCAAAGACCTATCTCCAGGACAGGCCGGTACCTCTCAATACTCTCAATACTGCCCTTTCAAACATTATCGCGATCCAGAGCCAGTTTGCCCAACTGGAGCTTCTTGATACGGGACAGCAGGTAGAACTGCTGGACAACAGTGGAGGACCCGGACTCAGGGATATCAAGACAAGCCTCTCCCAGACTGTATCGTTGGCTCTGGAAAAGGAAAGGAAACTTCTGGAGATGACAAGACGCAGAAGAGAGATAGAAACCAGGCATCAGGAAGGAGAATCATTCCTCGCAAAGTATTCCACCCTCAACCTCAAACCTGGCTGCGAGACCGAATGGGAAACCGAAATGAACAGGGTTTCGGCTTCTCTGAAAAGACAAAAGAAGATCAGGTCCATTTACGACAGGTTGACAGGTGGAAGCGCGGGAGAGGGGCTTTCTTCCGCGATAGAACTTCTTTGCGGCGAGATCAGGCAGTCGCTTGGAGATGGATCAGAACCGGACGGAATGATCGAAAAACTGCTTGGTTCCATCCAGGAGCTTGAGGTTTCGCTTAAGAAGCAGTTTTCAAGGGAGAGCGAGCAGGAACTGAACGACGCTTTCGATACTCTCGAGTCACGCCTCGGCGCTCTCAGAAAATTGATGCGCTTCGCGAAAGTCGACAACGTCGAAGATCTCATGGATTACGCCGAAAGAACACAATCCGATCTGGAATGGCTGAGGGAGAGCCGGGTTGCACTCGCCGAACTCCAGGATGAATCCTCCAGCCTCAAGAAAGAGGTTTCATGCCTTGCCCTTTCTCTGAGAGAGTCCCGGAGATCAGCAGCCGTCAAGCTTGAAGAGGCGGTCAACGGCACTCTTTCAAACCTGGCAATGGAAGGACTGCGTTTTGGCATCTCAATTGCGCCCCTTGAAAAAGTCAGACATGGCGGGGCGGATGATATATCTTTCTTTCTGACCGACGGGAAGCATCTCAAAGGCCCGGTTTCAAAGATAGCATCAGGCGGAGAATTGAGCCGGATCCTGCTCTCTCTCCAGATAGCCTCCTCGGACGACATGCTGCCGGATGTCCTGGTCTTTGACGAGGTAGAAGCAGGACTTGGAGGTCGTGCAGCTGTACTTGCGGGCTACGCTCTGAAGGAACTTTCCCTTCGATGCCAGGTTATTCTGATAACCCATGAGGCATCGATCGCGGCCCTTGCCGATCAGCATTTCAAGGTGGAAAGAGAGGGTGACATCAGCCGGGTGCTGGAAGTAGACCTGGACCAGCGCGTAGGTGAAATATCGAGAATGCTTGCCGGCAACCCCCGTGATCCCGAGGCCATCGGACTTGCCCGTTCTCTTTTGGAAAACCAGTAAAATCAATAACATTTCCCGACTCTCTGGCGCGTTTTTATGCTATAATTTTCACTCCGTCAGGTCTGTTGACGTGACCACGGAAGACGTATAAAATCGCATTCGCTACGCAAAATATCGCTCGGGACGGGTATCAAGTGCCTTATGGCCACCCGGGACACCGGCGAAAGGGGGAAGTGCAAAAATGTACGCTGTGATCGAAACAGGTGGAAAACAGTACCGTGTTTCGCCCGGAGACACCATTCGGGTGGAAAAGATTGAAGTGGACACCGGAGGGGCCGTTGAGTTCGATAAGGTTCTTATGGTGACCTCCGACAGCATAGTTTCAGTTGGAACACCGTTGATCGACGGGGCCGTCGTCAGGGGCAAGGTTCTTGAACAGGGCCGAGGAAAGAAGATCATTGTCTTCAAGTACAAGAACAAGTCCAAACAATCCCGCAGAACACAGGGACACAGACAGTCTTTTACATCTGTTAAAATTGATTCTATCGATTTATAAGGATCAATGACTGAGATCAGGGTCATCCGGAGGGGCAGTTGCGTGTGCGGCCTCGAACTATGTGGACATTCCGGTTATGAAGAACAGGGTAAGGACATAGTTTGCGCCGCTCTTTCAACCCTGATACAGACTCTTGAGATTGGTTTGACAGAAGTGCTGCGGATTGAGGGAGTTTCGACAAAAGTCGATGAGAAATTGGCCTACATGGGTGTTTTTTGGGGACAAAAAGGAAACAGGCGGGTTGAGGATCTGGTAAATACGATTATCGCCGCGCTTAAGTCCATCGAAAACAGCTACCCATCGTATACATTGTTTGTGGAGGTGAAGGTGAATGAAAATGATCAATCTTCAGCTGTTCGCCCATAAAAAGGGGCAGGGTAGCAGTACTAACGGGAGAGACAGCATCGGCAAAAGGCTCGGCGTGAAGCGAAGTGACGGCCAGGCTGTGAATGCCGGGTGCATAATTGTCCGCCAGAGAGGAACCAAATTTCACCCCGGGGCAAATGTTGGCAGAGGCAGGGACGACACTCTTTTTGCACTCTCCGAGGGAACAGTCCGTTTCCAGACCAAAGCCGGCAGAAAATTCGTAGCGGTTGAACCTGTCGTTGCCTGATAATACCGGGAAAACTGGATACTTCCGGGGCCTGAGTTTTACTTGGGCCCTGTTTGCTTATTCTGCGGGGTGCTGATAATTGAGATTTCTGGATGTTGTAAAAATTTTTGTTCAAGCCGGAAAAGCCGGAAACGGATCACTCAGCTTTCGAAGAGAAAAGTTTGTTCCAAGGGGCGGCCCTGACGGCGGTGACGGCGGCCGGGGCGGTCATATTTTTTTCGTTGCAGACGAGCGCCTCCAGACTCTGGCGGATTTCGAGTACCGGCACCGCTTTTTAGCCGGTGACGGCACTCACGGCAAGGGCGGCAAGAGGCACGGTGCCTCGGGTGAGGATACCATTGTCACTATCCCATGTGGAACGATCGTAATCGACCCCGTCACCGGAGAAGTACTTGCCGACCTGACCGTTCATGGCGACTCGCTCCTTGTCGCAAGGGGCGGCAAGGGCGGCAGGGGAAACGCCCGGTTTGCCTCATCGCGAAGAAATGCTCCTCGTTTTTCTGAGATGGGAGGGGACGGAGAGACGAGGGACGTAAGGCTGGAATTGAAAATGCTGGCGGACGTAGGCCTTATCGGTCTCCCAAACGCCGGCAAATCAACCCTTCTTTCCGCAATATCCAACTCCCGTCCTGAGATTGCGGGCTACCCATTTACCACGATTTCCCCAAACCTCGGCATGCTTGCCGTGGACAACGAACGCATAATAATTGCCGACGTTCCGGGACTTATTGAGGGTGCCCATCAGAACAAGGGGCTCGGACACGCATTTCTTCGCCATATCGAGCGCACAAGACTTCTCGTTTACGTTATTGATCTTTCCGAAGAATCACTGGTACCGCCAATTGAACAGTGGAGCACTCTGAGAAGTGAGTTCAATGAGTTCAACACTGAACTTCTTGGTTTCCCTTCTGTTGTAGCAGGCAACAAGATAGATCTGCCCTGCAGTTCTTCTGCTCATTTTGAACTTGAGAACGCTCTTTCCGTTCTTAAAATACCCTTTTTCAGTATCAGCGCGCTTGCGGGAGAGGGGATATCGGAGTTTATCCGCTACATTGCCTCCGTTATTCAAAGGGTTCCGAAACCGCAGCGCGAAAAGCATTCATTCGAGATCGAAGATGTCAAACACGCTTTACTGAAGAGGGAAAAACCCCTAATTTCCAAAGTTGAGGGAGAAGATGGGGTCTTTGTTGTAAACCACTCCGAGGTTGAACGCCTTATCAAAAGGTTCAACTTCGAGCAGGATGAGGCCCTGGGCCGATTTACTGCGCTCATGAGACACTATCGCATTGAGGATCTGCTGATCGCGCGCGGCGCACGTGAAGGAGACACCGTGAAAATTGGAGATATCGAGTTCGATTTTCTTCCTGAAACTGCTTCTCCCATGGAAGAGGGGTCGGGGCCTGTTGAAGGACGCTGACAATATGCCCGTAAGATCCGCAGAGGGTCTTCGAAAGAGGAAGATCGGGGTCATGGGAGGAACGTTTGACCCAATTCACTTCGGCCATCTAATTGCCGCGGAAGAGGCCTATTTCTCTCTGGGTCTTACCGAGGTTGTATTCGTTCCTACAGGTAACCCCTTTCATAAGGCTGGCCGAACAATTTCAACCGCCGAACACAGGTACACGATGAGCATGCTCGCCACGCTGGATAATCCGCATTTCCGAATATCACGCGTGGAGATCGACAGGGAATCGCCAAGCCACACCGTCGACACCCTCCGGGAGATGCGTCACTGGTATCCTCCGAAAAGCGTCGAGTTTTACTTCATAACGGGTCTGGACGCAGTTCTTGAAATAATGTCCTGGAAAGAACCGTTGGAGATACCGGATTTAGGCAAAATCGTCGCTGTCAGCAGACCCGGCTTCAACCCTCAGGGGCTCGAGGACCTTCCCGGCGAGATCAGGAAGAGTCTCATCAATCTGGAAATTCCGTTGCTTGCGATATCAAGCACAGAGATACGCCGCAGGGTTTCCGACGGACTGAGCATCAGATATCTCGCACCATGGCTTGTTGAACAGTACATATATAAGAATGCCATGTATTTTCGGAACGGATGGTGAAAGGTTTGCTAAAAAAGAAAGCGGCTCTTCTGATCCTGGCAGGAGTTATCTCGCTGGTGGCTGGTATCTGGTTAAAGGCTTACTTCTTCTTCAACCCGGCACCAGAGACAATAAGGGAAAAAATTCAGCACGATGAATCTACCGGCAGGATCAACATCCTGCTTGTAGGTCTGGACGAAGTGCCTGGAGAGGGTGCAAATCGCTCCGATTCAATCGCTTTCGTCTCGATCGACATTGACGACAAGGTGATCAGACTTCTTTCGGTTCCGCGTGACACACGCGTCCAGATCCCGGAGCACGGATGGCAAAAACTGAACCACGCCTATGCTTATGGAGGAGTTGAATTGCTTAAAAGCACCCTGGTCAACTACCTGGGCATACCAATTCAGTACCATGTAATTGTAAACTACGAAAGCTTCCCGCAGTTGGTCGACATGATAGGCGGAGTAAACATCGACGTTCCGAAGAGCCTGCGCTATACGGACAAAGCAGGCGGACTCCGAATCGACATCAAGGCTGGAGAACAGCTCATGGACGGTCGGACGGCCCTCGATTTCGTTCGTTTCAGACATGACGCGCTGGGTGATATTGGAAGGGTAGAGCGCCAGCAGATCTTCCTGAAGACCGCTTTCCAAAAGATCAAGGAGCCGGCGATGATCCCAAAGATCCCGGATCTAATACGCCAATCAATGAAACTCGTCAAGACCAACTTGACAATCTCACAGTCAATTCAGCTTGCATTCTTTCTGAAGGATCAGGATTCCTCCAGAACCGTGTTCAGGACACTCCCGGGGCGTTTTGCATACATTTCCGGGATCAGTTACTGGCTTGGAGAGCTGAGTTCAATATCCGAGATACTTTCGGAAAAACCGATCGAGGACCTGGTAACTCCCACGGAAGACTCTGATTTGAATCTTCTGGCCTCCGAACTTGTGGGTACAATAAATGTTCCGGTGGCCGTTCTCAACGGCTCGGGTTCCCCCGGAGTGGCAAAAGAAGCGGCCACAAGGCTTCAGGCGATCGGAATAGACGTGACCCACATAGGCAATGCAAAACATAGCGACTATAAATTTACAAATATAATTTTCCCCCCTGGGAGAGAAACAGAAAATGCGGCAAAAGCCATTGGGAAAATAGCCGTCATACCGGGAAACCTTGTCAAGGCCGACAAAACTGCTCGCCATGTTACAATAATTATGGGTCATGACTACATGAACATTCTAAAACACCTGAATATATCAAGGATCGAATAGGGGAGGGATTAAATGACTCTTTTGCAGGAAACTGATTCCATAAATCCAGTAATTATTATTCTTCAGGACAAACAGGCGGAAGATATTTCTTTGATCGACCTTTCTTCGGAATCCACCATTGCGGATGTTTTCATTCTTGCAACGGGGAATTCGGATGTTCACATGAAATCACTTATCGGGTATGTTGCGGATACTCTCGACGAAATGGGGGCGACCTATCGCATCGAGGGAGAAAACAGCCCCAAATGGATACTTCTGGATGCAGGGAACCTTATTATCAACATTTTCAGCCGCGAGGGACGAAATTTTTACCGGCTGGAAAGCATCTGGGCCGCAGCCAAAACAACCAGGATCGAATAGATCTCTTTAAAAAAGAAAACCCCTGCCCCGGGGTTTTCTTAAAGAAATAAAGTGTCCTATAATATATCTTATGTTACATTGCTTTGCGGTATACTGCTGTTGCTTTCAGATCAAAAAAGAGGCTGCCCTGATTATGCCTAGAAATTCATCTGGATCAAGTGACGCGCCCCCCACAAGGAGTCCATCGATATCGTCCTGTTTTAAATAGTCTTCCGCGTTAGAGCTTTTAACGCTGCCGCCGTACAACAACAGGGTATTTCCAGCGGTTTTGGCATCAATTGATCTTCCTACCACTTTCCTTATGGCCGCGCATGATTCCTGCGCATCATTTGCCGTTGCGTTGTTTTCTGTGCCGATGGCCCAGACCGGTTCATATGCGATGATCAAGGGGGGAAAGTCAGCCGGAAACTCCCGGGAACCCAAAACCGCAATAACCTGGCGAGTTATTACCGCTTCGGCAAGGCCATTTTTTCGGTCCTCGTCCGTTTCACCTACACACAGAACAGGTTTTAGTCCGTTTTTTACGCAAAAATTGAATTTTTTTGATGTCATTTCGTCAGTTTCCAAAAAAATCTGTCTTCTTTCGCTGTGCCCGATAAGGGCAAAAACCGCACCGGCTTCGACGGCCATGGAAACAGAGTTCTCGCCGGTGAATGCTCCAGACGCCTTCCAATGGACATTCTGGACCCCTAAATAAACACCCTTTTTAAGGGATGCCGCATGTTTTATTGCATACAAGTTTGCAATGGGAGGGAAGATGACAATTTCAATGCTGGCCGGGATCAATTCAGATACTGATCCTTCCCTCTCGAGTCCGTCCACGAAACGACCGAGAAAGTCCATCGACTCCCCTATCCCCTTGTTCATTTTCCAGTTGCCCGCAATTAAGCCCTTTCCCTTCATGGGAATTCCTCCAATACCGTTGTATTAGCCAACAAGGAGAGGGGTTATTCCCGGGAGGTCAAGACCCTCGAAGAACTCAAGGGTTGCCCCGCCGCCAGTGGAAATATGGAAAATTCCTCCGGAAAAACCCAGTGAGTTGGCCGCAGCCGCAGTATCTCCTCCGCCGAGCACTGTAACGGCCCCTTCAGAAGTTCTTCTGGATACAGCTTCCCCTATCAACCTCGTGCCTTCCTCGAATGGGCTGGTTTCAAATACACCAAGCGGCCCGTTCCAAAGAATGGTATTTGCCTTTCCCAGAGCTTTAGAGAAGAGATCCACTGTTTCCGGGCCAATGTCAAGCCCCATGAATCCGGCTGGAATTTCACCCGCTTTTACGGAAAAAGCTCCGGATCCGTTTGACGGTGAATCCGATACAACAACATCTACAGGCAAAACCACTTCGACTCCTGCTCTTTTGGCAGCTACCAACAACGCAGTGGCGGTCCTTTCGGTCCCTTCCTCGCAAAAGGAGCGCCCGATGCCATAGCCGGAAGCCTTCAGGAACGGAAAGGCCATTGCTCCCCCAATAAGAATATGGCTCAATTTTTTAAGCATATACCGGATGATCCTGATCTTTTCCGATACTTTCGCGCCACCCAGTATCAGCACCATGGGTTCCTTTGGAAACTCCCTGACTGAACCCAGGATCGAAACCTCCCTCTCCATGACCTTCCCCGCAAATGATGGGAGAAAGGCCGTAACCCCCTGCGTCGACGCATGAGCCCTGTGGGAAGTACTGAACGCGTCCATTACGAACATATCGAAGGGT
>JAUSOU010000157.1 GCA_030656095.1 Thermovirgaceae bacterium | reverse complement strand
TGTACGGACAACTCCTTTCTCGGGACTTCAACCCGATAGATAAACAGCCGTTACGGCATACCACCTTGTCTGTGGTGATGCTTTTCTTCAGATTTTGAAAAGATTTCTCGACCCACGAGTCAAGGTTCTCCCGATTTCCTGACTCCTTGTTTTATCCTCCCTCCGGCAATTGACATGTATATACAAAGTAATTACACTCGTCTGTGTGAAAGGAGTGATTCCGGTGCCGAAGAAGATCACGGGAGACCGCAAGCCGATGAATGCCAAGATCATCCAGTCCGGCAATAGCCTCGCCCTCCGGGTGTCCTCGGAACTTGCGACAATGTACGGCCTTTCCAGGGGGATGGAGGTATCCATCGAACCGGAAAAACACGGATTTACAGTCAGCCGCAGAGACGAAGGAGACGAACTTGACCGGCTGGTGTCTCTTATAGATGACGAAAATCGTCATGCTCTTGAGGAGTGGGGCGCACCGGAAGGCCGTGAGGCTTGGTGACGGAAAGCGCGAAAGAGAAACCGCAGGGTCCGGTCCCTGTACCCGATTCGGGCGATATCGTCTGGCTGGATCTCAACCCTGCAAGCGGGCATGAACAGCACGGCAGAAGACCCGCGCTTGTCGTCACCCCGACCGCATACAACAGGGCTTCGGGGCTGTGTTTTGTCTTGCCGATAACCTCACGGGAAAAGGGATATCCTTTCGAGGTCTCTCTCCCTTCCCATCTTGAAACCAGAGGGTTCGTCCTTGCCGATCAGGGCAGGACCGTTGACTGGTCGGCCAGAAACTCTTCCCTGACGGAAAAGGTTCCGCCCGATACACTGCAAAAGGTCCGGCATCTGCTCAAGGTCCTTTTGGTTCTTGAATAACGGCCCTCTTTGTTTACGCTACGGTCTGCGGCTGGTAGAACGGGGAGGGGATTACGGGGTAGACGCGGAAAACGTGATGATAAACTTCCTCGGCCCTGGTTTTTACGTCCTCTTCCGAATACAGGCCGACGGGCAAACCTGTCGATTCGGTCCAGAGGAAATCCCTGATCGAAAGTCGAACTGCGTCGCGGGTCGCCTCTTTGTCGCGCCAGTGATCTATGCGGAGCTTCTCGGCCTTGAGCTTCTCCAGAAGATCTACCGCGATCTTTTTTATCCTGTTTAGCTCGGAGACTGAGAGATCCGGCTTCCTGAGCAGATCGAATATTGCCAGTGATTCCTCATCAAGTTCCTCCCGGACCGCCCTTGATTCCTCTTCGTTCAGGTCATCATAAAAACGCAACAGCTCTTCAAAAGTCTTCTCTATCGTCACCCTGTCCTTTTCGTTGTTGTATTCGGCGACGATCTCCTCAAAGTGCCGCTGGAAATCCGTTCGCAACGGGTTCTGCTCAAGCAGCCGATGAAGACGCTGCTCGATGACCTGCTTCAGATTCTGAACCGTTGTTCTCTTTGCAGGACTTCGGGCAAATTCCTTCTTTAATCTTTCGAAATCGATCCTACTGATGTCGTAAGGTGCGGCTCCACTCGCAACGCGTTCCGGCTCCGTCACGATGGCTTCGTCTATCACTTTTTGGAGGCTGCGAATTATGTCGCTAATATCGGCTTTTTCCCTGTCCTGCTGGAGACTCCTGTAAACGATGCTTATCGCGTCGTGCCGGACACGATAAGTGTTGATTCCCTGGACATTGATGCACGCCTTGAACTTCGCAAAAACCGCCCGGCACATCACCTCAAAGCGCTTGCGAGTCTCATCGTTACCGTTGGCGGCCTCCTTGCAGGCAAGTATTGCCGCGTTGCGCTCGAAACCCGAATTGCTGATTATGTCTTCAAGCGATGCTCCGTATTCGGCGAGAAAAGCACAGACAAGGGCAATTGATTCGGCAAGATCTTCAAGAAGCTCTCCGTCGGGCCTGGCGGGTTCGATCTCTCCGCCCTCACCCCCGCGACCTCCATCCCCGGCTCCCGCAAATGTCGCCAGAGCCATACGGAGATTTTTCAGAATACCGCAGTAATCCACGATCATCCCGTTTTCCTTGCCTTCGTTGATCCTGTTGGC
>JAUSOU010000054.1 GCA_030656095.1 Thermovirgaceae bacterium | reverse complement strand
ACCTTCCTGATCGTCTGCCACTGCGTCGCTCCAAGAGCATAGGAAGCGTCGCGATAATCCCTCGGAACGGCCAGAAGCGCAGATTCGGAGGCTCCCACGATGACAGGCAGCGCCAGACACCCCAGGGTGAGTCCGGCCGAGAGGAGGGACGAGCCCAGCCTGAGAAAAATGACGAAGAAGGAGAGTCCGAAGAGACCGAATACCACAGAGGGAACCCCGGCGAGGCTTCGCACGGACAGCCTGAGCGTTCTTGTGAACCAGTCATCCTTTGCGTACTCCACCAGATAGACCGCTGTGAAGACCCCCACAGGAAAGGCGAAGCCAATCGAGACGAGCACAAGCTGCAAAGTTCCGACTATCGGGGTGGATATCCCGCCTGCCGTCATCATGCTCCGGGGCTTTTTGGTGAAAAAGTCCCAGCTCAGGGCGCTCCACCCCTTTGAGATCAGGAATGCCAGCAGCAGCACCAGGATCGTGCATACCAGGATCATGACGCTCCAGAGCAGGACGGTTGCGGTCCTGTCCTTTGTCATTCTGATGCTCATGAGCGCCACCTCTTTCCGCGCTGTTCTATCCACAGCGCCGTCATGTTGTGAGCAAGAGTCAGGAGAAGCAGAAGAAGCCCCGCGAAGAAGAGCGAGAAGTAGTGATCAGACCGAAACGGCGTCTCACCCATCTCGGCCGCTATAGCGGATGTGAGGGGGCGTACCGGGTCCATAATGGAGCGCGGGATTATAGCCGCTCCGCCCGCCGCCATGAGCACCACCATCGTCTCGCCTATCGCCCTCATCACCCCGAGGAGGCTTGCCGTCATAAGCCCCGGAAGTGCTGCCGGGATCACGCTTCTTGAGACCGTCTCAAGCCTGGTGGCGCCAAGGGCGAATGAGGCATCCCGGATGTCCCTGGGGACGGAGTTCAGGCTGTCCTCCGCCAGTGACGTTACTATCGGAATTATCATGATCCCCATAAGGATGGATGCGTTAAGCAGGTTCAGACCGGTGATTATGTCGAACCTGGTTACCATCCAGGGGGCGATGACGACCATTCCGATAAAGCCAAGCACAACGGAGGGGAAGAAGCCGAGGATCTCTATGACCGGTTTCAGGATCTCCCTGAGTGTGGAAGGACAAACCTCGGAGAGAAACACGGCGAGTGCAAGGCTCACAGGAAGAGATATAAGCGAGGCCATAAGGGTTACTGATAACGACCCGACAAGCAGGGGCAGCATGCCGAACTCCGGAGGGTCGTAGGTGGGGTACCACTGGGTGCCGAGCAGAAGGTCCGAAAGTGTCACATGAGCCAGGATGGGGATGCTGTCCCGTATGAGCGAATAGAGGATGAAGAGCATTATTGCCACCCCGAGCGAGGCGACGGTCATAACTGCTATTCGCGGTATCCTGTCCTCTTTTAGAGGCGTTGTCACGGGTCAACCCTCCTTTATCATAAAGCGAAGAATTGCCCGGACCCGCAATGCCGCCGCAGGTCCGGGCCGCGGATGTGATATGGAGGCTGGATTACCTGAGGGGCACGAAACCGGACTCCGCGACTATCTTCTGGCCTGCGTTGCTGAGGATGAAGTTGATGAACTCCATCGTCTCGCCTGTCGGCCAGCCCTTCGTGAACATGAAGAGGTACCTGGAGACGGGATAGGAGCCGTTGAGAGCGTTCTTCGCTGTCCCCTCGATCCCGTTGACCTTTAGTGCGCTCGTGCTCTTGTCGAGGTAGCCGATGCCGATGTAGCCGACTGCTCCGGGGTTTCCTGCGACCGATTGGACCATCGCGCCGTTGGAGGCCACAACCTGGGCCTGGGGTGCTATCTTCTCCTTGTTCATTACCTTCTCTTCCCAGACCTCGAATGTGCCGGAGCTGGTGTCGCGGGTCACTGCGGCTATCTTCTTGTCAGGCCCGCCGAGCTCTTTCCAGTTCTTGATCTTGCCCGTGTAGATGTCGCGAAGCTGCTCGACAGTAAGGTTCTTGACGGGGTTGGATGGGTGGACTACCGGCAGGATCGCGTCGACCGCGACGGCAAAGGGGACAGGGTACGTGCCCTTCTTGACCGCGGCTTCGATCTCGCTCTGCTTGATGAATCTGGAAGAACCGGCGATGCTGGTGGTTCCGTCGATTATCGCCTTGATTCCGTTGCCGCTGCCGCCGCCCGATACCGAAATGTTGGCCTTCGGGTGGGATTCCATGAAAGCCTCAGCCGCGGCCTGCGAGATTGGAAGGACCGTTGTCGAACCGTTTACAATTATCTGACCGGCGAGCGCCGATCCCGCGAATATTCCCAGAAGAAGGGTGGATACCGACAAAAGAACTCCAAAACGCTTCATTTGAAAATTCCTCCTTGAAAGTAATGCCGGCTTGTTTGCCGGATCCTTCTACAAGAGAGTATAGGGAGCTGATGTAACGCCATTTTTTCCGGTATGTAACAGTTGCGTAACAAAACTTGATGATTCTGTTTTGCCATTCTATCACAGTAGCATGAAACAAAGGCCGTAACGCGTGACTCGTTACTCGTGACTCGTAAATCGAAAAGCCTGTCATCCTGAGGACCAACGGGACGTAGGATCTGTTTCTTAACCAGATTCTTACCCTGCACCCTGGCAAAGAACGCCGGGCACTTTGTGAATAGTAAACCGTGACTCGTGAGTCGTAAGTCGAAGAACCATTGTTTTTTTCTTCTTTTGATCTTGCGATTCACGATTTACGATTCACGACTCACGACTCACGGTTTATGGTATCATTCAGAAACTATCAATTTCCCTCGAAGGGAGGTTCCGCCATGACCTATCGGTGTCGATGAGCATGCACCCGAGTGCGGGTTCCGCACTCTTTCGCTGCAGGGAAGACGCGCATATCTTCCCCAATGAAGCTGGGCTGCCGCCTGTCGCGAATACCGGAAGGTCACCGGAACTTATCCTGAGGGTTTTTTAGTCTCCTTCCATCATTTCCGTTCCATCATTTCCGGTCGTGAAAAGGAACTTCATCCTGTTTCATCCCAAGGCAGCACAGCCGTCTTCATGTGCGCGTCCGCCCCTGTGCCGTGCTTTTCGCCGCCAAGGAACTGAATACTTTCACAGCGGTTTTTGGGGATGGAACGATCAAAATATGGAAGGGTGGAGTTCAACTTATGTTTTCAAGTCTCAACAAACTGTTGATGTCCCGTGTGGGGCCAGCGGTCACAGGTGCTGTTGTAGGAATTCTGGCGCCAGTCCTGAGCTTCCTGGGCAATCCGGCGAATATGGGGATCTGTGTTGCGTGCTTCGGCAGGGACATCGCCGGGGCTCTGGGAATGCACAGGGCGGCGGCGGTGCAGTACATCAGGCCGGAGCTTTCCGGGTTCATCCTCGGCTCCCTCGTGGCGGCCCTCGCATACAAAGAGTTCAAGCCCAGAGCGGGGTCTTCGCCGATAATCCGCTTCTTCCTGGGGATGTTCGCCATGATAGGAGCGCTTGTCTTTCTTGGCTGTCCGTGGAGGGCATATATCCGTCTCAGTGCCGGCGACCTCAACGCCATTCCCGGGATCATCGGCCTTACAGCTGGAGTCATCATAGGGATATTCTTCCTCTGGAACGGCTTCAGCCTCGGGCGCAGCTACCCCGCCAAAAAACCGATGGGGATGATCATGCCGGCCTTCGCGGTGACGCTTCTGGCGCTGCTGATCCTTGCCCCTACCTTCGGTCCTGATGGAACCGGCCCGATATTCTTTTCCCAGAGCGGTCCTGGTTCCCAGCACGCGCCTATAGCGATCGCGCTCGGCGTCGGTCTTCTAGTCGGCTGGCTTGCCCAGCGGACCCGCTTCTGCACGGTCGGAGCGATACGAGATCTTGTCATGCTTAAGGACTTCCATCTCTTCAACGGTGTGCTTGCCTTCGTCGCCGCTGCATTCATCATCAACCTTCTTCTCGGCGAGTTCCACCTTGGCATGGAGGGTCAGCCAATCGCCCATACGAACATCCTGTGGAACTTCATGGGCATGGTCCTCTCCGGCCTTGCCTTCACGCTTGCCGGCGGATGCCCCGGAAGGATGTTCATCATGAGCGGTGAGGGAGATGGCGACGCGGGGATCTTCATCCTTGGGATGCTCGTCGGAGCCGGTGTTGCTCACAACTTCAGCTTTGCCAGCTCACCTGCGGGCCCGGGCGCCTTCGGACCCTCCGCGACCATCGTTGGCATTCTGTTCTGTCTCGCCATCGGGTTCCTGATGCGGGAAAAAGTTAGCGTATAGGGAGGTTTCGGCAATGAGCGAATATATTACCGTTGACGCGCGCGGACTCTCCTGCCCCCAGCCGGTCGTGGAGACGAAAAAGGCGATGGGAAGGCAGACGGGGGGTACAATAGAAGTTCTGGTCGATACGGTAACTTCAAGGGAGAATGTATCAAGACTCGCCCGCAATCAGGGGTGGAACGTCTCGGCCGAAGATCTTTCCGGGGGCGGGTTCAGGGTTTTTATTACAAAGGCGTAAGTCAAAGAAAGGACATCACCACAGAGAGCACGGAGGGCCGCAGACAAGGTCCCGCTGTTTTTGCGGGAGAAAATCAAAAAAGAGAAAACCAATATTTTGTGTTTAAAATCAGAAACAATATTTATAGTTTTTGGTTCTAACAAAGAAAAGGGTTTCTCCGTGCTTCTCTGTGTCCTCTGTGGTGAAAAATTTGGCTTTCCTTCTTTCTTTATTTACTCTGACTCCTGCTTCCTTGTTTTTCATGAAAGGAGGTCTCCCCATGCGGCTGACAGAGCTCTCGCACAGCAGCGGCTGAGCGGCCAAGATAGGTCCGGCGGACCTTGAAAAGATCCTTCGCGGTCTTCCTGAGCAGAACGGGGGTTTTCTCCTGACAAGCTGGACGAATGGAGAAGATGCCGCCCTGT
>JAUSOU010000147.1 GCA_030656095.1 Thermovirgaceae bacterium | reverse complement strand
GCTATTTGTAAATCCAATTGACAATTAGCACCCTCAGTTGCCGCCCAATCGCTTTGTTACTGCCTGCATAACATGTGGCTGAAGGCTACATCTCTCGGTATCGGGTTTCAGCTTGTGAGCGCGACAACGCAAATGGACAGCGAACCCGAATTCTGCAGCCTGCTGAGCCTGCCCTGCGGAGAGTACGCCCTTGACGGATGCGCGCTGGGCTACCCCGCGGACGGCTGCCAGCCGCCCCATGTCGAATACCCGGCTTATGACAGTTCGGTAACCTGGAAATAGGTAACTCAAACGGCAACAGCCCGTACAGATCCGGCAAGCATGAGGTCTGCCCCTGCTTGATCGCACCCACCGGTTTTTGCAGTCATTTCAACTGCTTCCAAAAAATAAGCTCTGTAAGAATATCCTTGAGTTTTACAACATCGGCCAGGTTTACTTTTTCGTCGGCGCGATGCAGGTTTTCTCCATCCGGGCCCAAAACCACTGTTGGAATACCCTTTCCGGCGAAGTGGTTGAAATCCCCGACGCACATGCTGGTTACGAAAGCAACCTTGCCTTCGCGTTTGCTGCATGTTTTCGCGAGCAGGTCGATATACCTGTTCTTTCTGTCGAGAAGGTAGGGGTTGTAGATCATTGGTTCACCCAGGTCGTCTTTCATGTAGTTAACTTCGGTTTTTGCGTCCAGGTTCAGAGAGCGGAGCATTTCAGCGATCCTGGTTTTCAGCCGTGCAGGATCCTCCGAAGGGGTTACGTGGAAATCTACCAGAATACTGCATTTTTCCGGGGTCGATAACGCTCTTTCGCCGCCGTTTATCCAGATCACATTGCTGACGGGATCGTCGAAGGGTTCGTGCTTTTCCAGAGGTATCTTCTTTATGCCGCTGATTATTTCAGCCATCGCGTCAATCGCGTTTGCTCCCGAGGCCGGGTCGGCTGCATGAGCGCTTTTGCCCGTCACCTTTATTTCGTAGAGATAGCATCCCCTGGAACCATGTGCGATAGCGGGAAAAGAGAGATTGCTGCTGCTCAGGCCCCTGGTGGATTCCAGTACTATGGAAAAATCCACGTTATCGGCGTACTTGCTTCTGATGAAGGTTTTTGCACCCATGGAATAAGGGCCTTCTTCGTCCACGGAAGCCAGAAACACGACGTTGAATGACGGTTCCATGCCTTCCGCGATCCTTTTCAGGCATTCCTCAAGAGTAAGCAGAAGCGACACAAGACCGCCTTTCATGTCCGCCGAACCCAGTCCGTAAACTTCGTTATCCACCAGGCTGCCCTTCAAAGGGGGGTATGTCCATCCTTCGGTCGGGTAGACCGTATCCATGTGAGCGTTTATCAGTATCGTTTCCGCCTTGTCGAAATTGAGGGTGCTGATAACGTTTGCGCACTTGTAATTGTAATCCCGGGCTTCTGTTACTTCCTGCTTCACGGGGTTTGCGCCGATATCCATCATGCGGCGGTAGACGAACTCCGATATTTCATGCTCCTTGAAATACGGCGAATAAATGGATATCAGGTCGTTCAGGAGCCTGCAGGCCTTATTCATTTCGTCTTTGTTCATTTTGTCTCCTCCCGGGTCTACGGTGCTCACTTCCAGGGATATCAGGCCCGGAAGTTGAACCGCGCGCCCATGGCCCTGGGGAAAGGCATGTCGAGCATTGTAAGCAATCCCGGCCGGGCGTTCAGCACGTGGGGGATCATGTTGACGGCCATTGATATGGTTCCTATGCCGCCCGGTATTTCAGGCTTGATGACCATGTTGAGCGACGAGGAGTCGCCCTTGATGTCAATGTAATCGCCTGTTTCTACGCCTTCAAGTTGCGGGTGGACCTGCTGCGGATGTTCCAGCCATATCACGGCTTCACCGTCTCTCATCCCTTTGGCGGTGTGGTTGCACCCCGCCACCATCCCTGGTTCTATCTTCACGTGCGGGGTTTCTCTCCGCACACTGGAGATTATCGGTTCCCTTGATTCGACGATTTCGTCCAGTTCCCAGCCGAGAGCATCGGCGATCATGTTTACGGATTGCAGGAAGCCGATGTGGCCTGTTATTTTGCCCTCTTTCAGCCCCTTGTTGAACTCTTCGGGGCTTGTTCCTACGCCCTGCGTCTTCATTACGCCATGACCGAAGGGAGAAAGATCGTTGACCCTGGACGCCTTTATGGACAGTACTCTCTGGAAAGGGGCCGTCAGGGTAAGGATAAGGGTGTCGAGGATGAATCCGGGGTTGATGCCCGTTCCAAGAATAGTCACACCCGATTCTCTTGCCGCCTGATCCATGCGGGAGGCAAGCTCCGGTTCAACTATATGAGGATAGGACATTTCTTCGGCGATGCTTATCACGTTCTTGCCAGACCTGATGAATTCCAGTATTTCGGGACAGGCTTCTTTCGCAAATGACGTAGTGGCCTGGATAACGATGTCGGCGTTTACGGAAAAGGCCTCATCGGATGAAGTGGTGATCACTCCCGTTTTTCGTCCGAGGCCCAGAAGATCTCCCAGATCTTTGCCCTGTTTTTCCTTTCGTGAAGCTACAGCGGCAACAATCTCAAATGCCTCCTTGTCCAGGAGGAGCTTCGCTATGCCGCTTCCCATTGCTCCCAGTCCAACAACTATTACCCTGACGGGTACTCCGGGGAGTCTGGATATTGATGTACTCATCCGAACCATTCCCTTCTCCATGTTTTCTAAAAGCCTGGAGCGTTAATACGATCGAAGTCCGGAACTTGCCTGCCAGGGACCGATATATGATAATGTCCCGTATAAAGGGACACAATCCCGTGAAGCGGGACATTAGGAGCATTATAAATATACTCAGCGTCAGAATCAACATTTCCGGGAGGATCGCAGGATATGGAAAGAGATACCGAACTTGTACAGTCCGTTCTGAAAGCCGTTTTGATAATGGAAAGACTCGACAGTCAGGGTGCCATGGGTACCAGGGAGATCGCCCAGGTCCTCGGCTTGGGGAAAAGCAGCGCCCACAGGATAGTCAAGACTTTAAAGCATGCCGGGTGGGTGGTTGAGAACTCCTCGAACGGGAAGAATGAATTGAGCTGGAAATTGTTTTCTGTCGGGAGCAAGATAGCCGAAAGAATGTCCGACAGGGAATTGTTCCACAACACAATGGAAAAGCTTGCCGAGGAAACGGGTGAGAGTGTCAATCTCGGGATCCTCTTCAGGGGAGAAGTGCTCCATATAGACAAGGTCGAATCGAAAGCCCCAATAAAAGCGGACGCCAGCCTGGGCGGTCTCGCAAGCGCCTATAACACGGCCCTTGGCAAGGTGCTGCTTGCCGGTCTCAGCGAGGATCAGGTGGTGGACCTCTATGGTGGATATGAATTCGTCAAAACGGCAAGGAATACCATTCTTTCTCTGGAGTCCCTGATTGCGGAATTGAGGGGTGTCAGGGACAAAGGGTACGCATGCGACAACGAAGAGTTTGCCGATGGCCTGGTTTGCTATGCTGTGCCAGTCAGGAATCGGCGGGGACAGATGTCCCGTGCCCTCAGCGTTTCTTTCCCCAAATACCGGTGCGAAAACAGGCCCGAAAAAATTGATCATATCCTTGAAAGTCTGAAAAAGGCAGGCGAAATGTTGACGGGCTAAGGCCAGCAGAACCTGACGGGGTCAATTGACACATTTCTTCTGCTCCTGGCTTACTTGTAGGGTTTTCCCTCCCCCTTGGGTCTTTCGCCCATCCGGGGAAGCAGGGGAAGAGTGGTCGGTTTTCCGTGATCGCGCCTGGGCTATTTGTAAATCCAATTGACAATTAGCACCCTCAGTTGCCGCCCGATCCCTTTGTTACTGCCTGCATAACATGTGGCTGAAGGCTACATCCCGCGGACGGCTACCAGCCGCCCCATGTCGAATATCCGGCTTATGACGGACCGGCAACCTGGATATAGACACCCCTCCGTTTGACATTGTGCTCTGCCGCGATATATTGTTTTCTGTAGCTGTTGATGCATTCAGATGGCGGATCAAATGGATCGAGGTGCAGAGATATGTTCCGGCATGCGTCCCGTTTCGGATCCTGGACTGTTGGCAGAACACTCCTTCCCTCCCTGTCGGCGGCCGTGCTGCTGCTTGCCGTATGTCTTCTGCCGATGAGTTCAGCCTGCAGGGCGGAGACCCAACTTGCGCCCGGCGAGACTGATATCAGCGACCAGATCCAGCGCGATATCGAGCGCGGGGAGTTCATGATCCTCCGCTACGACAACTGCCGCGGAACGATGTCCAGCCGGGTGAACGGCGACGCCGGAGGCAAGAGCGGCTTCACCGCGCAGTTCGAAGGGCTCTACGTCATCTGCGAGCCGGTGCTCACTCAATTGCTGAGCCGCGGCGGCCCAATAAGCGAAGGCATCTGCGATCTTTACCACATCTACCCGCAGCGGCTGACCATCACTTCGAGAGGCCGGTTCGTGGAGTACATCGACCCGGAAATCATCGACACGTATACCTGGGCCCGGATAAGGATATTGAACCTGCCGGAACTGACGACGGGCACGATGACGCAGCAGGCGGTCCAGATCTGGCACCAGAAGATCCGCGATCTGCAGAGCGAGCGCAACATGGGAGCGTATTTCGTGGTCCGCGACCGAAGCAGGGCGGGCGGCGACGTGCGGGTCATGCCGACGGCGTTCGTGGGCGATCCGACCGGCGTCACGATCAACAGGACCATGCAAGGCAAACCGCCCCAGGCGATCCCTATGATGCTGGGACACTTCTTCATGGGCGACCCGGTGGCGTTTGCCCGGATGGGAGAACGCGGTGTCGAGTCGCTGACCTGGTGGAATGCCAGCCAGGCTGGGCTGATAGGTTCTCCGCCGGATTTTTCGCTGCTTGACCTTAGCTTCCATCACCGCTTCCGCATACCGGCTTACCCCGGGCCGAACGCCGCGCAGCACCCTGCAAACGACCAGACCCTCGAGGCCGACCTGTTCTATTCCGTCGGGCTGATGAAAGAAGTCGACGCGATCCTCACTCCGTATACTCCCGCAGAGGGCACGTTCATGCCTGTACCGGACACTACGCGCGAATACCGCCTGGAGGTCCGGTCCCCGGATATCGTCGAAGTCGAGGCGATCCGCTTCCGTCTCTTCGATGTGAGCGAGAATCCCGGCATCTGCTGCAATGCCAGGGCCCACGCGATGAGTACGGCCGGCCCGGGAGGCTGCGCCCACTGCAAGACAGGGCGCGTGATGAGCCAGACCACGGTTCCGCAGCACTTCGCGGGCGATTTGTACCTGCCGCGCATGGTTACCACCTACGACGACTGTCCGGCCGACGAACTGCCGGATCTCTACTTCGCCGACAGCGACAACGGCGAGCCGTTCGAGCTTTCGGGCAAGGTCGCGGAAGATCCTCGGTTGAAGTACAGGGCCGCCGACGAGCTGCTCATCAATGTGCCCGAAAAGCAGGAGTACATCGTCAAGGTCCGGATCATGGACGGCGCGGCCGCAGGCAAGATGACGGCGGAACTGCTCGTGGGTGGCGCATGGGTCCCGGCGGCGGCCATGGGCGACACGGCCGATATCCTTGGCGTGCACCTGTACATCCCCAACGACCAGGACGAGACCGGCGTGGCCGACGAATGGGAGAACGTGTTCGGCGCCGATCTATCGGAAGACAACGACGACTCGATCGGCGCCCTGATCCGGGGCGACGGCCTCTCCAGCCGGGAGGAGTATCGCGGCTTCATCATCGCCCGCAACTTCGAACGCACGAGCCCAAAGGAGCAGGACCTCTTCGTTACCGACGACAGCGGCATATTCACGACGGCGATCGACACGTACGTGACGCCGTGGTATGCGAACAGCGGCGTTACCCTGCACCGCCTGCATTGCGACGAGTTCAGGGACGACATCGTCAACTGGACCGACGAGACCGGCCGCCTGCACCCGCAGTACCAGATAGTGGTCATGCAGCACATGGTCATGCCTCTGGGCAACGATGTCGGCCTCAACCGGCAGTGGATCGATCTCTGGCAGAAAGGTTACGCCGGATGGTCGCCGGTGAACTGGCCGTGCAGGGAGCTCCACACCGTGTTCGTGCGCAACGACGGCAGGGACACGCTCGCCCAGGCCAAAACGGTAGGGCACGAAATGGGACATCAATTGTCCATTCCGCATCACGGAGACAAGGACGAAGTGATCGACCTTACCGGCGAGACGCTTGACGGAGTCGCCATGGACGGCAAGTACTACGTAGCCGTCCGCGGCGGGGAACACAGCGGCAATCATCGGTGTCTCATGCGCTACTCGTGCGCGGATCTCTTCTGCGATAACCCCTCGGTCCTTCTGCCGTTCTCGTGGCACAAGGGCAAATACAAGGAGTTCCTGCCGCGCAACCGGAACCGGCGCGACCTGTTCTGCGACAGCCAGGCCGGAACAGGGTTCAACGCCAACGGCAAATGGTGCGGCGATGCCGCAAGCGCACCGTGCCGGGAAACGATGAGGATAAAAAGCGAATGAGCAGACATGTAAAGATAATCATCATGGCAGTAGTCGTGTTTGTGGCGATTGGGGCGATAGCGCTGCTGGGGACCATGGGCGGCCGACACGGGAATGAACCCGCGAACGTGGAGACCGCGGTAGAGGAAACAAAGCCTGCGGACGCGCCGGGTGAGTTTGTGCTCAATCCAATGCCCCGCAAGCACTGGCTCTACTGCGCCGTGCTTGTAAACGATTCCAGATGCGTCAGCCTCGACAGCGGTTCGCCGATCTTTATGCAGTGCGTGTTCAGCGCTCCCGGCGCCGAGGGTGAGGTGCCCCTTCCGAGTGCGGAAGGGATCGCCATCGACCTTGCCGATTCGGGAGGATCGTGGGTAGTAACGGACTGGACACCGCTAGGTACGCCGCCGGAGACGGTACCGCAGGGCCAGACGGTAACGATGGCATGGCAGGCTTCGCAACAGCTGCCGGGGGGTGACTATCTGATGGCCGTCATCATGCCGCCGTATTACTCGCCTGAGGCAGGGCTGAGCGGTACGTATTGCGAACCGGCTTCGTTCTCGGTGCTGGAGACTCCCCCGAATGAGTACCGCAACGCCATGTTCGCCCGGCGGATCAAGATGCTTGCCGGGAAGACCGGCGAGGTGCTGGCCGAGCTCCAGAGACTTTCGGCTGCCAGCCCGGACGACAACTCGCTCCGGATGGAGCTTGTCGACGCACTGGATTCCGCAGGCCGGAGCGCCGAGGCACGGAAGGAACTGCTCGAGGCGGCGTACCGCATGACGCATGACGAATCCGGCAAGAGAACCGGGCCCGTTCCGCCGTCGATCGCATTTCGCCTGGAAGAACTCAACGGCAAAATTCCCGCCGGGTCAGGAAGCGGATCACAGGATGAATGACAAAAACCGGTTTAAGCGGCAATCTATGGCAGGCCCCTTTAAGCTTTAACTGTTGTGGCACTCAACACGTACCCTCTTGCTTCGCTTGGGACAGAGCGGGAGACGGGAAGGCAAAGGCGGAAGGTTTATAATGGGGTGTATAGGCGAAGTAACACACTGTTACGGCCTGGAAAAAGGAGGAAACAGACTATGAAATTGCCTGAGTACGTGACTATTGAAGAAGTTCAGCGGGTTTGCGGGGAGATGGGTTTGCAGGACTGGACGGTTATCGGGGAATCTCCCGTTACGTATGAGGAAGCAGCCATAATCCTGAAGATCGCCAATACCGAGGGTATGGATATTCCTGTTGAGACTTTCCGGATGGGACTGGAAGTGGAACTGGAACACGGTATTCGCTTTAAGGACGCAAATGTTACGAACAATCATCCGGTATTGACAGGAAAGATCGTTCTGGCGCACCTGAAAGAAACCATGGACTATTACCACAGGCTTGATGTCGCGGAAATGGAAGGGGATCTTTTGAAGGCGATTTCATCGGGGGATATCGCAAAGGCACAAGTCAAATACAAAAAAATCATATCTGCCCAACAGTCTCTGAACCGGGCCGTCGAAGAGCGATTGAAGTAATCAGTAGCGGAAGGTCTGGGGTCTCGGGAAAAGGCAACCCTTTTTGGATCACTTTGGCACTTTGGTGTCTACCATTGGGGTCAAAAGGGCCTGCGCAATCGACATACGGGCCGTGACTCCGTGCCCTGCCAAAGGACGGCTGGCAGAGCGGAGTTCCCACATGGTGCGAAGCCTCCCCGAAAAGTACATCGGTAACCTTGTACCCCTGGTTTTGCCGGGCAGCGTCTCCTAAACCCGAATGGCACAGGGCCTGGTCAACGGTGAACGGAATGGACCAGGGGAACAGGAAACGAAGGTGGCTGTGGTTATCCGGGAGGATCTGAGAGTTTGGCAGAAACTCAACGTGACTGCCTTTACAATGGGAGGCATCGCCGGAATTCCCGGAATGCTGGGGAAACCCTACGAGGACAAAGACGGCAGAACTTACCTGCCGATGATCCGTCAGCCGGTCCTGGTGTTCTCGGCTCCACAGGAAAAAATGCGCCGCACGTACGAAAGGGCGCTGACTCGGGGAGTTTCCTTTTCGGTATATACCGAGGAGCTCTTCGAGACCTCGAATGATGAAGATAACAGGGCTGCAGTACGGAATGTCCGCGGCGGCGATCTGAACCTTGTGGGGCTTGCCTTATACGGAGATCGAAAATCAGTGGACCAGATCGTAAAGGGGCTGAAACTTCACGAGTAAAAGCAATAGGCGGCAACATGTGCAGGAAAAACGCGGTTGTGAAATATGAGTATCACTGATCATCCGGTGAACCGCAGGAGAAAAGGTCTTCGGATAGCCGCAAGGGCATTGTTTGCGTGTGTCTTTGCGTTCTTTATGGCCATGTTTATTGGCGAGATGCTCTCCGAGCCTGGTCTCTCCCTCTCGCAGATCCCCGCTGATCTGGGGATTGTTCTGGGCTTTTTTGCGGTTATGTTCGCCGGTTTTGCCCTTTCGTTCAGGAGCGCGTACCGGGGCGGCCAGGCTATTCTGGCAGGAGCCCTTGCATGCGCCGTGTTCATGCTTGTACGGGGTGGGGTCAGCGATCTGGATGCGGCGGCTGTCTTCGGCCTGCCCTTTGCTGTTCCGGCCCTGATCCTCATCCTCAACCGGCCCTGAGAGAAGGATTTCGGGTATAGTCCCCCTCGTCAATTCCTCTGGATGCCGCCACCTCTACCGCGAGTACGGGTTTTCTCAGACGGAAACAAGCCCGAACGACATCTGGAAAAAGGGCGTGGTGGAAGAATGCTGCAGTGTCAGACCTGCACTTTTTACATTTTCCCTCTTCGACTCGCCTTCATTCCCTTGCAACAACAGCTTCCCGATACAGGTGCTTACTTGAAGCTCACTTCCAGCTCCTTCTCCAGAGCGTGCGCCACTTTCCGGAGGAATCTCATTGATGGATTGTGTCTGCCTGATTCAAGCCTGCTGATGTTGCCCTGGGTTGTTCCTATTCTGGCGGCAAGATCGGCCTGGGAGAGTCCTTTTTTCTGGCGCGCCTCGATCATCGACGCGATAAAGGAGAATTCCTCCTGGAGTTCGTCATAAGCCGAAGCGGTTTCGGGATCTCGCAAAAGGTCTTTCTTAACCTCTTTCCAGGTCCTTGGTTTTATGCTCATTTTCAACACCTCTCCAGATAGTTTTCTTTTCGTTTTCGGGCTATTTCAAGTTCTTTTACCGGGAGCGCGTCGGTCTTTTTAATGAATCCATGCAGCAGAACGAAAATATCCTTATGAACCGAAAAATACAGGATTCGGGAAGTGTTACCAGCGGATTGAATTCGAAGCTCCCATAGCCCGGCATATTTTTTGAATCGGACTACCGCAACGTGAGGCCTTTGCAACGCGGCTCCAAATTGTTCGAGCAGGTCTATTACCCGCATTGCCTTGGCCAGATGTTCTGGTTGGAGTGATGTCAGGAAATCCTCAACGGGTCTTGTCCCATCCGGTTTTGTGTAGAAAACGATTTCCCGAGGCATTGTGAGAAAAACCTCCTTCGCAGTCACGAATGATTATATCATATATGAAATATTCAAACGAAAAACCTGTTGGGACCACGGAGCCACCCCCCTGATGATATACTTGTATTGCAAAAAAGGAGGGGAGAGCCAATGCTTTCATTGAGGTTGCCGAAGGATATTGAAGATAGGCTTGAGGGACTTGCGAAAAGGACGGGCAGGACAAAGACGTTCTACGTCCGACAGGCTATACTGACACACCTTGAAGATATTGAAGACACCTTTCAGGCTGACGAGATAATGGAGAGGGTCAACAGCGGGGAAGAGCCTGTTCTGTCTGCCGGGGAGATGAGAAAGTCCATTGGGTTGGACGGTTAATTACACTCGCACGGCAGTCAGGGATCTGGGCAGTCTGCCTGGCGAGATGGCCGGAAAGATCGTTGACCGCATCGACGATGTCGCCCTGTCGGAAAACCCCAGGACATCCGGTAAGAACCTGTCCGGGAACCTTGCGGAATACTGGAGATACCGGGTCGGAAATTTCAGGGTTATCTGCAGCATAAAGGATTCTGAACTGGAAATTCTTGTCATCAAGATCGGAGATCGCAAACAGATCTACAGAGATGTTCGACGAATGAGCAGTAAATAGCGAGATCAAGGTCGCGGACAGAACTTGGCGGGTTGCCAGGCCGCAACACGCGGATCGTCCCTGAAGCCCCATGGTTTTTGAGTGCCAGCGAAACCTCTTTTGTCCGCCAAGGTGTCGAAACATCCCCGATCGCTCACCACAGCACCTGCAATCCCAGGCCCTTCTTGTAGGCATATTCGGACAGGAGCCAGTCTCGGGAACCGGCGGCTTCATCGGCAAGCAGCAGCCACTGGGTCAGGACTTCCGGATCGTCCCCCATGGCGGCCAGTTCCCTTGCTCTTTTCCTGCAGTCGCTGTCTCCGTCCAGAATGAATGTTCCCATCGTCACGCTCCAGGTCTGGCACGCGAACATAGACGCCTTTGTTCCCCCGGTTTACGGGTTCCTAGAACACCAGCCTTTTGTTGCTGTAGAGTTTGCCGTTTTTCATTACGGCGACCATCTTGTCCCTTTCTATCCACTTCCTGAGGGTCGCAGGCTGAACCCCTATCTCCTTCGCAAGGTCGGCAAGAGTCAGGAGTCCTTCGGTTCTTCCGGCCATAGCGGCGATGACCCTGTTCAGGCTGTGGATGGAGCCTCTGCAGAACATTTTCTCCAGCCCGCTGAAATTCCCTGTTTCCAGGCTTGAAAGGAGTTTATCAGCATCCGGGGGAGGAAAGACTTCATGAAATCCGGTGTCACCCTTCTCCAGGGCATCGTAGTATTCGTCCCTGTCCGCAGGGGAAAGTCCCTTTATGACAAATGGAGGAAGCCCGAGACTGATCGCGAGGTAATTCATGAGAATTCTTCCTGCTCTTCCGTTTCCGTCAGCAAAGGGGTGGATGGATTCGAAAAGAACGTGAAAACTGGCGAGAAAGGAAATCGCCCTCGTTTTGCCCCGCAGTGATCTGACGATCTCGACCAGGCATCGCACGTATTGCTCTACATCCGCTTCAGGCGGGTGTACCTTTGCCCCCTTGATGATTATTTTCCCTTTGCGGAAGTTCCCCCGCTCGCTGTCCCTTCCCTCGCGGAAGAGTTCGCTGTGAATGTGCCTCACGAGTGGAACATCGAATACCATCTGATCTTCGCGGAGATACTGAAGGGCAAGGTCGTATATGCTTCCAGCGGTGCGGTAATAGTCCAGGATTTCAGCGCCGGTGTGCTTTCCGGAGATGATCGCCCTGAGTTCCTTTTCCGAGGCGAAGTACCCTTCGATGGCGAGGGAGTTTCTGGTTTCTTCCTCAAGCATGTATAGCCATTCGCTGTTTTTTACCTCAACTGCGCTTTCGGGGAGCCCTCCAAGGTTGTCCAGGAGTTTCTTCCTTTTTTGCATGCCCTCGCATTCAAAAAGAGTGTTGGTTTCTCCCTTTCCGGACTCCACGGTTTTAAGCCTCCTTTGTCACATCAAA
>JAUSOU010000140.1 GCA_030656095.1 Thermovirgaceae bacterium | reverse complement strand
GCTATGGCAGTGGCGTTATCTATCTGCTCGTCACTTCTGAGAATGCTCATCGCGGATCTAAGCTGTTCTTGCGGCAAGGGCTGCATTCCAACGAGGAGTCTGCAGCAATTACCATCTCCGCCTTCCCACCCGTCAACTAGTTTGTCTACTTTGCTCCATCCGCGAAGGTTGAAGTATCCAACGCAGAAGTCCGAGCGATCGGAGAGTTGCATCGCTTCTGAAAGAGCCGGTAGGAGCTCGTTCCTGATGTTGTCGAATATCCGAGGCATTTATCTCCCCCGCCCGTGGTTTGTTTGTATTGATAATTTCAAGAGCAGTTTCTTTGTGTATTCATAATAGCGCAATCTCTAATCTTTTGAATTAAATGACTGCCCCCTGATGTAGATCCCAAAGCCGTCAGACCTACACATTTTACAAAACCGGGTTTCCCCTGATTTTTCGACCCTTCCTTTGCGGATGATCCCGCCCCTTTTTGCGCACCCAGAACCCTTCCGCCAGGCTCAATGGCAACGGTTTTGCATGATGATCATAAACCCATTACCTTTTGCGGTCATTAACTCATTGCCGGCTTAAATGAACGGCAGGAGCGGTTTTCTAACTCAACTAGTAGCAAGGATGTTCAGGCCTACACTTTTTACAGAAAGAGGTTTCCGGAAATATTTTGAACCTTCCGGCCAAGGGAAACGTCCTTTTTCATGGTTTCTTCGAGCCGCTTGCGGCTCAGATCTGGAGAATGTTTTCGACCAGCTTGTAAACTGTGGTGCCGCCGAGGCCGCGTGGCCAGTCGGCGCAGGGAGGATTGTCGCGCTGCCGGGCCCGGCGGATGGCTTCATCGATCCGCTCTCGGGTGATCCAGCGTGCGTCGATCCCCTTGTCGTAGTCGGGAAGGTGCCGCTTCAGGCGGTCGCTGCAATCCCGTGAGGACGCGATGCCGTTTCCGTCCTCGAAGTGGAGCAGCAGCCAGTATTCGAACTTGGGATTGCTGAGGGCAAAGCCGTAATTTGCGTGCTCCTGTGCCCAGGCATGAAGCTGGGCCAACTGCTCAACGGTCCACTGATCCTTGTCCACCACGAGCCAAGCTTCGTCGGAGGATCTCAGCTCTTCCTGCCTGAGATGATCCTCCATCCGCTTCAAGACCTGCGGCGGCGAGCTATCGTGACTGCCTTTGAGGCAATTCACCTGGATCACCGATTGTTGGTCATTGAAGAGGGCGAAATACTGCGGCTCGGTCTTCACGCCTTCCACCGCAATCACGAACAGCTTTCGGTAGCGACGCTCTCCAAGGGGTCTCTGGAATTTGCGTCTTTTCGGTGGCATCAGTCATCCCCCTCACTTACCTCGGTGAGGCAGGGATTTGTCAAAGCGCCTCCCAACAGAATCCGGGGAATTCCACCCAGCCGCCCCTGCAGGTAGCTTTTGCGGATATCCTTGTCGTACCGGACGTCCTTGTACTCGCTGAAGGAAAGCAGATTCGAGGCGCCGGATGCGTCTCTTTCGGCCACCCACATCTCGTCACGGCGCAATAGCTGCTGATCCATGAGCAGGACGTCATGGGTGGTCAGCAGCAACTGCGTTCTGGTTTCCGTGGAGCAATTAGCCAGATACGCCTCCAGCAGCCTGCGTGTGAGCAGGGTGTGCAGGCTTCGGTCTACCTCGTCGATCACATAGACCTTCTTGGAAACCTGAGCCGACAGGTCGAGAAACGCGGGCAGCAGATCGATCACCCGCTGCGAGCCGTCCGACTCCTGACGGATCTCGAACTTGGCCTCCGTGCCATCCGCTTTCGGATGATAGGTCACCAACTTCTTGGCGATCAGTTCACCACCTTTGCGGGTCACCACGAATCGTTCGTTGATCGGCTCTGTCCGCAGGCGAACGGTCATGCCTTCCTTGACGTCTTCCTGGAGCCTGGTCTTCAGTGGTTCGGGCAGCGGGATGTTCTCGAACGGGATCTCCTCGCCACCAAGGTGCGCGATGCCGGTGTCGAGCTGCGGCAGCATTTCGTTCATGGTCGAGTAGAGTGGATGCCCCTCATCAAGGAACTGCTCGAACGGTTCGAAGCGAGAATCGGGAGCGACCAGT
Organism: Thermovirgaceae bacterium; assembly: GCA_030656095.1. Taxonomy (GTDB): domain Bacteria; phylum Synergistota; class Synergistia; order Synergistales; family Thermovirgaceae; genus UBA2252. Next base: position 3,106 of record JAUSOU010000140.1, on the reverse strand, counting down.
TCGAGCGTGTCCTTGAACCAGTTATAGACCGACCGGAAATTGTCGACCTTCTGGGAGACTGAGTTGGTCAGGAAGAACTGGTTGTCCCGGGTCCCTTTGAAGGCGAACTGAAGAAACTGGTCCTTGGCCAGGGAATTATCGAAGTTGGGCTTCCCCTCACGACGGTCATAGAGCACCTTTTCACTGGTGCTGGTAATGACCACCAGCTTCTCTTCCAGCACCGCCTTGCGGGTCACCGCGAAGCTAAACTCGTAAATGATCTCGTCGATCAGCAGCTCGAAGGCAAAACGCGACGGCTGTTCGGCCCCCTTGGCGTCCAGCCGGAATGGCTCGACAGGAATCAGGCTGTCGGGCTGGGTGCCCTTGACGACCAACGTCTTTGCGAAACTCAGGGCCTTGAAGAAATTGGTCTTGCCCGACGCGTTGCCGCCGTAAATTGCCGCAACCGGAAGAACTCTCGTCTGGTACTTGCCGAGCTTGGAGACCCTGTCTCCGTGCTGGCGCTCCCTGCTGGCGACCATCGAAAAGGTGACCTGGTTGCGGAAGGACATCCAGTTTTCGAGCGAGAAACAGACTATCATCTTACCGCCTCCTAAAGCGAAATATTCGCTTTTTCATGCCTTAAATATAGGCATAGGCGGCCGGAAAGTCAATCTAAAAGAGAAAATATCTCTTTAAACACCCCTTCGATTGATCCTGTACTCGAAGTTCCTGGTATGGGCGTTGCGCCGAGGGTGGATGATGAACCCGGCGTCCCGGATGACGTCCAGGTCGTTGCTGATGCGCCGGCCGAAGAAATCAAAGCTGTCAGGCCTAAACTTTTGAAGAATTCAGGCTTCCCCTGATCTTTTCGACCCTTCATTTGCGGATGACCCTGACCCTTTTTGCGCACACGGAGCCCTTCCACCAAGCGCAATAGTAACGGTTTGGCCCCGATGATCATAAACCCATATTCTTTTGCGGTCATTAAACGCTCTGCCTGCTTAAACGAACGGCTGGGGGCGGTTTTTTAACTCAATTGATTATCCAGGTGCGAGGGGAGCCAGCCGACGACGACCTGCGTATTTTCTTCGTCCCAGAAGAAGTAGATCCGGAGGCAGTTTCGATCATCCCTGGAATTTCCCCTGCCCAGGTGGGATTCCAGCATCCTTCGCCCGGATGTTCCCGGCGGGTAGGAGACGAAATAGTCCTCTCCCTCCTCCCCTGCCCTTTCCTCCCTGATGGATCCACCGAATTCAAGACCCAGTTCGCTGCATTTGGCTTGAAAATCAGGCAGCCTGAGCACTCCGCCGCGCATTTCGCAGTAGTCGGAGGCCAGGAGCAGCAAAGCTTTGTAGACCAACTGGACATCGGTGAATTCTGCTTCCTTGAGGGATCTCCTGGCCCTGGGGTGCAGTTCGAGCCTGCCGCCCAGATGCCTTTCAACCCACTGGGGCATGTCGTCGTAGGTTTCGGGGATGGGGATGTTTTTCTCCGCGTCGTCTCCCCTGGCCTTTATGGCGGCACGCAGTGCTTCAAGGGCGGCGTTGAGGGCATGGTTGCGGTTTTTATGAAATTCGGACTCGGCGGCGTATTCGTTGGCGATTGCGGCCATCTCGGCCTCGGAGTCTTGCGCCTCTTTTGTCTTTTCCTGCTGGGCAGCGATCTGCGCGTCGAATTCGAGGATGCATTTCTCGCAATCTTTTGCCGCCAGGCGCTCCCTGAAATCCCTTGTCCTTATGTCCGCCTGGATGATCCTCGCGTCGGCGAGAAAGACAAGGGGATCCCAGCCAAAGCTGAATCGAGGGTTTGAAATCCGCATACGGGAATAAAGCTCTTCCGCGAAGGCCTGTTCCCCGAAGCCATCCTTGTATCGCCAGTAGTAGATGCGGTCTTTCATCGCCAGGGGGTGAGACCTCGGGTTGTCGGTCTCGAAGTTGAGCCCCGGCTGGTAGGTCCGGACAGCACCGTCGAAGACAGACCATACTTTGTCGACCCTGCGCGTCCACTCAAAAGACGCTTGCGGGGTGAGACAGACCACGTGGGCATAGCCGAGGTTTTTCCGGGCCAGCCATTCGGTGTCCACCATCCATTCCGGCAGGTCGCCGGGCAGGGTCCACCTTCCGGAGTCTGGCTGCGTTATGACTATTACTGGTATATGGCGATACGGAGACGTTACAAGGTTGTAGAGTTCATCGATATCGAATGGATTTTGCGCGATCCATGGCTTTCCGTCCAGGGGGCGCACCTGGTGGAGTCCTGTGCTTTCGACGAGGGATTTGATGATGCCGGGGCGGATGAAGGCGACAAGGCCGTCGCGGTCAGGCAGTGAGGAGCACGATATCTGTACACCGAAATCGGCAAAGCCTTCCTGCCTGGTTATGGAGATATCGGTTACCCATGTCCTCCCCGGGGCGGGGGGTATGTCGCTGAGGCCGGTGTCTGGGTGGGAGAAACGGGCAGTCCAGATGCCATTTTCGGGGATGGATACGCATTCGAGCCTCTGACCGTGCTCCTCCAGAAGGAAGCTTTGGCGGGCATATGCTGGATCGGGAAGCGGCAACGGAGCCTTGCCGCCCAGCCACTCCAGCACCGTATCAATGGCTTGGTCATAAGCGTCATTCCTGTTTTCCAGTAGATGCCCGGCCCTGGCTTTGAGCCTGTAGGTGGTGCAGACCCTGGGTCTGCCCGGTTTTACGAACGTTCTTTCGCGAAGGTTCTCATCCATTTGGAAGATCGCGCCCCTTTGATGTGAGGTGTTTGAGTATTTTCCTTCTTCAGGCTTTTAATACTCCGGAAAGATGGCCTACCTACGGGATATTCCTTGCACTCCATCTTACTAAACTTTCATTAACTCTCCAAATGCTCTATACAGCAATGATGATTGAAAAAACGGAATAACTGCGGATCAGCCCTGCTCTTATCAGCAGAAATAACCTTTTCAATTCTTCCTCAAACGTCTAGAATTCACCTCATGGAAGATCTTTTCGCACTGATGATCGGATTGGGACTGAGCGCGGCCTGCGGGTTCAGGGTTTTCGTTCCGCTTCTTGCGATGAGCCTTGCGGCGCAGACGGGACAGCTGGAGCTTGCCGAAGGGTTCCAGTGGGCGGCTACGCCCATGGTT
>JAUSOU010000139.1 GCA_030656095.1 Thermovirgaceae bacterium | reverse complement strand
CATCGAAAAGCACTCCCCGATAGATGAAAAAGCCGAGGCGGAATAGCGCATCGGCAGAAGGTAATGCCTGCACGGGTAAATCGTGATTCGCAGCCTGAATCTGAAGATGTAAACGGTACCCTGTCCCCGAAAAAGGCAAGGCTTGTCATTCCGACCTGCTTTTGTCTGTCATCCCGAGCGCAGTCGACGAAGTGACCGTTTTTGACGTTGTCAAAAACAGGTTAGGCGTAATCCGCCGGTAGGCGGACTTTCAGCGTCCTTTGCCCACTGGCGGGGATCTGGTTTGGGTTTTTGCCTGTCATCCTGACCGAAGCGGAGGGATCTGATCCTGGTCCTGACCCAGATTCCTCGTCGTTATACTCCTCGGAATGACAAGCTTGTACGATTTACGACTCACGTTTCACGATTCACGACTTACGAGTCACGAGTTACAAAGTGCCCGGCGTTCTTTGCCAGGGTACGCGTCACGTGTTACAAGAGCCCCGGCAAAGAGCCCCGGGCAGAGCGTACCCTGTCAACGATCTCCTGTTTCCTGCCTCCTGTCTCCTCGTTTTTGCATCATTAAAAAACGGGCCGCATGGCGCGGCCCGGGCATGAAATCTTTTATGACTTTGGGAAACAGAAAATGTCAGCGGTTCTCAAGCTGGAATCTTATTGCCGTCCTCTCTTCGCCCTCTATTTCGATCTTGGCGAAAGAAGGGATGCAGATCAGATCGATCCCGTTGGGGGCGACGTACCCCCTCGCAATTGCGATGGATTTCACCGTCTGGTTGACTGCACCCGCGCCGACCGCCTGGACCTCAACGGCGCCGCTCTCCCTGACTACCGCAGCGATCGCGCCGGCCACCGATTTTGGCTGGGAGTTTGCAGAGACCTTAAGTATTTCCATGGAATATCGCCCCCCTCGTGATTACCATGATGCTGTTGCGCTATCACCTGAGGCCCTCTTCACCATGCTGCGATTCTGTACCGATGATTATACCTTCATTTCCGGCTGTCAACAATACCCGGGCGTTTTAATCAGCTCCTGAGCCAGCGGGAAAACTCACTCAACCCGAGTTCTTCGAGTTTATCCGTTGTGGGGAGGCCTTTTTCGTCCCAGTCGCGGAAAGTGTAATATTCTTCCAGTTGAAGTTCAAGATCGGGAAGGGCTTCCGCCGAGCCGCCGGTCCCCCTCGCCTCATTAAGTATCCTCTCAGGGAGCGTGTCCTGGCCCCTCCCGAACCCGTGCCCGGCGTTGAAGAGGCGCTTCATATTGCAGATCCTCTCTCCTGCGGCCTCAAGCTCCTCATTGGACATATCCCAGCCGGTCACGCATTTCATCCATTCTCCCAGGTCGGCCAGAGTTACACCCAGGAGCATGGGGAATTTGCATATCTTGAGCGAGTCGAGAAGGCCCGAAAGGTTCTGGAACCTGGCGTTCATTATCCCTTTCCCCTCATCGACACCCCTGTCCTGCTTCTCGTTGTATCCAAACTCGGGGAATGATGCCGATCTCTCCCAGGGGTAGGAATAGCCGTTGAGGTGGCAAGCCCCCCTGGTGGAGGTCGCGTAGCCCACCGCGAGGCTCTTGTAGCACCTGGGGTCGTGTGCTGGGAAATCAAGACCCTTGCAGTGAATGGCGAAATGCTCCGCGCCTTTGCCGAGCTCCTTTGCTGCCGCCCTGGTGCCCTTTCCGAGCAGACCCCCGATGCCCTCCCCTTCCCCGATCTTTTTCACGAGGTAGTTGAGGGCATCTCCGCTCCCCCATTCGAGCGGCATCCCGGCCTGGGCTTCGGTAATAAGGCCGTGCTCATAGCACTCCATCGCAAAGGCCACCGCCGATCCGGTCGAAATGGTATCTATTCCCAGGCGGTTGCAAAGCTCGTTCGCCCTCGCAATGGCCTCCAGGTCGTTCACGAGGCAGTTGCTCCCCAGCATCGCCATTGTCTCGTATTCCGGACCGCCAACGTTTCTGTCATCGATCCTGACAACTCTGCCGCAGCGGATCGGGCATCCCACACAGCCGTAATCGCCGGAGAGTATCGTCTCTGCCATCCTCTGGCCTGTTATCGCCTTGACCTCTTCCTTCCAGGAACCCTGTTTCCAGTTCCTGATGGGAAGATCGCCGAGCTCCTCGCAGAGAGCCATTCCCCCGGAGGTTCCGTAGAGATTCATCCCGGCGCCCTTTTCCTTGAGGAGTGCGTTCTTCTTCGATACGAGCTCGGTAAGACTCTTTTTGTCGGACAGGGAAGTGACGGCATTTCCCCTGGCCACTATTGCCTTGAGGTTTTTGCTTCCCATCACGGCCCCGGCGCCGCCGCGCCCGGAGGCCCTTGCGTCTGTTCCGTCGTGGAATATCCCAGCGAGAGGGATTAGTCTTTCCCCCGCCGGGCCGATGCACGAAACTCCTGCGTTCTCGCCGTAAAGAGATTTCAGCCGGGCATCGGTCTCCATCGTATCAAGACCCCAGATCTCTTTCGCCTCCTCAAAACCCACCTTGCCGTCGATCACGGTCAGGACGAGGGGCGAAACGGACTTGCCTAGAATAATGAGCCCGTCGAAACCGCTTCTTTTCAGATGGAAGCCAAAACTCCCGCCCGCGTCGGATTCCAGGAAAATGCCGGTGAGGGGAGATTTTGTTACGACCTGGTGTCGCCCCGAGGTCGGTATTCCGGAGCCGAGAAAGGGCCCGGTCATGAAGATCAGGGGGTTCGACGAAGAGAACGGTTTGGTCTGTGGTGTACAGAAATTCAGAAGGAAATAGGTCCCCATTCCGGAACCGCCAATATACTTCCTGGCGAAATCGTTATCGAAAGTTATCTCCCTGAATGACTTCGCCGTCAGATCAATAACGGCTATCTTTCCGTGATATCCGTTCATGGCTTCCCCTCCCATGTTCCTTATTGATTACCCGCTCTCGACGGTGCCCAGAAAAAGCAGAGTCGCGCCGGGAAAAACAGGATCATCATGTTTGATGGCCCTGGGTCCTTCATCTTCAAAGATACAGACAAGCCCCTCGCCGTGCGATCCGAAATCCCTGCCGTAACGATCTTCAAGGGCCTCCACAAGATCCGCCAGGGTGATCGGATCTGCCGTCTCAAAAAAGAATTCGGCAATACCGGCAGCCTTCTGCCAGGGGCCGGAAAATTTCAGGACTATTCCGTCCTTATATCTCAATCGGATGGTTTCTCGCGGGACTGAAGGATATAGTCGAGAAGGTCAGTGCGGCTGATGGTCCCCGCAAAAACTCCGTCGCGAACAACCGGGGCCCTCTTGAGGTTCTTTGTTATAAGAACCATGGCCACGTGGAGGTCCGTGTCCTGCTCTTCGAAGACGATTACATCTTTCTTCATGTATTTTTCGACAGTATCCAGGCTCACCCTCTGGAGACGCTTCCTGAACTGACCGTAATCGGGGAGGAACGAAGAATCCTGAAGGAGATCGAAATAACCGGGCAGCGCCGCCTTGACAATGTCCTTCTCGCTCAGGAATCCAATGACCCGCCCGTCGTCGTCGACTACGGGAACCCCTGAGATCCTGTGCCCCGCAAGAATTTCAACCGCCTCGGCAATCGTAGTGTCGGGGGAGACAGCCGTAAGATCCCGATCCATCAGGTCTACTACAAGCATCCCGTCACCTCCCGTACTGCTCTTCTACCAGTATCCCCTCTGCGGGCGTCAAGGTAAAGCGGTCCATCGGCACTAAAAGGATCCACCCCACCTGATAATCACATAGACACTCGCGACCGTAAGCGAAATAAGCACTACCTTGAGTCCCGTTTTCATGAAAGACCTGAACGATATCCTGTTGCCGCTCTTTTCAGCCATATCGGCGACAATGACATTGGCCGCGGAGCCAAGGAATGTTCCGTTTCCGCCAAGACACGCTCCGAGGGCGAGGGCCCAGAAAAGAGGGGCGGCGGGCATCTGCATCGACAGCGACATATCTCTGGCCACAAAGACGAAAGTGGCGGCAAAGGCGACATTGTTCACGAAGGAGCAGACGAGTCCCGAAAACCAAAGCACTGCAAGGACAGCAAGCAGCGGGTGGCCCTCAAAAATGGAGGAAAAGATCCCGGATACCATCGTGATGACCCCCGTCTCCCTCAGCGCTCCAACGATGATGAAAAGCGAAACGAAAAAGATTATGGTGGGCCATTCTATGTCTTTGTGTATGACCTCATCGCCGTTGACCGGAACCACCGCAAGCAGCAGGGCAGCCCCCAGAAGGGCCACCACGGATACCGGCAGATGAAGCATGTGATGGACACCAAAACCCGCGAGTACCAGCGACATTGCAGCGACTGCACGATACATGAGCGGGCGGTCGCGGATGAGTTTCTTTTCATCCACCTGCGCGATCCGTTCCGCCGAAGGGGCCGGGCCGCCGAGTTCGGCCCTGAAGTGGTACAGAAGCCAGACACAGATTACCCCGAGGACCAGCAGAGAAACCGGTGTGAGGTTCAGGATGAAATCCATGAACGAAAAGTTCGCGAACGAGCCGATGATGATGTTCGGCGGATCACCGATCAGCGTGGCAGTGCCCCCGATGTTGGATGCGAATGCCTCACCCATAAGGAAAGGTACCGGGTTCACGTCGATGAGATCAACTAGAGAAATGACCACCGGACTTACCAGCAGTACCGTCGTGACGTTGTCGAGAAAAGCCGACAGAAGCGCGGTTACGAATATGACCGCGGCAAAGGTGAGGTGAACCCTCCCGCCGGTCGCCTTCACCGTTTTTACGGCGATGTATTGGAAGACCCCAGTGCGGGAAAGAATGCCCACGATTATCATCATGCCCATCAGAAGGCCGATCGTATTGAAGTCGATGTAGCTGACGGCCTTCTCGGCCGGAATGACACTGAAGGCCATAAGAATGCTCGCACCCAGCAGAGCTGCAACGCTGCGGCACATTTTGCCAGTCGCTATCAGGGTTATGGTTGCTGTGAAAACAGCAAGTGCTGCAAGTGCCGAAAAGGACAATTTAAGGGCCCTCTCTTATAAGGCGTGACTCGAAAGACATGAGACGTGAGACAAAAAATTTTACACCGTCTAACTTCTTACGTCTAACTTCTTGCGCTATTTGCTTTTGCAGTATAGGCAGCATGCAGCTTTGTGTAAATATCCTCTTTTTTGACAGAATTTCAAAAAATAACTGGTATTGTTTGTAACGTGATGAAACGATTCTCAAGGGAGGCGAAAATATGCTTGATCACAGACTGAATCCAGGCCTGAAGCGTCCCTTTGCAGTGGACAACCTGCTGGGAAGGTTGGAGAGCGTCCTTTCTAAAGACAGCTGATGCGTTATAATGACATGAGAGTGAATTTGACTGCAGGGGGAAAGATCATGATCGCGGAAACGGAAAGACAGCAGAATCTTGCGGTGCTAATAGATGCGGACAACACTTCTCCTTCGATCATCGAGAATCTCTTCGCGGAGATCGCCAAATACGGGATCTCAAGCGTCAAGAGGATATACGGCGACTGGACCTCGCCCTATCTCAAGGGGTGGAAGGAGGTTCTGCTGTCGTATGCCATTCACCCGATCCAGCAGTTTCATTACACGGTTGGCAAAAACGCCACCGACAGCGCCATGATCATCGACGCGATGGACCTTCTCTACTCGAACCGCTTCGACGGATTTTGCCTGGTATCGAGCGACAGCGACTTCACCCGCCTGGCGACCCGCATACGCGAGGGCGGCGTGACGGTATACGGATTCGGCAAGAAGGGGACGCCGAACGCATTCGTCAGCGCCTGCGACAAGTTCTTATACACTGAGATACTGGGCAAGGAAGACGAGGAAGAACCCGAACAGCATACGGATGAGGGGCACGCGGCCAAGAAGCCCCAGGGGCCCAAACTCCTCCGGGGGGACGCCAAGCTTGCAACCCTGCTCCAGAACAGCGTTGACGCCGTCGCGGACGAGGAGGGGTGGGCAGCCCTGGGGAACGTGGGGCAGCATATCTCGAACCAGTCCCCCTCTTTCGACTCCAGGAACTACGGCTTCAGAAAATTGAGTTCGCTGGTAAAGGCCACAGGGCTTTTCGAGGTGGAAGCAAGGGCCGTGGACAACGAATCAGGCAATAAGGCAATATTCATTCGCCATAAACAGCGCAAAACCAAGAGCGACCAAAAAACCTAGAAACAGCCTGCTTTCTAGACGTTCTGAAGGAGAGGCAGTGCAACAAACCTTGAGCTGACGGTTACGCCTTTTTCTCCTTTTTCTCCCTTTTCTTTCTTGCACCCGAGAAACCAGTCCATCCAGAACCGGGCCTCCCCGGCATCTTCGAACTCGCATGAGAACTCAGGGCGGCTTTTGTCCCTGACCTTGAAGTCGAGAACATCGGGGTCTTCCGCTGAAGGCTCGACGGAAATAATATCGTCCGGTCCATAAAGCCTTAAGGGATCACTCGAGCTCTCGCGGAAAGCCGCCGTCAGGTTGTTTTCGTCTATCATCAGAACCCCACCGTCCTCATCGAGAAGAAACCCTTCTGTCGGGGCAAACCCTTCGTAAAAGTAAAGGCCTTCACCGGGGAAGGGCTCGGTCTCCCTGAGCGGCGGAGAGCAGGATCTTCCGTTCTTCCGGTCGATAAGGAACCAGTCCTTGTTGCTGAATGGTATCTCTTCCCCCCCGAATTTGACCCCTCCTGTACCTTTTTTTATGGTACAGAAATCGCCGGGAGCAAAATTATCCATCTTGAGAGAAAAGAGCCTTTTCCCCCTCTCAACGAAGATCCTGGTCTGGTTCCTCGCTGTGTCCGAGAGGACAACCCCGTCTGGCGGAAGATCTATCACCCTGTCCGGCCGGAAATCTCTTATCTCCAGGTGCTTGCCCCTGCGGAAGAAAACCGCGATGAACCGGTCCGGGTCCTCTCCTGCGATCCGGGCCATGTTGACAAACCTGGTCATCGTGTACTGGTCGCCAAATATTCCCAGGCGCTCTCTGATGTATGACGATGCTTTTCTCCTGTTTCTCTGGAAGTCGAAATATGCCCAGACTAAAACCAGGGTTATTGAGAGGGCCGCAAAAGCGAAGAAACGGAAAAGGCTGGCCATAATGGCGTTCACTCCTTTGATGAAAAACGGGCACTCCGCCGTGGGGCGGGATGCCCGCTGCTTTGAATCACTTGAAAAAGCACGGCTACTTCATCTTTTCGAGGACCATCTTGTAACCGTCCGCCCCGTAATCGAGGCACTTCTTGACCCGGCTTATCGTGGCGGTGCTGGCTCCTGTCTGCTGCGCGATCACTGGGTAGGTCTCACCATCGTTCAGGCGCCTTGCTACCTCGAGCCGCTGCGCAAGAGCGCGGATCTCGCCTATCGTCGCGACATCCTCCAGAAAGTCGTAAACTTCCTCGCTGCTTTTGAGCGTGAGTACGGCTTTGGCCAGCTGATCGGTCAGTTCATCCTTCCATTTTTCGGACATGTAGATTCCCCTCCTTTCGGTTCCCTTATGACCGCTACTCCTTCAAGGGTCCCGGAGGGCGGACACTTCCAGAGAGAGCATCATTATGGTCTTGTCTGATGATTCATCAACATGCGGAATTATAACACGCATTAAGCCTGCACGCATCAGCAGGGCAAAGCACAAGAATCTTTCGGGCCCTTTTCAGCGGATACCGAGAAACTCGAGAAGAGCCGCAGGTTCCATCCCCCTGTATGGGACAAAGGGTTTTCCGACGACCGATATGGCGTTCCCGGGGCAGAAAGAGATGCATCTCTGGCAAAAAACACAGGTATCTCCAAAAACCGGTAAACCGCTCATTGTAATGTTGCCAACAGGACAGAGCTGCTCACACAGACCGCAGCGGGAGCATTTTTCACCGTCAGTTGCAAGGGGGAATTTTTTCCGGGCCGAGCGCCAGGCCGCACCGCTGGAGCGGTAACCCATTTCCTTGATAATATCAGATAAGATCGGGATGCTCCTCCAGGATGCGCTGCCGCTTATGAGGTCACGCGCGAAGGACGCGGCCTTTTTGAGCCCCTTGGCGCGGATCTGGGCGTCCTTTTCGCCTTCAGGTTCTTTTCTGGAGTAGTTGGACGGCATCCTTATCTCCTTCGCACCGATGGGGCGGTAACCTTTTTGGGAAAGCGCTCTTTTGAGGGGGCCCACTATGCCGCCGCTGAAACCGGCAAGGGTATCCACCATAAAGATCCTCTTCCCTCTTCCATCGGGAAGAGCTTCAATGAACTTCCAGACGAAAGGGTAAGCCGTGAACATGGCAACCGGAAAGGCCAGCCCAAGTGTCCCCGCCTTGGCGGAGTCTTCGGGAGCACTCCTTTCCAGGGGGCGGAGTTCCGTCGAGACTCCCCCGTCAAGGAAAACGTCCGCGATCTCGCGCGCCACAGTCCAGGTGTTCCCCGAACCTGAAAAAACATAGATGATCACCGGCTCTCTGAGCAAACCAACACACCTCTTTTCCGCTAACGGATCCTTTTAATACTCAACAGGATTTTCCGCCACCGACGCAGCCTTCCCGGATGGATTCCGGAAAGTATGCTTTTGAACCCAGGCCATGCTTTTTGACAACTTAAGCCAAAAATGTTATTATACTGTCAAATATCATGAAAGGAAACGAGGTAACATAGCATGAGAGATAATCCTATTCGGCTTGTCTTCATGGGTGGGGTGCCGCACTGGCGCCTTCCTGAAGGCAATTTCCTGAAGGCCGACACATACGATGGAAAGATCGTAGAACCACGGATCAGACTCAAAAGCGCCTGCACCCCCTGGTAGGGGGCACGAGCCTGGAGTTTTTACAGAATCCGATTCTTCGGGAACAATAAAGGGAGAGGGGATCTTTCCCGCTCCCTTATTCGTAGCGCAGGGCCTCTATCGGGTTGAGCAGCGATGCCCTCCAGGCCGGGTAATAACCGAAGGACACCCCCACCAGCGCCGAAAACCCGAAAGCAAGCACGATGGAGAACGTCGAAACCTCCACAGCCCAGCCAAACCCGGTCGAGATGACCATCGCGCCCCCGACACCAAGCAGAATTCCCAAAAACCCTCCCACAAGAGAAAGCATCAGAGCTTCCACAAGGAACTGCAGGCGTATGTCGATGGTCTTTGCGCCCAGAGCCATCCGGATACCTATCTCCCGGGTACGCTCCGTAACGGAGACAAGCATGATGTTCATGATGCCGATGCCCCCCACGAGCAGCGATACCGATGCCACGGCCGTCAGAAGCAGCGTCAGGATGCGCGTAGCGCTTTTGGCATTTTCCACCATCTGGGCCAGGTTTCGGACGTTAAAATCGTCATCAGCTCCGGAACGGATCCTGTGCCGCATTCGCAGAAGCGATTCCACCTGCTCCTGAGCAGCATCCAGGAGTTCAGGACTTCCCGCCTTAACCATGATGCTCGATACCGAATCGGCTCCAATCGAACTGAAAAGCCTTCTCTGTGCTGTAGTGACGGGAACGAGGACAAGATCGTCTTCGTCCCTCCCCATGGCATTTGCCCCTATTGTTTTGAGCACCCCAATGACAACTACCGGGACCGCTTTGATACGGATCGTCTTTCCGACCGGGTCTTCGCTCCCGAATAGATTTTCGACTATCGTCTGCCCGATAACGCACACCTTCGTGGCGCTTCGAACATCCTGCTCCGTAAAGACCGTGCCGGAATCGATGAACCAATCCCTGACGAACAGGTAATCGGGCGTGGTCCCCGTGACGCTTGTGGACCAGCTCTGGTTGCCGTAAACGATCTGGGCACTGCCTCCGTACACGGGAGACGCATACGTTCGGCGCCGCATTCACTTCCAATGGCGATCGCGTCGTCAACCGTCAATGTGCTGACTGAACCGCTGCGAACTCCGCCGGAGCCTTGATCCGCTCCGGGCCTGACGGTGATCATGTTGCTGCCCATGCTGGAGAACCTTTCGGAAATCTGACGGTTGGCACCCGAACCAATTGAGGGCGTCCACCCGCTTTTTTGCCGGTGCTCTCTTCCTTGCGCTTCCGCTCTTCCATCTTTTCTTCATACTCGCGCATCCGAC
>JAUSOU010000134.1 GCA_030656095.1 Thermovirgaceae bacterium | reverse complement strand
GCGTTCAAAGAATACATATCGGACGTGAAGCAGAGAGTCTTCCCCGCCGACGAGCATGTCTACCACATCCTCAAAGGCAAGGAAGAAGAGTTCGCAAAAATGCTGAAAGAGTTCGAGTAATCCTGTAACCCCAAAAAAGGTACCGGAAATTGCAAAGAGGGGGTGGGCGAAATCCCCCCCCCTAAATTACAGGAGTTGGAGGAAAGAACATGTACTCAGACATCGAGATCGCACACGCAGCGACGCTGAAGCCTATAAGCGAGATCGCGCAAGCAGCAGGGATTCCCGAAGAGGTCCTCATCCCCTACGGGAAGACGAAGGCCAAGGTGGACCTGAACTTTGCGAGAACCCTGGAAGGACGCCCGGACGGGAAGCTCGTCCTGGTGACGGCTACGACTCCCACTCCGGCGGGGGAGGGAAAGACCACCACCACCATAGGCCTCACCCAGGCTCTGGCGAAGATGGGTAATTCGGCCATCATCTGTCTTCGAGAACCCTCACTTGGCCCCTGCTTCGGGGTGAAGGGGGGAGCCGCGGGAGGCGGGTATTCCCAGGTTCTGCCCATGGAGGAGATCAACCTGCACTTCACCGGGGACATCCACGCTGTGACCACGGCCCATAACCTCCTTTCCGCTCTTTTGGACAACCACCTGCAGCAGGGCAACGACCTGGGCATCGACCCCAGGCAGATCGTCTTCCGCCGAGTCATGGACATGAACGAGCGGGCCCTTCGGAACATCGTTTTAGGCCTTGGGGGCAAGGGAAACGGCATCCCGAGAGAAAGCGGCTTTGACATCAGCGTCTCGTCGGAAGTCATGGCCATCCTCTGCCTGTCGAAGGACCTGAAGGATCTCAAAGAGAGACTCGGGAAGATCGTGGTGGCGTACACCCGTGACGGGAAGACGGTGACGGCCCATGACCTTAAGGCAGAAGGAGCCATGACGGCATTGCTGAGGGAGGCCCTGAATCCGAATCTTGTGCAGACCATCGAGCACGTGCCGGCATTTGTCCACGGGGGCCCCTTTGCAAACATCGCCCACGGGACGAACTCCCTGGTGGCGACGAAGATGGCGCTGAAGCTGGCGGACATCGCGGTGGTGGAGGCGGGATTTGCCTCGGACCTGGGAGGCGAGAAGTTCATGGACATCGCCTGCCGGTACGGTGAATTCCACCCGCAGGCCGTGGTGCTGGTCACCACGGTGAGGGCGCTGAAGATGCATGGCGGGGTGGCCAAGGGGGAACTGAAGGCGGAAAATCGCGAAGCGTTGAAGAAGGGCTTCGGTAACCTGGACGCGCACCTGGAGAACCTCTCGCAGTTCGGCGTGCCGGTGGTGGTGGCGGTGAATCGTTTCCCCACGGACAGCGAAGGGGAACTGGAAGATGTGCTCGCCCACGTGAAAAGCCGGGGGCACGAGGCGTCACTGTCGGAAGTGTGGGAGAAGGGCGGAGAGGGAGGCATGGACCTGGCGGAGAAGGTGCTCGGTTCCATGAAGAAGGCAAACGGCTACCATCCGCTCTACGAGCTGGAACTCCCTCTGAAGGAGAAAATCGAAAAAATCGCGACGCACGTGTACGGTGCTGATGGCGTGGACTACCTCGATTCGGCCTCGGCGTTTCTGGAAGATCTCCAGAAACGGGGCTACGGGACTTTGCCGGTATGCATGGCGAAGACGCAGATGTCCCTGTCGGACGACCCGGGAAAGATCGGTCGGCCGAAGGGCTGGAGGCTGTTGGTTCGTGAAGTGAGGCTTTCGGCGGGTGCGGGCTTCGTGGTACCCATCTGCGGGACGATCATGACGATGCCGGGGCTTCCCAAGAGGCCGGCAGCGGAATCCATCGATGTCGACGACCAGGGCCGCATCACGGGGCTCTTCTAGGGGGGCCGATGGCACAGCTCCTGGACGGCAAGGAAACGGCTCGGGAAATCCGGGAGGAACTGAAGACCCGCTGCGCGGTACTGAAGGGAAAGGGAGTCACTCCCGGTCTGGCGGTTGTTTTGGTGGGAAATGACCCAGCTTCGGCCATTTATGTCGGACAGAAGGAGAAGGCCTGCGGTGATGTGGGTTTCAGTTCTTTCCGCTACGCACTGCCCGCCTCGGCAACGGAAAAGGAACTGCTCGACCTTATCGGCCAGCTCAATGCCGACACCAGAATTCACGGGATCCTGGTCCAGTTGCCATTGCCGAAGGGGCTTTCCGTGGACCGGGTTATCGGTCGGATCGACCCGGGAAAAGACGTGGATGGCTTTCACCCGCTCAATGCAGGGCGGCTGGCTTGCGGTCTTCCGGGGATTGTCCCCTGCACGCCCAAGGGTGTGATGCGGATCCTGGAAAGATACGCCATCCCCCTGGAGGGGCGTAATGCAGTGGTGGTGGGCCGCAGCAACATCGTCGGGAAACCGATGGCCCACCTCCTGCTGGGCGCGAACATGACGGTCACAATCTGCCACAGCAGAACACCGGATCTTGGAGCGGAGACCAGGAGGGCCGATTTGATTATCGTGGCTGCAGGCAGGCCCGGGATCGTCGACGGTTCGATGGTGAAGGAAGGCGCGGTTGTGGTGGACGTGGGAATCCACCGGACGGCAGAGGGAATCGTAGGGGATGTGAAGTTCGAAGATGTTGCGGAAAAGGCCTCATGGATTACCCCTGTTCCAGGCGGCGTCGGCCCCCTGACGATTGCCATGCTTTTGGAGAACACGCTGGAGCTGGCTGAACGAGCGGGAAGAAAAGAGTAAACTTCAAAAAACCCCCGGTACACTCAAAATCCGCGCCTGTCTGGTCGGCGGGAGGCGAGATGCGTTCGTCCGGTTCCACTGAAATATCAAAGGGGCTCCGATGCCAATCCATCGAGGCCCCTGCTTTATGTCTTAACCGCAACGGTTTTCGTGTTCTCTTCTAAAACGCGGCAAACCAGGTCGGTAGTCGGATTTTCCGAAGTCGATGAATAGCAGAACCTGAATAGTTTGTTCAATTTGCCCGGCGGTTTTTTGCTGGCATATCCGGTAAATTCGGCGTATGGTCATCCGGGCAGCGAGGACTGATGAGCGGCTTTGATCTCACCAGATGGAACATTGCGAGCGTCAGAAGAGCCGACAGACCGACGAAGTACCATATCCAGGCGGGAATGCCGATGAACGTGGGAAGGGTCTTCCCCCAGTTCCAGAAATCCATCGCCATGACAAAGATGCCTGCCATCAGGTAAAAGTGTGTGTTCCGCAACCAGGCAGGTGTCCTTATGGTCAACGCGCCAGAGTGTCCTGCCATCACCAGGTGCGTGAGCAGGTATATGGAGAAAGCGACCAGCATCACCCAGATCACCGGCAAAACCATGGTTGTGGAAAGCCATCTCATGTGGAAAATAAACAGCGTAAACTCGCCGCAGATGATTGAAAGAATGGCCGGCAGTGAAAAAACCCGTTTGAAATAGAGGCCGAACAGCACGGTGGGAAAGAGCACGGCGAGCCCGGAAAAGGTCTGCGTGGCCAGCTGCAGGATGGTAGATGGCGGCTTGAATGCCAGTAGAAGTCCCGCCGCCGCTAAAACGACGACGAATCCATGACCTGCAAGGCTGCTGTGCCTCGTTCGTTTCCCGAACAGGGGGAGGATGTCCCGGCTGAAGATGGAGCTCAAGGTCAGCAGTTGCGAGTCCATTGTCGACATAAGTGCGGCCAGAGCCGCTGCCACCACAAGCGATGCCATGAAGTCGCCTGAAATTGCATTTAGCATCATTGGCACTATCCTGTCGCTCTGGGCATCGGTAAGTCCCGGGAATGAGAGGTGCCCCAGAACACCCATAGAGACAGGCAGAAAGAATATCACTGTACAGATGAGCGGATAGAGCAGCATGGTGCGTGAAATCGCCCGTTCGTTTTTTGCGGATAAGAAACGTTGAAAAAGCTGGGGGAACATAGGGTCGCAGAGGAACCAGAGGAGAATGTAGCTGAACCAGATGCCGATGGTATAGGTGCCTGCTCCGCCGGGACGGGAGAACAGCTGTGGGTTGGAAGCCATCACTTCCCGGTTTGCGTTGATAAAACCGCCATGATAACTCGCTACGGTTCCCAGTGCCACCAGCAGGAGCACCGCCATGAAGGTCCCCTGGAACAGGTCTGTCCAGACCACTGCTTTCATGCCGCCGCAAAGGGTGTAAAGCACGATGATGGCGGTGACGATGCTGCATCCCCACAGGTAGGGCAGACCGAGCAACTCCTCCAGCGCGTAGCCTGCCGCCATTGGCTGCAGCGCGAGGTACGGTATGGTGAACGCTATCATTACCAGGGCGAAAAGCAGCGAGAGCACAGGGCTGCCGTACATTGCGCTGACCAGCTCAGCCGGCGTTATCGCATTATGGCGGCGCCCCAGATGCCGGATTTTCCGTCCGAGCACCCAAAAACTCAGAGCCATAAAGCCGGTTCCAAAACCCATGATGGGGAAGAAAGCATAACCATCTCGGTAACCGGCACCGGAGGCTCCAAAGAAGGTAAACGCGGAGAAATTGGTGGCAACCATGGTGCCAAGCAGGAGAACTGTTCCCAGTTTGCGGTCTGCCAGGAAATAGTTGTCCGGTGAAGATTTCCAGCTAGTGCGGGCCATCAGGCCTATAAGCACAATAACGATGAAATATGTCAGCACAACCGCTATTCTGGTTATCATAGCTCAGCCTCCGCTCTTTCTGGATCAAGCCCATCTTCGCACATCGCCGTGAAACGGCAAAATTTTTTGCAGGCAAACCGGAAATCGTCGGTCAATACTCTGGGGAGTACCGGATCGTCTATCGGTTCGATGACACAACAATTTTTGTCTCTGTTATCGGCAAAAGGGACTATGGTGACGTTTAAAGGAAGGCAAAACGCGTTTAGCTATACATCCTGTCCTGCACTCTACTTCCGGTGTCCTCAAAATCCGAGCCTGCCTGGTCTGCGGGAGACGAGATGCCTTCGTCCGGTTCCACTGAAATATCAAAGGGGCTCCGACGCCAATCCATCGGGGCCCCTGTTTTTGTTGAAGATACTGCTCATGTTCCAAAAATGGGGTAATGAAACGAATCAGGTACAGCAAACCGGCGAAAAGGAAGCCTCGGTGATCCTCAATCACATTTTGCCCTCTTGTTTCCGACCGCTTCCGTTTTTATCACTTTCTTCCCGTCAACCGGCAGAGGAATTCGTAAAGGATCCGGGTTGTTGCGGCTACGGTGTCGATCTCAACAAATTCATCGGCCGCGTGGAAGTTCCCACCCTGCGGTCCGACAACAAGAGTGGGGATGTTGAGCCTGCCTCCGGTGTAGCAGAAATCCCCGACGCTTGAGAAATATCTGATCTCGGGCTCGCTCCCGGTAACTTCCTTCATTGCCGAAGCCATAATTATAGCATAGGGATTGTCTTCGGGGATAACATAGGCCGGGAAACCGTCGCAATCCTCGTGTGGAGCTTTGCGGAAACGAACTTCGGCCTTTCCCTTTATCCTGGCCCGCTCGATGGCAGCTTCCGCTTCCCTGAGAACGGTCTCCTTCGTCTCGCCAACGATCACGTGCCGGAATACGCTGAAAAAAGCCTCGTCCGGAACCGAAAGGGTTGCCCCCCCGCCATGGAAATCCACGCAGCATAACGAGCCCGGTCCAAGTTTTTCATGGGTTTTCAGCTCGGTCTTCTCAAGCTCGAGAAGGATCTTCGCTGCCTCGTTGATCGCGTTGATCCCCTGTTCGGGCTGGGCTCCATGGGCGGATCTTCCGTGAACCTTTACCGAGTAGTTCCATCCGCCCCTGGCGCCGAGGCACATGCTCGGGAAACCGGCACCGGCGAAGGCGCTGCTGGGCTCCGTTATAACAGCCACGTCAGCTTCCGGCGAAATTATGCCGTCAAGTATCAGGGCATCCGTTCCGAGACCGAAAGGTCCCTCCTCGTCACACACCAGGCTGTAAAGGATCCGGCCCCTGAACGGAGAAGCGTCTTTTACAAACTCGCGAAGCGCCAGCATTATGGCCGCGCAGCCGCTTTTCATGTCGCAAGCCCCGACGCCGTACATCCTGTTGCCCTCGACGGAGGCTCCGTACGGATCCCTGGTCCACCCTTCGCAAACCTTGACCGTATCAAGGTGTCCGTTGAGGACGATCACAGGCCCCGGGAGGTCCCCTTCGATGGCCCCGATAACGTTGGTCCCCTTGTAGTCATAGACCTTCTTTTCGTGAAAATGGTGAAACTCCGCGGGAATACCCTCGTTCTTAAGCCATCCGTGGGCGTACTCCATGATCCTGTCTTCGCTGAAATAGGGGCTGGGTATCCTTACCAGGTCGGCAAGGAGTTCTGTGACTTTGGAAGGGTCAAAAGGTTTTTTCATGGTTTTACCTTCTTTCTGTCCCTGAATTTATGTTTGTATGGTTAAATATCTCCCTGAAAAGACTCAGAAGCTACTCTATCAAAACAGTTTGTTATGTCAAATAACCTTCTCGTCATTCGGGTGCAGATACAGAGCTTTGATTGACAACATTAAAACACGACCCTATACTCAAAGCAAATCTGTTCAAGGGGGTGTTTTGCGAATGAAGCGAATTTTAACCGTTGCGATTCTGGTGGTTTTGGCCTTGGCCTCCGTAGCTTTCGCGGCAGAACCGATCAAGATCGGTTACGTGGCGAACCTTACGGGCGATGCGGCAACCTGGGGAGTTCATGAAAAGAACGGAGCCCTGATCGCCGTGGATGAGATCAACAAAGCAGGCGGCGTGCTTGGCCGTCCCCTCGAACTTGTCGTCTACGATGTCAAGGCCAAGGCGGAAGATGCCATCAGCGCAGTACGGCGCCTGATCCTGGAGGACAAGGTCGTCGCTATAGGCGGCACCAACTTCAGCGGTCTGAACCTCGCCGTGGTCCCGATCCTCGAGCAGTACAAGGTTGCCCAGATCGGAAGCTTCCCGACCAACCCTGCAGTGACGGTGGATCCGGCCACAGGCAAGGCGCGTCCCTACTCCTTCCGGCAGTGCTTCACCGACCCGTACCAGGGCAAGGTCTTCGCCGAGTACCTTTACAACAAGCTTGGCGTCAAGGAAGCGGCCATCCTCCACGATGTCGGCAGCGACTACTCCGAGGGGCTGACGGAATTCTTCATCAAAACCTACACAGGACTCGGCGGCAAGGTTGTCTCCAACCAGGGCTTCCGGGGTGGGGACGTCGATTTCCGCGCCCAGCTGACAAACGCCAAGAACAGCGGAGCCAAGGCTCTTGTAATGCCGAACCTCTACAAGGAAATGGCTCTGATGATGAAGCAGGCGTGGGAACTTGACTGGAAGCCGGTCTTTATCGGCGGCGACGGTTTCAGCAACAACATGTTCGAGATCGCTGGGCCGGCCATGGAGGGCAGTTACTGGGTTTATCACCTCAGCTTCGACGATCCGATCCTGATACCCCTTATTGAGAAATACGAGGCGAAGTTCAACGAGAAACCGACCGAGATCGTCAACGTAGTGGCAGCCTACGACATCCTTTACTGGATAGCCGACGCCATAAAGCGCGCAGGCAAGGTTGATGGCGAAGCGGTGCGCGACGCTATCGAAAACACGAAGAATCTACAGCTCCTTCACTTCAAACTGACAGTGGACAAGGCGACCCACAACCCGCTCAATAAGCCTGCCGCCATACTGAAGGCAGTCGGCGGCAAGATGACCTACCTGGAAACCTACAAACCACAGAGCTCCTTCTAGCTGTTTTTCCCCTGTCATGGAAAAGCGGGGCCCGTTAGCGGGCCCCGCTTTTTTTGCCCGAAAGGCGGTTCATTGCCTCCTAAAGCTGTTCCCAGCCGGGGAGGAGTTCACCGTGGGTGACCTTGCCCCCCGCAAGGGCGAGAAGGGCTTCCACGTCCTTGATGTCCATGGGATCGGTCTTGAAAATGTCCCGGTCGAGGACCGCCAGGTCCGCGAGGAAACCCGGGGCTATGCGGCCGCGCCGCCCTCCCTCTCCCACGGCCAGGGCCCCATTTGCAGTCCAGAGCTCAAGGGCCTCGTCGAGGGTCAGTTTCTGACGCGGCTGCCAGCCTCCTTCGGGCTTGCCGTCGTCTCCCACCCGGCACATGGCTCCCCAGATGCCCCGCCATGGTGTTGGCGGCTCCACGGGGCAGTCGCTGGAACCCGTGACGACCAGGCCTGAATCGACGAACGACTTCCAGGGATAGGACCAGGAGATGCGCTCTTCACCAAGGCGGACCGTTGCCATGTCGATCTCTCCCGGGACGAAAGCCGGCTGGATATCCAGGACGACGCCGAGCTTCTTCATTGCTTCGAGCTGTTCGGGTCGGCAGATCATGGCGTGGTTTATCCGGTGCGGAAGAGCGCAGGGGGATGGGCCTTCATCGTTGGCGGCAGCAATGGCGCGGATAGCATGGTCCAGGGCCAGATCTCCGATGGCGTGGATGACCATCTGCAGCCCTCTCTTGTGGGCTTCACGTGCCGTTTCCCCAGCGTTCTTGAGGGATTCCGGCAGCTGAAAGGGCGATACTGTTTGCAACCTGCACGTGGGTGCAGACCCGGGTCAGCAGGATGGGGCGGTCGATCCCGGTGGCGTCCAGGTCCTGGCGGGTCGGTGTCCGGTTCTCGGTCCAGTAGGTGTCGTTGTAACGTACACCCTGGACCCAGTCCCCCGGACTTGTTCCGGCCACTGCCTTTTTAAGCGCATCCATCGCCTCGCCGAGGGATCTTGTCTCGATAAGAGAGACACCGGCGCTCTGCTTGGCATAGAAGAGCAGGTGAAGGTGGGCATCGGTCATTCCCGGTATGACCGTTTCGCCTGCCAGGTCGAGCACCCGGGCGCCGTTAGCGCATTCATGGCCTTCCACTTCGGCAAGTGGCCCGACTGCGACGATCCTGTCACTTCTCGTGAGCACGGCCCCGGCGCGCGGATTCCCTGGGTCTCCGGTCCAGGCAGTTCCCCCGCGGATCAAAAGGCATTGGCTTTCCAATATTCTCCCCCCAGATTTGCATTGTGTACAGGTTATTATAGCCACTGATCCTGTTCCCCGGTACCCTCAAAATCCGAGCCTGCCTGCGATCCTCTGAAGGTCTCTGTCTCCTGTTTTTTAGGAGATCAAAGTTCCTCGTAAAGATCCGTGCTGAGGTACTTCAGTCCGCTGTCGTTGAGCGTCAAAACGATGTTCTTTCCCCGTTCGGGTCCCTGGAGCAGCTTCAGCGCAGCGCGGACGTTGGCGCCGGAGGAGAAACCCGCAAACACTCCCTCGGTTTTCGCAAGGTCCCTCGCTGTTTCTATAGCCTCTTCATCGGAAACCTGGATGAAACCGTCGATCAGCGATCTGTCGACGAGCGGCAATGTCATGCTGTAGCCGCCTCCCTGTATCCTGTGAGCGCCGTCTGTGACGGCACCTCCGGCATATACCGCGGCCGCGCAGGGTTCGACCACATAGCAGCGGATGTCTCTTTTGAATTGTTTGAGCCCGACGGCACAGCCCTGAAACGTGCTTCCGCTGCCGAGGAAATCGACAAATACGTCGATCCTGCCGGAGCTTTGCTCCCACATCTCCGATGCAGTATGCTGCTCGTGAGCGTGGACCGTGGCGATGAGGTTGAACTGATCCGCGCGGAATGCCCCGCGCTCCCGGGTGATCTTCCGGGCCATTGCCTCGACGCACGCAAGGTCTTCGCCGGATACCTGTCCCTTGACGGAACCCGGCATCTGGTCGACCAGAACAACCTCCGCACCGAGTGCTTTCATCATGCGGGCGCGTTCAGTGGAGTTGCCCTTCGACATGCAGGCTATGAACTTATAGCCCTTCACGGCACAGACAATGGCGAGGCCGGTTCCGGTGTTTCCGCTTGTCAGCTCGACGACGGACTGTCCTTTCGTGAGCAGTCCCGCCGATTCAGCTTCTTCGATCATCTGCAGCGCGACCCTGTCTTTTTTACTGAAGCCCGGGTTCAGATACTCCATTTTCGCGAAGATGTTTCCATTCACGCCATAATGCGCGGCAATGCGTGAAAGATGAACCATGGGAGTGTTGCCTATAGCTTCATGTACGCCCTTGAGGATACCTGACATGCTGCAGCCCCCCTCATTTTGGTTTTAACATATATCATAACAATTTAAAGAGTGGAGGAGAAGAGACATGATTTTTTTGCGGTTTTCTGGAACTGATCGTATGTTTGAGTCCATCCAGCCGTATAATCCTGATTATCAGCTTTACAAAATTGATGGAATTACAGGAGGCGGTGCCCCGTGTCAAGGATATTGAGGATTTCCTTTATGCTCTTTTTAGCGATCCTCGGTCTTGTCTTCAGCCCTCCTACGGCTACCGCCCTTTTGTTCCCGCCGGATCTCTCCCCGTATATAATTCAGGAATACTGGTACTTGCCGACTTTCTACACATCAGTCGAATCGGCCGTGGGAACGCTGAAGAATCTGCAGGGAAAAATGGTGGGGTGGCAGGGATCGCTGGTAAGTCAGTGGGACGTAGATGCTTTCGGCTTGAGGACTGCGGGTATTGCGCATGTGCTTACGGAGACAGGACTGTTTACACCCGATAAAATGGTGGATGTTCAGGAATGGACCATCATCCCCTTTGCGGAAGTAGAAAGCCTGCATCTTGTCTTTATAGAAAATCGCGGCAGCCACCCATATTGCGTAAAAACGGACCTTAAGAACGGTATCGAGATCTACAGGACCGAGGCTTTTGAAACCGCCAGCGCCCTCTACAACGCGTTGGCCAGCCTGATCATCGCTTCCGGCAACAAGCTGTCCTACCCCGGCCTGGGAGTCTCCTTCCGGGATGTCACGCCAAACGATCTCTGGATACCTGGTCTGAAAGAGGCCAAAGGGATGATCGTTACCGCAGTGATGAAGGGTGGCCCTGCGGAAAAAGGAGACCTGCGCGTCCGTGATGCCGTGATAATGTGCAACGGCCAGCCGGTTGAATCAATCGCCCAGTGGACTGAGAAGATCAAGCCGGGAGCCGGGTCCTTCGATTTCAAGGTTTTGAGAAAGAGTGAGCCACCGGCTGTCTGCAAGGTGGTTTTGCCCCCGGATGACTACTACCCTGTGCCGCCCAACAGCCTGAGCTTTAATGCAGTGCAAGGCCCTGTTGCCGTCCAGCAGTCAGGAACACCGCCTGCTGCGGGCAACTCCGTGGTTCCTCCGAAAATGGGGTTCTCCCTGAGGTATCCCGGAGAGGCGGAAAAGAAAGTGATGGACGGCAAAAGCGGAGCTGTCGTAGCCGAACTGGTTCCCGGGGGGCTGGCTGAAAAAGGAGGACTCAAGGTCGGAGATATCCTGATGGAGTGCAACGGCAAGCCGATACAGGCTCCGGAGACCCTTGGGACACTTCTTGCACCCGGGGAGAATGTCTTCCGGGTGATCAGGAACGGGCTGAGCATGTCAGTGAAGGTGGGAGCGGACCTTGTCAGCTACTGAGAATATCGGAAAGAGTGGTGTCGTTATGAAAAAATTGCTGGCGCTTGCGATGATCCTCTGTCTTTTTCTCGTTCCCTGCCCCGTTGCGGAGGCTTTATCCAAGGATATGCTGATCTATGACACCATGCCGGTCTACTTCGGAAGCGTCGAGGAAGGGCTTCAGGCTCTTTCAAGTCTTGACGGCCAGCTTTGTGCAGCGGATGGCGCCCTTCTCAAAGATATTCATCTCAGCTCTTCCGGGATCACTTTTTCTGCTGCCGGAAGATCCCCTGATGTTATTACTTTTGGTGCTCTTTTCGCTTTGGCGATTATCAGCAGGGCGGACGATACAAAGGCGGATTTCGCCTGGGCCGTGATAGCTCAGGCTTCCAAAGATGCCCCCCCCGTTGTGATAGTAGCGAAAAACCGGGACGCTGCGGAAAAGCTCTTTTCCATAGTGGCGTCCTTTGCAGCGGCTGCGGGTCATCCTTATGACTTTATAAATAGCGGAGCCATGACTGAAGAGCCGACACAACAGGATCTAAAGGACAACGGTCTTAAAACCGTTAAGGGTGGAGTGGTCACCCATGTCCTGATCGGCGGCGTGGCCGAGAAGGCGGGCCTCAAGGCGGGAGATATCATCCTTTCTATCAACGGCCTTCAGGTGGATTCGCTCACGAAATTCCAGGAGGAGATCTGGCCGACCATCTGGCCGAG
>JAUSOU010000051.1 GCA_030656095.1 Thermovirgaceae bacterium | reverse complement strand
ACTTTCGGAGATCTTTCCAGAGCCGCGTGGAGGGAGATCAGGATCATTTCTGCGGTAACGATACTTTGCGTGGTCTTTTTTGCGGGTAATTCCTGGAACTACAACGCGATCGACGCCGGAGACGAAACCGCGGCGAGTCTGGGAGTCAACGTCAGAGTGGTCCGCTTTCTGGGCATGAGTCTAGCCTCGCTGGTCACGGCAGTGATCATATCCTTCGTGGGAGTGATCGGTTTCATAGGCCTTGTGTGCCCGCACATGGTAAGGCGTTTGATCGGTGACGATAACAGGTTCCTTATACCGGGTTCATGCATAATGGGTTCCATCCTTCTCCTCGGGGCTGATACCGCCGCAAGGATTATTCTGGCACCCAACGTACTTCCGGTGGCGATACTGACCTCTTTTGTCGGGGCACCCATGTTCCTTTACCTGCTGGTCAGGGGGTACCGGAGATGATCCTCCAGGTAAATAATATTTCTTTTCGTTACAATAGCAGGCCCGTACTGGACGAAGTATCTTTCGGCCTGAGGAGCAATGAACTGCTGGCCATTCTGGGCCCCAACGGGGTAGGAAAGACGACATTGCTCAAATGTCTGAACGGGATCCTGTGTCCCACGGCCGGGGCAATAATGGTGGAGGACAGGGACCTGCTTCACATTAAGCAGATGGAGATCGCACGGTACCTTGCCTACGTGGCCCAGCAGAATCAGGGGGGGAGGCTGACCGCCTTCGATGCTATCCTCCTGGGGCGCAGGCCTCATATCACCTGGAGAGTCAGCAGGGAAGATGTCTGCAAGGTTGATGCCATTATTCGCGCCCTGGGACTTGAGCACCTCTCATTGAGGAATCTCGACGAAATGAGCGGCGGGGAACTCCAGAAAGTAAGCATAGCGAGGGCGCTGGTACAGGAGCCCAGGGTCCTGCTCCTTGACGAGCCCACGAGCAGCCTGGATCTGAAGAATCAGCAGGAGATTCTCTCAACCATAAGGCATATAGTGACTGGTCACGGTATGGCGGCCGTAATGACAATGCATGACATAAATTCCGCCCTCCGGTTCGCGGACAAGGTGATATTCATGAAGGGCGGGGAGATATTTGCTGCTACCGACCTGGATGGGATAACGCCTGATATGGTCAGTGATGTATATGGGATACCTGTTGCGATCGAGAGCATCCGCGGTTACCCGATGGTGGTACCGGTGGGGAATTAAAAACTCGTGACTCGTAAAAACGGGGAGACAGGAAACTGGCATCAGGAGACTGGAAGAGCAAAAGCGGAAAGGCAAACCTAGATCCTTCGCTTCGCTCAGGATGACAAGCAAAGTCAAAGGCGTCAACGGTCAACGGAATATCAAGGTCGAAACCAGATCAAGAATCAAGTCCCTGGTTCAAACAAAAAAAGAT
>JAUSOU010000050.1 GCA_030656095.1 Thermovirgaceae bacterium | reverse complement strand
ATGAGCGGCTCGATTCCGTCACTCCTTCCAAAGCGTAAATATTCAACATGTTTTTCCCCATCCTCACCGTGGTCGATAGTACCAGGCAACCCTTGATCGTGCGTCAGGTCCCAACGTGGGCGAGCAAGAACCTGCTCAATCCTTTCTTTTGGAATCAACGCACAATATAAGCCAAAATTATGCCGTTCACTCTCATCGGACAGGAAAACAGAAATCATTTCATTAATTTCAAAGTTTCCTTGCATCCTGTCCAGCAATTGAGACTGTGTCAACCTCTTCCGATCTGCTTTAATGTTCACACCAAGACCTCCCCATTCATAAGGCGCGGCAGGAGAAGGTCGCGGGCTTGGCTGAGGACAACTATTTCTTTACTGAGGGTATCAATCTGCATTTGTATTAGCGTGACGATTCCCTCAAAAAGGTTGAATATCCTTTGTTCAGGGAGAAGGAGCAAATGGCTTTGTGCTAATCCGCGATTAAGACCTGGAACTGCAACATCTGTACTGATAAATGTCATATTTTGCAGGGCATGATACAAAAAGAATGAGCTGAGATTTCTATTAATGTAAAATACGGTATCGATCGGATGACAATCCTCAGACGACCAAAAAACACTGCCGACATTGCCTTTCCTTCCAACTATAATTACAGGGCCTGAAATCAGCGCTTTCACGTGACTGCCAATAATTCCGCTTGATCCGTAAACAGGAAAAGGGCCGGGCTCTCGATCACTTTCCTTTAGTGCCTTGCCATAATTGAGTGATGTGATCTCGCCTAACTTCTTCCTCTCCCACCCCTCCGGCACACCGTCGATGATCTTTACGTGCTCATGGCCGGGGAAGCGGAGGTGGACGAACCATTCTTTATAGAGCAACCGGGCGGATTGCTCCAGTAACTGTATTCGCCGCCGGTTGTTTCCGATCAGGTCGTCGTAGGCGGAGAGGATATCTCCGATTTTTTGCTGCTCTGCATAATCCGTTGTGGCAATAACCTTGCGTGCGTGTAGGTCGTTTCGGTTTACTCCGGGCACTGCAGCTTTATCACTTTGCGCTCCATTTAGAACCCACTTAAGAAAGTAAGCAATAAAACGAGGATTATTCCCTTTGAAATCCTTCACGTAAAGAGACGTATTCAGTGGCCAGAACGGTTGTTCGATGTAAAAGACTTCGCCGAGTGTGCCGTATCGACCTGTCACGACTCCTGGTGGGGCAACCTTTGCCTCATTGTGGGAACCTGTTATGCCTGAAGATGAAACAACAGGGATTTCTCCATCATGTCGTTGTTGAGCGGGAAGATCATAACCCCTCTTGAGTGTCAAAAAATCGCCCAGGCCGACGATTTCCCAACTCATACCCCTAGCTCCTCGAAGTTTTTCCTGATAACCGCCGCCAATCGCACGGCTTCGGCGTTGAGGTCTTCAAGTTCCACATGTATTTCGCGCATGGTTCCCTCGAAATCGAAATTCTCGTCCTCGTCCTCGGGGGCGACACCGACGTAGCGGCCGGGGGTGAGGCTCCAGTCGTTGGCCTCGATCTCGGCTTTGTCCACGAGCTTGACGAGACCCTGCACATCGCACAGTTTTGCTTCGGGGAAGCGCTCCGTCAGCCAGCGGGCCTGTTTCCAGAAGTAGCGAACTTGTTTGAGCTGCTCTACGGCCACAGCACGGACAGCATCAAGGTCTCGAAGCACCCTCTTCATCTGAGCGATGCCGTTTCCTCCGGAAGATTGCCGGGGTTCGGATGTCTGTTGAATTGCTTCCAAAAGGCGGGCGGCAATTTTGAAGATA
>JAUSOU010000129.1 GCA_030656095.1 Thermovirgaceae bacterium | reverse complement strand
GAGCCCCGGAAAACTGCACTTGATACTTCAGATCAAAGGGAGGCCAGCAATTCGGCCACTATCTTTCTGACCCTCTCCCCTTCGGTCCTTCCCTTGAGTTCGGCCATGGAAGCTCCCATGACACGACCCATATCGGAGGGGCCTGCGGCACCTGTCGCGCTGATAACCCTCCGGGCAACGGAAGCTATCTCCCCGTCATCAAGCGGAGCAGGCAGGAAGGAAGAGAGAAGTTCAGCCTCCCTGGTCTCCTCTTCGGCGCGGGAATGAGCTCCCCCCGCGGAGAACTGTTCCGCGGATTCCTTCCGCTGTTTTACCAGCCTGCGGATAACCGCGAAAACATCATCCTCGGAGAACGGGGCCTCGCGCCCCTTTTCGATCCTGGCGTTGTCAACTGCGGCCTTGAGCATCCTCAACGGAATAAGCGATGCATCATCCCGCCTTTTCATGGCCGCTACGATATCGCTATGAATTCTTGTTTCCAGCTCCGTCATGCCCTTTTACTTGCTCTTTCGCTTTCTCGAAGCGTCTTCCCTTTTCCTTTTCTTTGCCTCGCTCGGTTTTTCGTAATGCGTGCGCCTGCGTGCTTCGCGCAGGACGCCTCCTTTTGATACTTCACGCTTGAAGCGCTTAAGGGCATCTTCGAGGGACTCATTATCGCGTCGAACGACTTCTGTCAATTGCGTTCCCCCCCTTCTCTCTCACTCAGGGCTAGCCTGGAGGCCAACTGAAAGACCGACCCGACAGCAGATGGACATGCAGATGAAAAACTGTCTGCCCCGCTCCTGCGCCGCAGTTGACGACAAGGCGATACCCCTCTGCGCTCATCCCCAGATCACGGGCCACCCTTGCAGCCGCACCCATAAGCGCCGACCACAGGGACGGATCATTCACGTCGTCTGCGGACTCGACGTGGGTTTTCGGGATCACCAGAAGGTGCACGGGGGCCCTGGGATGAATGTCGCGTATTACTATAACATCATCATCGCTGTAGACGACATCCGTCTTTTCCAGGCCTCCCGCTATCCGGCAGAAAATACAGTCTCCGTTCACCAGGTCAACACCTCTTATCATCCATAAACATAATCCATTGTAAAAGAAATATGCCGCACAGGACAACATGAATCCAGGAATTGGACAGGAACGGGACGCGGTGATACCTGGTTGCGCATTATATCATACGAAGTCTTTCAGCACCCCATCGACTGCATCCGACGCGGTTACTGTCCTGAACTCCCCCGGAGAAGACAGGCCCCGGGATTCCACCCTTATGTAATGGGCGGAAAGCCCTCCAAAATGGCCTTCCACGCTCTTCTCGACAAGGATCTCGATATTGCTGCCTACCCACCTGCGGCAATATGCGTCCAGCAGATCTCTGCCCAGCGCCAGCGCCTGCCTGACCCGCGAACGGGAAACCTCTCCTGGGATATGGTCCGCGAGACTGGCGGCCGGTGTGCCGCTTCGTGGAGAGAAGGGGAAGACGTGAAGCCTGCCTATCTTCGCCCTGGACAGAAGCCAGAGCGTCGCCGCGAAGGCTTCGTCGCTCTCTCCCGGAAAACCCGCGATTATGTCGGTGCTGATATGGATATCTTCTCCGAGAATTTCCCTGGCAAGATCAACGTAACGGGCGTAATCTTCCGAGGAGTACCCTCTGTGCATCAGCGCCAGGATCCCGTCGTCCCCGCTCTGCAGAGGAAGATGAAGGTGGGGGCAGAACTGGCGTGTTTCCGCAAGATCACGGAGAAGGGCTCTCGTGATCGCGAACGGCTCAAGAGACCCGAAGCGTATCCTCCTGATGCCGGAAATATCACCTGCCCTGCGGACCAGCTCCCCGAGGGCCATGCCAGAGGTCTTTCCGAACATCCCTAGATTTATTCCGGTGAAGACAACCTCGCTGCATCCGGAGAGGGCAACCCTTTCAACCTCGCTCAAAACATCACAGGGCGGCCTCTCCAGGGACCTCCCTCTAAGATCGGGGATTATGCAGTAGGAACAGCGGTGGTCACAGCCATCCTGGATCTTTATGAATGCCCTCGTCCGGGTCTGCGGCTTCGCAATGAATAGGGGATCCCACTCGCGATCACCCAATACGTCAACTCTTTCGATCCGGGGTGATCCGGTCGTTTTCACTCCCGCAAGAATCTCCCGGACGATACCGGGTATCCTGTGTTTCAGCCCGTTGCCCACGACACAGTCGATCCCGAGAGATTTTGCCTCTCCGGGTTCCGCGCTCTGGGCCCAGCATCCTGCAGCCAGAATAATGGCCCGGGGGTTTTCCCTCCTCAAACGCCTTAGGGTCTGTCTGCTCTTCCTGTCGGCTTCGGCAGTCACCGAACAGCTGACCAGCACCGCCGCGTCCAGAGGTCCTTCGTCGGTCAGAACAGACCCTGCCGCGGCAAATGAAGAGCAAAGGGCTTCAGATTCGAAGAGGTTTGTCCGGCACCCCATAGGAATGATCCGGACCCTTATTCCATTCAGGGGATCATTCATCGTTTCTGTCCACAGTTGTGACAAGCGAAAGGCAGGCGAC
The DNA here is from genome assembly GCA_030656095.1 of Thermovirgaceae bacterium. GTDB lineage: Bacteria > Synergistota > Synergistia > Synergistales > Thermovirgaceae > UBA2252. The sequence continues at coordinate 37,726 of JAUSOU010000129.1, read as the reverse complement.
TCCGACAACAGCCGCTGTCTGCGATCTCATGATCCGCGGGCCAAGACGCACCGGAACGAAACCTTCCCGGCCGAGGATTTCGATCTCCTCTTCGGTCCAGTCCCCCTCCGGCCCGACCGCAATAGCGGCCTCCTGTGAAGGCCTGAATCTGAAGATATCGGAAGTCCCGCTTGTCATCGCGGCAAACCGGGAGGCGGGAAGCCCAATCGACCCGATGGCCGAAGGCTCAACCGGTTCGAAGATCTCCGTTGGCGTAGCGGCGCCACACTGTTTTGTAGCCTCCAGAATTATCCTGTGCCAGCGTTCCATTTTCCGGCCGATTTTTGAGGGGTCGACGCTGACAACGGAGCGTGAGCAAAGGAGGGGTACGATGACCGATGCGCCGGCCTCCACTGACTGGGCCACGAGGCGGTCGAAGGGCTCGCTTTTGAGAAGACCTGCAAGGAGCCATATCCTGGGGCTTGCCTCCTCCGGCGAAGCGGAAACAAGAATCCCCCTGGCCTCAGACCCCGAGATCTTGAGTCTGAGCGTGAACTTTTTTCCGGGGAGCAGACCCTCGAAAAGATCCCCTTCCCTGCATCGGCGAACTGCGATCAGATGACGTCCCTGTTCCTGATCCAGAATCCAGAGCGAATCTCCCTCACGGCGGGATCCTTCAAGGCGTACGCGAGGCAGCGACACCCCACCACTCTCCCTTGCGGGTTTCCATTGCAGGTGAAAGACCTCCGGCCGAGAGTATTTCGATAAAGGCATCCCTCTCCTTGAACGTCAGTCCGGAAAAAACAGCCACACCTGCCTCTGAGAGGAAGTCGGCGACCAGAGGCAGCATCGACGCGAGAGGATCGAAAACAATGTTGGCGCAGAGAAGGTCGGCCTTTCCGTCGAAACCGCTCAGGAGATCTCCGATCTCTACGCTCACCTTTTCTTCGCTTATTCCGTTCAGCCGGAGGTTTTCTCTCACTTCAGGAAGCACGGCCGGGTCGTTATCCCTTGCCTGCACGCTTCCAGCACCGAGCCTGGCCGAAGCAATGGACAGAATCCCGGAACCTGTTCCGACATCAACAACTGTCATCCCCGGCTTTATGAACTCCTCCAGAAGCTCCAGTGCTATCTGTGTGCTTTCATGGTATCCGGTCCCGAAAGCGCTTCCCGGATATATGTAGAGCGGAATCTTGTCACCGGGCTCGCTTCCTTTGTGCCAGGGCGCCATGACGATAAAATTCCGGCCGACCTCCAGGGGAGGGAATGCCTCCTTCCATGCCGTGTGCCACTGCCTGTTCTCGATGCGCCCCATATCTACTATCCTGATATCGGGCCAGGGAGAAATGATCCCCTGGACCCGTTCGATCCAGAAGCCCAGGTCCCGGGTCGTTCTGTAATAGGCCTTCAGTGCGACCTTTCCGGAAAGCTCCTGTATCTCGGAGCCTATGCTTCCGGAAAGGTCCCCCAGGGCGGAAAGGTCCTCCTCATTTTCCAGGTTCCCTTCGAGCGTTATATACCACCAGAAACCCTCTTTGGATGACATCGGCTTTCTCCCCCCCCCGGCTTCTTTCTGATAAACGATGCGAAACGGGAGGCTTCAATGCCTCCCGTCCTTGAAAAGTTTACCACGATAAGTCTTCGATGGCATCACGAAAAGATCTGTTTGATCCTGTCGATCAGCCCGGCCGATTGAACCTCGACGTTCATCTCCTGTGCAAGGGCTTCCATAAGGGCCCTTTCTCTCTCCGTGAGCGTCTGGGGGACATCGATGATGACATGGGCGTAAAGATCGCCCCGGCCCGAACTCCTGATGTGAGGCATCCCCTTTCCTTTGATGCGAATGGCCTTGCCTCCCTGGGTTCCGGGAGATATATCGACCCTTTCGGTTCCGTCAAGGTGAGGAACTTCGACTGAACAGCCGAGAGCCGCCTGCGGATATTTCAGGGTTACCCTGGTATGCAGATCATCCCTGTCGCGCTCAAAAGAAGGATGGGGCTCAACCTTGACCGCAAGAAAGAGATCACCCGGCTGGCCTCCATCGGAGCCTTCGCCACCCTCTCCTGTCACGCGAAGCCTTGTGCCGGTATCTACTCCCGGGGGAATTTTTACCTCTACACGATGCTTCGCGCGGATCCTGCCGGTTCCGCCGCAGTTTTTGCATCTGCTCTCTATCTTCTTTCCTGATCCACCGCACTCGGAACACTGCCCTACGCTCACGAACGTTCCGAAGGGTGTTCGCTGCTCTCTCTCCACCTGACCGGATCCGCCGCAATATAGACAGCTCTTCACACCCGTCCCCGGTTCCGCTCCGGAACCGCCGCAACGGCCACACTTCTCAAGCCTGGGGATGAAGACCTCTCTTCTTACACCGCGGAAAGCCTCCTCAAGGGATATCCCCAGGGACATCTCAAGGTCCTGTCCTCTCAAAGGCCCCCTGGCTCCACGGCGGCCTCCTCCAAAAACGCTTTCGAAGAGATCTCCGAAGATGTCCCCAAAAGGCTCAAAGCCGCCGCCGAACGGACTGCTCCCCGGCGGCCCGGCGCCGATGGTGCCGTACTGATCGTACCTGGATCTTTTCTGGGGATCCTGCAGGATCTCATAGGCCAGATTGATCGACTTGAAGGTGGCCTCGGCATCGGTGTCGCCCGGGTTGGCATCAGGGTGATATTTCCTGACCAGCTTTCTGTAGGCTTTTTTTATTTCTTCCTTTGAAGCGCTCCTCGAAACCCCGAGGATCGCGTACAGGTCCTGGCTATCCCCATCGAGCACAGTGCGTCACTCCTCAGGCCTTCCCGTTCTCTTCGAACTCGGCATCGACGGTCTCGCCGTCGGAGGCGCCGGAAGCTGTCCCTGGATCCTCCGGCTCCTGGGCTCCCGCCTGCTGATAGAGGCGCGAGGATATCTCGTGCAGACTCTTCGTCAGCTTCTCGCAGGCTCCCCTGATCTCTTCCGGAGCCTCTCTCTCGACGGATCCGCGGACATCTCCGATCTCACTCTGGATCCGGGTTTTTTCATCTTCAGAGACTTTTTCGCCAAGGTCCTTCAGCATTTTTTCCGTGTTGTATATGAGGGAGTCGGCCTCGTTCCGGGCATCGACCAGTTCCTTCTTCTTGCGGTCGCTCTCCTGGTTCTCCTCGGCTTCGCGGCGCATCCTCTCTATCTCTTCCTCGCGAAGTCTGGATGACTGGATAGTTACATGCTGCCCTCTCGATGTTCCCTTGTCCTTCGCGCTGACGTTGAGTATCCCGTTGACGTCGATGTCAAAGGTAACCTCGATCTGGGGGATCCCTCTCGGTGCGGAGGGGATCCCGTCAAGGAAAAATTTGCCCAATGTGACATTGTCGCCCGCCATCGAGCGCTCTCCCTGAAGCACATGGATCTCAACCTGCGGCTGACTGTTGGACGCTGTTGAAAATATCTGGCTCTTCGAAACGGGTATCGCCGTGTTTCTGTCGATTATCTTGGTGAAGACGCCACCGAGTGTCTCTATACCGAGCGAGAGGGGCGTGACGTCGACCAGGATTATGTCCTTGTGCTCGCCCGTCAGGATGGCGCCCTGGATGGCGGCGCCGACCGCAACGCACTCGTCGGGGTTGATACCCTTGGTCGGCTCCTTGTCCATCAGTTCGACGATCTTCTTCTGGACCATCGGCATTCTGGTCGCCCCCCCGACCAGGAGGACCTTGCTTATCTCCTCCCGTGTCAGGCCGGAATCGTTCAGCGCCCTTCTTGTGGGCTCTACGACTCTTTCGAGAAGCGGCCTGGTTATCTCCTCGAAACGGGCACGCGTCAGTGTCATCTCAAAATGCTTGGGACCGCTGGCATCGGCAGTTATGAACGGAAGGGAGATAGACGTTTCGGACATGGATGAAAGCTCGACCTTGGCTTTCTCGGCGGCCTCACGGAGACGCTGGAGAGCCATTTTATCCCTGGAGAGGTCAATTCCGTCGCTCTTGCGGAACTCGGCTATCATGAGATCCATGATCTTATTATCCCAGTCATCGCCCCCCAGCAGGTTGTCGCCCGAAGTCGCGAGAACCTCAATGACTCCGTCCTCTATGCCAACGTCGAGGACAGATACGTCAAATGTTCCGCCCCCCAGATCGAAGACCAGGATCTTGTTATCGCCGCCCTTATCCGTGCCGTAGGCCAGCGCGGCGGCTGTGGGCTCGTTGATTATCCTCAGGACTTCCAGGCCCGCTATCTGGCCGGCGTCCTTCGTGGCCTGTCTCTGGGCATCGGTGAAATAGGCCGGGACAGTAATGACAGCCTGGCTGACCTTCTCGCCCAGGTACTCCTCTGCGTCGCGCTTCAGTTTCTGGAGTATCATGGCCGAGATCTGCTGCGGGGTCTGGGCGGCTCCGTCGATAGTGACCTTGTGGTCGGAACCCATTTGACGTTTTATCGACGAAATAGTCCTCTCCGGGTTGACTATTGCCTGCCGTTTCGCGATCTGCCCCACAAGCCTCTCCTTGTCTTTTGTGAATGCAACGACTGAAGGAGTTGTCCTGGCCCCTTCGGCGTTCGTTATGACAGTAATATGGTCCCCTTCCTTGACTGCGACACAGCTGTTGGTAGTACCAAGATCAATTCCAATTACCTTTCCCATTTAGAGATCACCCCGCAAATTTTTGTATTGTGTTACGGTGCCGGATCTGGTCTTCTCTATGAGGTTCCCCTGGCAACCTTCACCCTGGCCGCCCGGATAACCTTGCCCGCAATGATGTAGCCGGGCTGGATCTCCTCCGTAATGATCCCCTCTTCCGTGTCACCCTCCGGCTCTTCAACGGCTACCGCCTCATGGATGGCCGGATCAAAAGGCCTGCCGGTCGTCACGATGAGTGAGACTCCCATGCTTTCTAGGGCGGAGAAGAACTGATTGCGGACCATCTCAACCCCCTTGTTCAGAGAATCGAAATCTCCCTGCGGAGATGAAAGTGCCCTGTCAAGATTATCCAGGACCGGAATAATTACAGCAACAGCGCTCTCGGAGGCAAGCTGCCTCGATCTCTCCTGCTCCCGCTCCACCCGCTGCCTGAAATTGAAGAAATCGGCCCTTGCCCTTGCGGCAGCGTCGTTCAGAGCCTTGTTCTCTTCGCTGAGACGTTCGGCTAGATCTCTTGCAGATTTCAGTTCGCCCAGGAGACAGGTCATATCCGGGGGGGATCCATCCTTGAGATCGCCCTCTCCGGCATCGCAGATTTCCGGCACATCTTCCCTGCCGACGGGATTCTGAATATCATCTCCCGGCCCCTTTGGGGTCCTGTCGTTTTTTCCGCGTTTCATCTAAAGACCTCCCTCTTCACTTTCATTGTTGTCAGACAGGGTTCCTAAAATCCCTTCGAGGACGGATATCGATCTTTCGTAGTCCATGCGGACGGGACCTATGAGCCCTACAACCGCCCTTCTTCCTCCGGCTGTGGCCGAAGCCATGACGATGGAGCAGTCGCGCATCTGGAAGACCGGGTTTTCGTCACCTATTGTCACGCAGAGTCCCTGTTCGGCCGAGCACCCATGAACAAGCTGCCCGATGGATTCGTCCTCCTCGAGGAGCCCCATCATGGCCTGCAGGCGGCCCAGATCGCTGAAATCGGGCATGCCCAGGACATTCCGGGTCCCTCCCGTAAAGAACTGAAAGGGCTGTTCGGTGAGGATCAGGTCCATTTCGGCTATTGCGGCACGGCAGCTGTCTGCATAACGTTCGAGGGCATCCTCCACATACGCCTGCAGGATCCCCCTGACATCCTTCCACTGGCGGCCCAGGGCTACCGTCGATACCCTCCTGGAGAGTTCGTCCAGGTTATCCTGGGTCATGTCGCATGGGAGGACCACCGTCCGGTGGTGAATGAGCCCCCCTTTGAGCACCAGAAGGATCAGGACCGTGCGGTTCCCCATCCTTACGAATTCAACCCTCTGCAGCACGGTCTCACTTGCAGGCCCGAGAGCCGCGACGCCTATATAATTCGTTATCTTGCCGAGAAGCCGTGTGGCGTAACCCAGCGCCTCCTCCACGTCCCTGCGGCGCGCCCTGAGCTCCCTCATCCAGCCGTCGCTGTCCGCCGGAAAGGAACGCTGGCGCCTCATGATGGCATCGACATAGATCCTGTAGGCCTTAGGGGTAGGTATACGCCCGGCGGACGTGTGCGGCTGATAGAGATACTCCATCTCCTCGAGATCGGCCATCTCGTTGCGGATCGTGGCCGCACTGCGATCCTTAAGGAACTTCTTCGAGATAGTGCGTGACCCTATGGGTTCTCCGGTCTTTATGTACTCGTAAACAACCGCGAGAACCACCTCGAGGTGCCTTTCGCTCAGCACTGGAAACAACTCCCCGATTTTTTTCTTAGCACTCTCGGTTGTGGAGTGCTAAGAGCTTTGAACCCGAAAGGTAGATTAGCAATCGCATCGACTATTGTCAACACTGGTCAGAGAGCAAAACTCCACAAACGGAGAGCAACTTGGCCTAGAATAGGTGTCGAAATTCAACGATCTGTTTTTCCCGGGAGGGCATAAACTGGGTATTGAAAGAAGCAGGACAACGATCCTTCTGATCAGGCACGGGGAATGCGAAGGGAACAGGGAGGGCCTTTTCAGGGGAAGGTCTGATTTTCCTTTGAACGACTCGGGAAAACTGCAGGCAAGAGCTCTGGCCGAGGCGGTGTCGACCCTTTCACCCGCCAGGGTTTTTTCAGGCCCCCTCTCAAGAGCAACCGAGACGGCTCAGGCCGTCTGCGATCGTTGCTCTATTCCGCTGGAGATCCGCCAGGGTTTCAACAACATGGCGCTCGGAAAATGGGAGAAGAGAAAAAAGAGCGATGTCGAGCAGGAATATCCGGAGGAGTGGAGACTCTGGCTTTCACACCCCGAGAGGCTTCACATCAGCGGAGCGGAGACCCTGTCGGACGTGCAGCGCAGATCCTTCGCGAACCTTAACGCGCTCGTCAACTACCATGAAGGCGAGACGTTCGTGGTGGTGTCGCACAGGGCCGTTCTCAAACCCCTTCTGGCCGCTGCACTCGGAATAGGCGAACCGTATTTCTGGAGGACACATATCGATACCGCCTCCTTCTCGATCCTGACCCACGAGAAAGAAAGGGGTTACTGTCTTGTCTCTCTCAACCAGACCTCTCACCTGGAGCATCTCATAAGTGAATGGGTCTGACGGGAACCTTTTGTATCCGGCCGTGATAAGTCCCGCTACTGTCCTGCTTGACCTATCCTTAAAGGAGCAATATCATGGCCTGCGCCTGAGGATCAATAAAGGCGGCATTCCAAGAGGCGGGAGACCGGAAAAAGGATGACCATATACAGATTTTCGCTCCAGAACGAAACGGATCTGTGGGACGCAATCTCCAAAACCGGGGCCGACGAGCGCAGTTTCCCCTTCTTCAACCGCAAACGCGAGGTCATCTCTTTTCTCCTTCCGGAAATCGACTTCAGGGCTGCCAACGCACTTAAGCAGGAACTTCTATCAAGGGGCGGAGACGCAATTGTCCACAAAAATGCAATAGAGGGATCGGTTCCCCGTTCCAATGTCGTGATAATGGGCACACTTAAAGCACTCAGGGGCCTTTCCGAAAAACTTTGTGCCATGCCCTACTGGGGGCTCGACCGTGTCAGGGAGGAACTTGAAGTCGCGCTCGCGGCCCTGGCGATCAGGAGATGGGAGTTGCCCATCCCCGGCCGCGAGCGCCTCTCTCTCGGCGAAAGAACAAAAATAATGGGTATCATAAACGCCAACAACGACTCTTTCTACAGCGGAAGCCGTGCTGGGGACGCAGGGTCGTGCGCCGCCCTGGCATCAAAGATGCATGAAGAGGGAGCGGACATAATAGACATCGGCTCGGAATCTACCAGACCCGGATCCTCGCCTCTTTCTTCCGAAGAGGAGGCTGACCGGCTGATCCCTGCCATAAGGGCAGTCCGCTGCGAGCTTCCCGGCGCCATAATATCGGCGGATACATTCAGGGCGGAAACCGCTGCGGCAGCTATCGATGCAGGAGCCGACATCATCAACGACATCTCCGCAGGCCTTTTCGACGACGGAATGTTTCCGCTTCTGGCGAGGACGGGAAACCCCGTCGTCATAATGCACGCCAGGGACGTCCCGGACGGAATGCACCGATCTTCAGTCTACGGGGATATAATTGGTGAGATCGTTTCGTTCTTTACCCGGAGAATTGAAGCCGCGGAAAACGCGGGGATAGACCTCGGACAGATAATTCTGGATCCGGGTATCGGGTTTTCAAAGGACACAGGTCAGAACCTCAGGGTACTTGAGAGGATCGAGTCGTTTTTCACCCTGGGCAGACCTCTCATTGTGGGGCATTCACGAAAAAGCACCATCGGCAGGGTTCTGGGTCTGAATGATCCCGCGCAGCGTCTCGAAGGGACACTTGCCGTCTCCGCTTTCTGCGCGTTCAAAGGAGTGCCGGTCATCAGGGTTCACGACGTGGCCCGGAATTTCCATGCGGTACGGATGATAGAGGCTTTGAAAGGGGAAAACCTCTGATGCAGGCTGGAATATCCCTGGGGAGCAATCTTGGCGACAGGCTTGCGACCATTCGCCATGCCACTCTTCTTTTGAAAGAGAAGGCGGTCTCCATTGCAGCGTCGAGCGACGTATTCGAGTCTGAGCCCTGGGGACTCAGCGATCAGCCCAGCTTTCTCAATGCGTGTATCCTGGCGGAGACGGAAGATTCGCCCCGCGACCTTCTGCTTAAAATCCAGTCGATCGAAAACGAACTGGGGCGCGTTCCCCGGTTCCGCTGGGGACCCAGGGAGATCGACATCGATATTCTTTTCATGGATGGCCTCACAATCAACGAAGAGGACCTGACCCTACCCCATCCCGAGATGCACCGGAGGGCTTTCGTGCTTGTGCCTCTTAGCCAGGTGGCCCCCCAATGGGTTCACCCCCTTCTTGGGCGGAACGTCAGAGATCTGGCGATGCAGATCTTAAAAGGTGATATCGCAAGGATAACGAACCTTTGAAACAAATCTAGGGAGTGAGCAAATTGAGATCACGCCTGTCAAGAATCGTGACTTTTGCCTTTATTCTTGCCGTATGCGCCTTATTCCCGGGGCTTCAATCACCAGCCCGGGCTCAGGATCTGAAGGTTCTTTCGGTTCCCGGGCATCCAGTGACCATGGTTCTGGCGACCAGTGAGGGGGTGATAATCTCCGCCCTGCTCCGTTCTCCGGCGGGAATCCAGAAAATACTCCCAATTGAGGGATTCGTTTTTGCCGGAGAGAGCGTCGTGGAGCCTTACGCTGATGGAGATTTCGGGAAAGACCTTCTCTGGACCATTACCTTCACAAAACCGGGCGACCGTTCAAGGGGGTTGTACCTCTGGATCGGAGTGACGACCCAGATTCCGAGAGCCTGGGTCATCATCAGCCCCCTGGGCCAAACATACTGGGACACAATACCCGTGAAGCTATATGCCCCTAGAGGTACAGCTCTTTTCGTATCTCCGAACCTACCCGCGTATGGCGACCTGCCGCAGTTCGGGGGCAGCCGCACTCTTACGTTTGTCTACACTATATCCCTGACCCAGGAGGGGCCAAACTTCCAGGTAATCCCGGAAGTCTACCGTCAACTTCACAAGATTACAGCAATGGTAAGGGACGCGGAACAGATCCCCGAGCGCAAGGAAGCTTATTCCCGTCTCCTGACGGACTACGAATCCCTCTCAAGGGGTGGAAAACCCTCAACAGAGGTAATTCAAAACTTTACGTGGAAACGCATACTCAACCTGGACTGGAAATAGAGGAAAAGCGGGGCCGCCAGGGAGATCGGGGGCCCTTTCTTTAATGCACCAGTTTTTTCTCGAGCTTGCCGAACTTGCTGCACTCCACCATGACGGATATCTGAGTCCCCGGTTTGAACTTCCCTATTGATACAAACAACGTTTCTCCGCTCTTTTCGGTCTGGCTGATGTAGAAAAGATCGGCAGCCTGTCTGCCATCGATTGTCACCTTCACGTTTTTAACGAAGTGCGTCGAAATATCGCCCACTGTGTGCGCTATCGAAATCGAAAGAACTCCGTCATCAGCCGAATGCTTCAAATCCAGAGATGTCGGCGGATGAGATAATCCCACGGTTGCCGTTACAAGAATTGCCGTCAGCGCGATGGTCATTATCAATACCGTTCTTTTGGTCCTCACGGTCGTTACCCTCCTTCGAGACTGTTTTGCGCCATATGATCCTTCGCTATCTGCCTCAAAGAGGTCAGATAGCTCCTTATTCTTTCAGGTCCGTAATCCCTCCGGACAAGGTCCGCGAACTGTCCGGTGGCGTTTCCCTCTACGGCCACAACCCTCTTCGCCTTTTTTTAGATAAGCGGCCGTATCCGGGTGCAGCGGGAATACCTGATCGAAGTGCAGATGAGTGGTACCTTTGAGGCCGCTGCGTTCGACAGCCTCCGCCACTATGTGATACGTCGACCCCCACGAGACCACCAGGTTTCTGTAATCATCCGGACCCTCCAGGAGAGGCCTGATCGTTTTTCCCGTGATCCCTCTCATCTTCCGGAGGCGCTTTTCCACCATCCTGGCACGAAGATCGAAATCCTCATCGGCATGCCCGACTTCATCGTGCTCGTGGCTGTCGGCTCCTGCAAATTCCTCCCCAAAACCGGGAACGCTCCGGGGCGATACTCCGCTTTCCGTATCCCCGTATCTCCTGTAGCCCGGGCTGGCCTCTACGAGGTGTCTTTCGACCGTGAAATCCGAAAGATCGGATCCGGGAGTGTTGCAGGAGGAGTCGAGGAAATACTGGTCCGTCAGGATAAATACAGGAACATGGAACTCAGCGGCGAGGTTGAACGCCTCCCTGGAAAGACGGAACGCCTGTTCAAGGCTTCCGGGCGCGAAGACGGCCCTCTGGATATCCCCTTGTCCGCAGAAGACCGCTAAATTTAGGTCGCACTGCTCTGTCCGGGTGGCCATTCCGGTGCTGGGCCGGGACGCTGTCCTATATGAAGAACTACCGGCACCTCCGTGATTCCGGCAAGACTGACCCCTTCGGACATCAGCGCAAGGCCTCCACCCGAGGTGCTGACCATTGACCGGGCACCCTCGTAGGATGCTCCTATGGCCATGTTTATCGCCGCTATCTCATCCTCGGCCTGCTCGACGGCGACTCCTAAATCGCGGGCATTTCCGGCAAGGAAGGTAAGCACTCCCGTCGCGGGGGACATCGGGTAGGAGGCGATGAAATCACACCCTCCCGCAAGCGCTCCGAGCGAGACGGCGTCGGAGCCGTTGAGGACGATCCCGCCCGCGCCAGGACCGGCTCCCGGGATCTCCACATGGATCTCTCCGGAATCCAGGAAACTCCTGGCAAGATCCATCCCCTTTTCAATGGCGACCATGTTCTTTTCAACTACATCGGGGGCCTTGGCGGAAAACTTCCCCTCGATGAACGACTTCAGCAGATCCGAGGGGATCCAAAGGAATCCGGCAACCAGACCCGCCGCCACAACACCAGTATAAACCGCCCCACCCGCTTCCCTGCCCTTTTCCATAAGGGGGACGTTGAGGAAGTTCACGCCGCTGTCTCTGAACTCGTCCTTCAGTTCCTCGGTATCGCCTATGATCAGCGTATCCCTGGAAATACGATTCCTGATGTTCGGCCTGATCCCGCCGCCCAGAGGGAGAAGAATATCGATCCTGTCGACCAGGGCGTTGACGCGGCCTGACGAAATCCTCAACTCTGTCTAGTTGCTGCTTCCCCGAACCCTGGACATGAACTCCCTGCTGGCAAAGACATGAAAACCAGCCCTTTAAAGAGAATCGACAAGTATCTCCTCAACTGTCTGAACACCCTGGCCTGCCGCGCCGCACAGCACAAGAGAAATGTCCCTGCAGCCTTCCGCCGGAAAACGAAACATCGCATCCCCTCCCTCAACAATACACACAGGCACTAATGTTTCAAATTGTTGTGACAAAGTGCTGTTTAAGGCTAACAGAGTTTCAGCAAGTTACCGACACTCCCGCCTCACCAGGGTGAAAGGCTCAAGAACGTAAACAGTTAACAGAAAGGCCGGGGATCATAAAACCGGACTGCGATCCATGCGTCAGAACTACTCTTTCGATACTGGATATCCCGCATCTTCAAGGGCCTTCAATACCTCATTTCCAAACGGAGCATCGGCAATAATTCGCTTCTCCTCAAGCGAAACCACAAACCCCTCAACCCCCATCGACTCAAGCACCCTGGATATTCTGCCGACACAATGCACGCACGACATGTCGGGAACATGATACGCACTCTTCCCCATCATTCTCGACTCCTCTCTTACTGTCCTGAACAAATTCAAAACCACGTTATCAGGACCGTCGCTTTAAGCTTGTCTTCTCCGGTTTCTGCTCTCATCTGAAAATATCTCCAGACGGAAATTCCGCATTGAGCATTTATACCCTTCATGGTATATTTACCATAAAGACTGAGTAATTACAAAGATTATAAATAATCAGGGAGGAAAAATGAACCTCAAACGGCTTACTGGATTTGCAATTCTTCTTTTCGCCATTGTCGGCATTGCAAAGGCAGGCTCTGATATCTTCCGGGATATCTCCGGAAATTCGGGGACTGTTTCGGTGATCGCTGCGGATACCTCTGATTCTCTCAAATCAGGGGAGTATCTGGTATTCTTTTTCGATGGTAACTCTCCCTGCCCCGTCTGCGAACGGATACTCAAAATGACGAGTAACCTGATGGATTCAAACATTGGTCCGCTAGTTCATTTCAGCATCAGAGAGGTCAATGTGGAGCTCCCCGGCAACGAGGGATACATACTTGACCTTGGCCTTTACTCGACATCGGTGGTCCTCGCTCTTGAAGCGGACGGGAAGATCATTCGGTGGAAGAACCTGGAAGGCGTCTGGGATCTTGCGGGAGACGAAAAAGGGTTCAGGGAATACATGCTTCATGAAGTTGAGGCCTTTTTTCAGGAGGAGAAATAACCATGGCAACTCTCGCGGTTCTCACGTCGCTCTGGCTTGGAGTGCTTGCTTCCGTAAGTCCGTGCCCTCTGGCGGCGAATTTGGCCGCGTTTTCATATATTCAGAAGGAGGGGCCGACGCCGGGAAAAGTGCTAATATCCGGGGGGTTTTACTCCGCTGGCCGGATGTTCGCCTTAGCGTTAGCAGGGAGCCTTATAATTTCAGGCCTTCTCGCTATACCGGAGGCGTCGATATTCATGCAGCGGCACATGAATAAAATCGTAGGCCCGGTTCTTCTCATAGTAGGGGCCTTCGTCCTTGATCTCCTGGAAGTTCAGTCCAGCAAAGGGATTTCTGACAAACTGGCTTCGGGAAAACTTTTTCGAGGCATGACGGGTTCGTTCCTTATGGGAGTCCTTTTCGCCATGGCCATGTGCCCTGTTTCGGCCGCCCTCTTCTTCGGGGGTTTGATCCCTCTTGCCGCCGACTCAGGATCCAAGGTCTTCCTCCCGGCGATGTTCGGACTTGGAAGCGCCCTACCAGTCACTATCCTTTCAGTGATCTTTTCTTTCGGGGCCAGGACCGCATCCAGGAGCATCGGAACCATCTACGCGATCCAGAAGATCATCCAGATCTCCTCAGGTGTAATACTTGTGCTTACCGGGATCTACTTCTCGCTCACATCGACGTTCAATCTGATCTAGCGTGACTCGTGACTCGGAAAAGCCAAAAAACAGCCCCCCGGCGAACAGACGTTCCGTTTCAGACGTCAAACCTGAAAACCAACACCTGAGTCTTGCACCGCAGACGAAGTGCCGATGCTTCATTCGGTAGAACACGGAGAGAACCGCAGAGAAGATCTTTTCTGGTTTATTCTTCAGCCAAATGAGGTTTCCCTCTGTGTTACTCCGCGTCCTCTGTGGTGAAACTTTTTGTCTGGGTTTTCCCGTTTACCATTTACCATTCACTATTCCCGCGTTTTACGTCTCGCATCTTACGGGTTCCCGAGTATTGAGTCACGAGTAACGAGTCTCATCTTTCCCTTTCCCCTCGTCCCAGTTATAATAATATTGTTGAGTAAATCGTCAAAGTTCACGATGACGCAGGGAGGTGTTGTTTCGTGAGGAAGTACAGATGTCTCCATTGTCGCCATGAGTTCGAAGTGGAGGACAAATCACCGGCGCTCAAGTGCCCGAAGTGTTTCAACCGCTTCGTAGAATTGATCGAGGGAGCTAAGGTGAAGGGTAAATCTTGGGGCAGCAAGAGCTTCAGCGTTCCCAAGCGGGGTGATTAGACCAGGCCTGCAGGTTTCCGTAAAGGATCCGTGAGTGCAATGAAAAAGCGGGAGGCGGCATAAGCCGCCTCCCGCTTTTTGCAATTTAAAAACCAGAACTGCTTCGCTTATTCTTGCGGTTTGGGGCCTTTGCCCGCGAGGGCCTTGTTGGCCTCAAAGAGAAGCATCACAGCAAGGACGGCGAGAACCACGGAGATGCCCGAAAGAAGGAAGTTGTTGAGGTTGGCCTTGATCAGGAAGAAGAGCGCCGCCATGGTTGTTGCGATCATGAAGTAGAAGGGGTACATGAGGAACTTGTTGTTCTTCTTCAGACCGTTCTTCACCCATACCGCAACCGCGAGAAGGGTAAGAGCGGCGACGAGCTGGTTAGAGGCTCCGAATACCGGCCAGATAAGGGCCCATGCAGCCTTGCCGCCAGTCTTGTAGTAGAGGAGGAAAAGGGCACCGGCAACACCGATAGCGGTGGCAACGTACTTGTTGAGCTTCATGTTGGTGAATTCCTGCAGCTGATACCTTGCGAGCCTTGTCGCTGTATCAAGCGATGTCAGCAGGAAACAGTTCAGCGCCAGAAGGCCCAGGGAAGTTCCGACCTTGGTATCGATCCCTATAAGACCAGCAAACTGTCCGATACCCGCGCCGTAGGTGACTGTGGGACCGCCCTTCATGACGCCTCCGGCGATCATGACCGTGCCGATGGCGATGACGGCCACAAGACCCTCAATCAGCATGGACCCGTAACCGATAAGCTGGGCATCCTTCTCGGACTTAAGCTGCTTGGATGTAGTTCCGCTTCCAACAAGCGCGTGGAATCCCGAGATGGCCCCGCATGCCACTATGACGAATAGCATCGGCCAGAGGTAGTTGGTGCCACCGGCGTGGAAGCCAGTGAAGGCCGGAAGGTCGGTCGTAAACTTGCTTCCGAATATCATTCCTATCGCGCCAAGGAGAACTGAAAAGTAAAGCATGAAGGACGCGAGATAGTCGCGCGGCTGGAGAAGTAGCCAGACCGGGAGAACGGAGGCGAGGAATATGTAGACGGTCAGGGCAAGACGCCAGGTGTTGGTGTCGAAACTGAAGGCGGTCTGCACCCACTCAGCAGAGCTTCCGTAGAAGACGGCTCCGATAACGATGGGAACCATTATCAGCGTGGAAACAATGAGAGGAACTCCCTTTTTGTAGACCATGACGCCAAAGGCGACAGCGAGGAAAATATAGAGCGTGCCGGAGAACGCCACAACAGGATCCGCTGCGAATGTCGCGGCCGACAGCTCAAGGAAAACTGCCACGACAAGAACAAGAGCCAGCCAAGTGAATGTCAGGAAGAGCATTTTGCCCTTCCGGCCGATCCACTTGTCAACGACCTCTCCGACCGAAAGTCCCTTGTGGCGCATGGAGGAGACCAGGGCTCCCATGTCGTGGACACCGCCGAAGAAGACGGAACCCACGAGGCACCAGATGTAGGTCGGCAGCCAGCCGAAGAGTGACGCTGCGGCTATCGGGCCTACGATCGGGCCAGCACCTGCGATGGAAGCGAAGTGGTGACCGAGAAGCACGGAAGGATGGGCGGGTACGTAGTCAACCCCGTCGAAATAGACCTCCGACGGTGGTTTGTTGTCGTTGCTAAGCCCGTAGAGCCTTGCCTGGAAGTTGCCGTATGTAAAATATGCTCCAACAAAAAAGACAACCGCAAAAAGAAACAACATAGCAAGCATAACAGTTCACCTCCGAAAAAGATTTTTTAAGACCTCAAAAGGAGCCGGTTTGCGAGGCTGCCCTTCAACCACCCCCCTTTTTTTAAAATCCACGATCCTTTCCTTTACGGGGTTGATGCCTTCCTGCAGTTTCCCGTAGATAATTCCGGCATTGTTGACCAACGTGGACAGATCGGAAAATTTCCGGACCGGGAGCGGGTCTCCCGGATGGTAGGCAAGAACCTCGACCCATCCCTTGAAGCCAAAGCTGAAACTCCTGTGAAGAGGTCTGTCTCCGCTGGAGCTCCCTACAAGGAGAATACGGTGCGACATAACGTCTTCCGCGGGTTTCCATTTCTCGATTATCTGCTGTCCGGCGATCGCGGAGTCCGGGGCCCGGATAATGTAGTCATCCGAATAGTAGCGGGCGACTTCACCCATCAGAGAGCTTTTCCTGAAGGTCACCCTCCTGGAGACACCCTGAAACCCCATGTCTGACCACTTGAGGAAACCGTATTCGCTCCAGAAAATATCAAGCATTTTCGGGTCTACAAGAATATCCAACACTGGGTCACCTTCCGTTTCGAATACATTATACGTAATAACGGGGAAAAAGCACAATACCTTTTAAGAGATCAATCGAGAGAAAACCCAGAAGAAACGACCCGCAAGTGAATATATGGCATATTTGGGCTAGTTTATCACAACAACTCATTTATCGAAAGTTAAGACAATAATATTCCCTTCGCACAGGGAAGCAGCCTTGGTGATGAGATGCGAAGCAGTAAGGCAGTGGACGGTTCACGGTTATCGACCCTTCGCGTCACAAGTAACGAGTTCCGAGTCACGGCCTTTCAAGCCCCTTGCAAATACGTTCCTGCTGCGGATATAATATCCCGGGGAATTTCGGGCGACTAGCTCAGCGGAAGAGCGCTTCCCTCACACGGAAGAAGTCACAGGTTCGAACCCTGTGTCGCCCACCATAAACTCATCAACAACGAATCAGGGGAACGGCCCTTTAGGGCGTTCCCCTGACTTTATATTTCCTTCACAAGCCAAACCATCTGGTCTTTACAACCCGAGGATTATTGACTGCTCCCTGCTAGGACCAACTCCGACGAGGACCACGGGAACACCCGTCTCATTCTCTATGAAGCGGACATAATCCCTTGCTGCTGCGGGAAGATCATCGAAACTGCGGCACTTCCCAAGGTCCTTCTTCCATCCGTCCAGATTTTTGTAGACCGGTTGCGCGGATTGGAGGAAGGCCAGATTGCCGCTAAAGTGTACTGTCTCTTTCCCCTCGCAGGAATAGGCAACGCACACCGGGATCTTGTCGAATCCGGAAAGAACATCCAGCTTCGTCAGAGCGATGGCATGTATTCCGTTCACCCGCACTGCATATTTAAGGGCGACGAGGTCCAGCCAGCCGCATCTTCTCGGCCTTCCGGTGGTGGCCCCGAACTCGGCTCCCCTGGTACGAAGCGTCTCCCCGTATTCGTCTGTGTCCTCAGTGGGGAACGGCCCCTCGCCGACACGGGTGCAGTAGGCCTTGACCACGCCTGTTACCCTGCTGATAAGGGATGGCCCGATCCCAGCGCCTACGCAGCCTCCGCCAGCCACAGGGCTTGAGCTTGTTACATAAGGGTACGTCCCGTGATCCAGATCGAGAAGGGTTCCCTGTGCTCCCTCCAGGAGAACATTGCTCCCTGATTCGATGGCGGACGAGATCGTAAGTGAACCGTCCCCTACGTACGGGCCCAGTTTTTGCCCCCATGTCCGTGCCTGATCGAAAACATCACCGAAGGCCAGCGGAGATTCGTCGAAGATCCTTGTCAGGTACATGTTCTTCACTTCGAGGTTGAAGGAAAGTTTTTCCCTCAGCAGATCCTCGCAAAGCAGATCCTCCACCCGGATCCCGCAGCGGTTGACTTTGTCCATGTAACAGGGTCCTATTCCGCGTTGTGTGGTTCCGATCTTATTGCCGCTTCCCCGGAGGCGCTCTTCCATCCCGTCGAGGGTTTTGTGGTAGGGCATCACGACATGCGCGGCACCGCTCACAACCAGGCGGGCACGATCCCTGCCCCTGTCCTGGAGTTCCTTGAGCTCGTCAAGAAGCTGCTGGGGGTCGACAACCACTCCGTTCCCGATAACGCATGTCTTACCAGAATAAAGCATCCCGGACGGCAGGAGATGGAATATGAACTTCTCCCCGTCTACTAAAACGGTATGCCCTGCATTGGCGCCCCCCTGGTACCTCACCACGACGTCTACCCGGGAAGCCAGTGCGTCAACTACTCTTCCCTTGCCCTCGTCGCCCCATTGGGCTCCTATTATCGCTTCTACCCAACCCTTCATGCGGTCATTCCTCCCAGCCGCCAATCCTTTTTTGTTCAAGATACTCCGGCACGGTAACAAATTCTACATCCCCAGAGGCCTTTTCGTACAGCTTGGGAAGAAACCTCAGCATTCCGTACCTGGCATGACAGATCACGACAGCTCCTCCATGTTTCACCGCTATGGCGCGTGCCTTTTCGAACTGGCTCCACATGAAATCATCTCTGTCCACGTGGTCCAGAAAACTTCGGTTAAGAGTGGCGGGCACGCCCATCTCCATCGCAACGGGATACGCCACGGAACTGCCGGAAGTCCTGCTGTCGATGAAGAACAGCCCTTCCGCGGCAACCTCCCGGAGAAGCGGCTCCATCACCGAACGGCTCTCCGTGGCCCGGGATCCCCTGTGATTGTTCAATCCCGCGACACCCGGTAAAGACCATAATGCGTTCCGGACCGTTAAACGTATGGCTTCATCCGACATGCCCATCCGCACCAGGGATTGACGGTCAGCCCCTGCCCCTTTTGCCTCCATCGGAAGGTGCAGCATGAACGGTATCCCCCTGGACCTGGCAATTTCGGCCGTATCCAGGCTGTGCTTTTGATAGGGGATGATCGACCATGTAAGAGGGATGGGCAATTTTGCAAATTGCCCGGCCATTTCGACCGAATACCCGAGATCATCCACAACGACAGCGATCAGGGGTCGCCGTTCCTCTCCGCAGGCGCATGCGGCCATCCGAAGGATGACCATGACCAGGACACACAGGAGCGTGAGCTTGCACAACCGCGCCCCCATCCGTGCCATCCCCGCAATCCTCCGATCAACGGCCGAGAAGTTCAGTAATTGCCCTCTTTAGCTGGAAGTCCTTTTCCCGCTCTTTGACCGGCTCTCCTTCAACAATAATGTCGGGGGCAAGCCCGATCTTGTCGATGACGGCTCCCGATGGTGTGAAGTATTTGGCTATGGTCACGAAAACACCGGATTTGTCGGAGAGGTTGAACAGAGTCTGAACCGACCCCTTCCCGAAACTCTGCTTGCCGACGATCAAGGCCCTGCTGTGATCCTTGAGCGCCCCCGCCAGTATTTCTGACGCGCTCGCGCTTCCCTCGTTGATCAGAACCACCATCGGAAGCTTTGTAATGGTTCCCTGGTGGGCGTAAAGAGTTTCGTTGGCCCGTTCGAAGCGGCCCCTGGTGCTGACGATCACCCCGTTGTCGAGGAACATGTCCGCTATCTCCACGCAGCTGTTGAGAAGCCCGCCGGGGTTGTTGCGAAGGTCCAGGACAAGGCCTTTGGCACCCTTGCCCATCAGGCTGTAAACGGCCTTCCTGAATTCAGCGGCGGTTTTCTGGTTGAACTGCACTATCCTCAGGAAGCCGATCTTATCGGGGAACATCTCCGATTTGACGGTATGGATCTCTATCTTCTCCCTGACTATTTCAAACTTGAGGAGATCGTCGACTTCATCCCTGCGGATCCATATCGTGACGCTTGTGCCCGGCTTTCCTCTCAGGGTGTTCACTACCTCATTCTGTGTCCAGCCCAGGATCACATCTTCGCCTATCTTGACGATCTGATCTTTCGGCTTCAATCCGACCCTGTCGGCCGGGGTGTCCTCTATCGGGCTGATCACGAGCGTCTTCCCGTCGCGCTGGCCGATGTAGATGCCGAGACCTCCATACTCCCCCTGCATCTCGATCTCTTCCTCTTCCAGCTCAGTCGGGTCGACAAAGCGGGTGTACGGGTCATCGAGAGCGGCCACCATACCTCTAATGGCCCCGTAGAGCATCTCTTTATCCGGCATGTTCTTTGTACCCTCAACATGATAGGTCTCGATGATTACGCGCGCCTGCTTCATCAGCCAGAGGTCCTGAAAACCGAAAGGAGCGGCCGCGAAGAGGTCTATACTGTTGAAGGCAAAGGCCGAAAATGCCCCCCCGGCGAGTACCGCCCCAAGCACTGCTCCGAAAAACACATCGCGTATCCGCCGAATCATTGTCCCATGCCACCCCTCGTAATCTCTATTATCTTGCAAGGTATCCCAGCGGATTCTTTGCATCACCATTGATCCTAACCTCAAAATGGAGGTGGGGGCCCGATGTCACGCCGGTGCTTCCGACATTGCCGATTATCTCCCCATCCCTGACGATCTTCCCTTCATCCACGCGAATCTTCGAAAGATGAGCGTACACCGTGGTCAGATCCCTTCCGTGGTCGAGGATCACTATCTGACCGTAACCCCTGAGCCATCCCGCGAAGAGAACTTCTCCCGGTGCAGCCGCCTTCACGGGAGTACCCTCTGCGGCCTTGATGTCTATCCCCGTATGCATGATCTTGGTTTTAAAAACAGGGTGAACCCTCGTGCCGAAACTGCTTGTGACATCTCCCCGGACTGGCCAGGCAAGCCTTCCGCCGGTTGGGAATATCGGAGCAACTACTCCCACCCTCGTTTCCTGGCCCCTGCGCTTTTGCGCCAGAAGGTCCTTGATCTTGTTCTGGAGCTCCCTCTGGGAATCCTCCAGCTCCTTTGCGGCTCTCTGATGGAGCTGTTTCTGCCTGGTCAGGGTATCCAGGGATTTTTTCCGCTGCGACTCGGAATCCTTCAGGGATGCCTGTTGATTTTTAAGGGAATCCTTCTGCCCCTCGAGAAGAATCTTTTGTTCCCCCATCTCCCTGCGGGCCGACTCGAGCCTCTTTTTGTTTTCTGACATCTCGCGGATCCTTCGTTCGTCCTCGCGGGCGATCCGGCCCAGGAGAAAAGCGTTGTTCATAGCCTCGTGTGTGCTCGCGGCGGAGAGCAGAAGGTTGAATTCGGCAACTCCGCCGTACTTGTAGATGGCCTGGAATCTGCTTGCGAGATACCCTTTCGTTTTTTCGAGCGAGGCTTCTGTCACTTCAATTTCGGAGGTAAGATCTCTGATCCTGATCTCGGTCTTCTCCCTCTGCAGATCCAGAACGGAGATCTTCTGACGGAGCAGAACGACGTTCTGGTTGATCCTCGAAAGATCATCAAGAAGTCCCCGCTCCTTCTTCTGGGCCTCGGTTATCTGACGCTGATGATACGCTATCTGTTTTTCGATGGCATCGAGACGGCTTTCCTCGCTCTCGATCCTGGCATCGATCTCCGTGCTTCCTGTTGAGGCCTCGGAAGCGGCAATGAATCCCGAAAGGAGAATAACAAAAACAAGAGCTGCAAGACAGGCTTTTTTCTTCAAGAAATTCACCCCCGGCGTCCTAGAGAGACCTGGACGCCAGCCTTATGAAACGGGACGCCGCAAGCCAACTGCAGATCCAGCCGACAGTGACTCCCGCGGAAACCAGCACGACACCCAGCCGAAGAATGACTCTGGTGTCTGTAATAAGACTTACGAAAGGGAGGGAGCGCTCAAGCGCGTCGAGGGCGGCTCCGTAGGAAAACCACAGGAGAAGGGCGGAGAGAAGCGCGCCCGCGGTTCCCAGTATCACTCCCTGGAGCACATAGGGAAAGACGACGAAATTTCTGGTTGCTCCGACAAGGAGCATCGTCCCTATTTCCTCTTTCCTTGCGTAAACGCTTATGCGGATGGTGTTGAATAGAACCAGGGAAGCGGATGCCATTGAGACTGCCAAAATCACGAGCGAGAGCCTCGAGACAAAAGATGATATTCTTTCGAGTCTCTCCGCAATGGCCCCGGCGTAGACGACATCCTCAACCTCGGGCATCGAAATGAGCTCCCTGGCGATAACCGAGGCAAAGGCAGCCCGCTTGACCCGGACCTCCACGCTTGGAGGAAGAGGGTTCTCGTCGAGCAGTGTTACTGCCTCGGCCTGCTTGCCCAGCCTGGCCCTCAGGCGCTCGAGAGCCTCATCGGAGGTTACGATCCTGACCGACGAAACGGAATCGTACGTTGAAGCCTTGCGTGCGACCGATTCAAGCGCCTCGGGTGTATTCCTGACGTAGGCCTGTACCATAAGGTCTCCTTCAACTGTCGCGACAAGGTATCTCGTGTTCAGCACGAACAGGACACTGGCACCGACAAGGAAGAAAACAGCCACCGAGGTCAAAAGCGTCAGGACGCTCAAACCCCAGTGCCTCGAAAGAAGTCTCCACGTATCCCTGAGAATGTATCTAAAGGTCGCCATCGACCTCGTACCTGCCCTTCTTGTCGTCCCGGACCATGCGCCCCTTCCGGAGCTCGATAACCCTCTGCCTGTAGGCATCAACGATGTACTGGTTATGTGTTGCGACCATCACCGTTGTCCCGGACGCGTTTATCGAAAGCAGAAGCTGCATTATCTCCTCAGCGGTGTGAATGTCCAGGTTGCCGGTCGGCTCGTCGGCAAGGAGGATCGACGGAGAGTTGGCAATGGCCCTTCCTATGGCAACTCTCTGCTGTTCTCCCCCGGAGATCTGTTCGGGGTAGAGAAAGCGCCTTCGCCAAAGTCCAAGCCTGTCCAGCACATCGTTGGTCCTCTTCTGCACGTCGGTTGGCGGAACACCGATGGCCTCCTGCACAAAGGCCACGTTCTCGTAGACAGTCAGGTGGGGAAGCAGCCTGAAATCCTGAAATACCACCCCTATGTCCCTTCTGAGGTACGCCAGATCGTATGAGGCTATCTTGCGGATGTTGATATCCCCTACCGTGACCTGTCCCTTGGTCGGGAGCACTTCCCGCGTTACAAGTCTCAATAGAGTCGTCTTGCCGGAGCCGGTTGGCCCGACAAGATAGACAAACTCTCCCTTTGCGATCGTCAGGAAGAGATCCTGGAGAGCGACAATATCAGGGGAAAACTGCTTCGTGACACCCGCAAAGCGTATCTCCATCTCCTACCTCCTGCGCATAGACCATATCTGGGCAGCAGCCCCGACAATCTCACGGAAGGTCAATCCGTAGTACTCCCGGAGCTCCTGCGGAGCGCCGCTCTGGCCATATCTGTCGGATATTGCGACATATCTCATGGGAACCGGATTTTCGCCTGCAGCAAGCCCGGCAACGGCCTCGCAAAGACCTCCGATAACGTTGTGTTCCTCAGCGATCACACAACACCCCGTCCTTCGCAGGGAGGCCAGGATCAACTGGGAGGGAAGCGGCTTGACGCTGAAACAGTCTATTACCTCTGCGCTGATCCCCTGTTTCGAAAGAATTTCGGCGGCCCTCAGCGCTTCGTGGACCATGATACCACAGGCACAGATGGTGACCCCGTCACCCTCTCTTAAAAGGCGTCCGCCGCCCACCCTGAGCTCCGCCTCTTTGGTTCCCTCGATATCTGGAACTTGTTCCCCGCCAAGGCGGAGGTAAACTGGACCTGGGTGTTGGGAAGCGACAAAAACCATCCGGAAAGCGGAATCGGCGTCCGGTGGGATCATGACCGACATGTTTGGCAGGCTCCGCATCAGCGCGATATCCTGGTTCATCTGGTGAGAAACACCGTCCTCTCCTGCGGCAAGACCGGAGTGCGTACCCACAAGGACCGCGCCAAGGCAGGGGATGGCAAGACATGTTCTTATCTGGTCGAAGGCTCTGGTGGTAAGAAATGCCGCAAACGAACAGGCAAAAGGCATCTTGCCGGTCAGGGAGAGCCCCGCGGCTGTCATCACCATGTCCTGTTCCGAGATCCCGAAGTTGAAAGATCTTTCCGGAAAAGCATCCGCAAAAGGAGATATCCTGGCTGATTCGCCCGAGTCGGCATGAAGAACGACAACATCACCCCGCTGTCGTCCAAGCTCCAGAAGCCCTTCCCCAAAACCATCCAGAGTGCTTCTCACCGCACTTCCTCCCCGTCAAAGCTCTTTGTCGCAGACTCAAGCTCCCGCAGGGCCTGTTCCATCATCTCCCTGTCCAGCGGCCTCGAGGACCCGATGAGGCCCTTTTCAGCCATTGAGAACCCCTTTCCCGGGATCGTCTCTGCGAGGATGACACTTGGTATGGAATCCGATAAAGCAACGGAAAAAGCCCTCTCAAGATCCTCCATGTCGTGACCATCCGCATGAACGGATCTCCATCCGAATGATTCAAACTTTTCCTTCACGGGTTCAATTTTCTTGATCGATACGACTTTACCGTCCATCTGGATCCCATTCAGATCGACGATCGCAGTAACGCCTCCAAGACCAAGATTGGCAGTCTGCATCGCCGACTCCCAAACCGCGCCCTCCTGTAGCTCTCCGTCCCCAAGAAGACAGAAAACCCGTGAACCGACACCGTCCAGGCGAAGCGCAAGGGCAACGCCGTTGGAAAGCCCGAGACCCATTCCGAGAGATCCGCCTGGAGCGTCGATACCGGGGGTCCTGGGCGTTTCCGGATGCCCCTGAAGCATCGATCCAAGGCGTCTGAAGTTCCAGAGCTCCTTCCTGTCGAAGAAGCCCCTGTTCGCAAGAACCGCATAAAGCGCCGGGCATGCATGCCCCTTGCTTAGAACCATACGATCCCTGTCGTACATGCGAGGCTCCTCCGGCCGGATGTTCAGAAGCCTCCAGTACATGAAAACGAGGATGTCTACTGCGGAGAGAGACGATGCGACGTAGCCGGATCTGGCCACTCCGATCATCCTTACGACATCTTTTCTGACTTCAATGGCAGTTCTTTCAAGGGCGCGTCTTTGAGAAATCTCCACTTTTTCACTCCCTCTCCAGAACAGTACCAAGTATCCTGCCAAAAGCATCTTCAAGAACTTTCGACGCCTTAAAAATCCGCTCCCTGTGATCTGTGCCGATCGTCATAAAGGGCAAAGGGCCATCCCCCTCCCAGACAGGAAGACCCCAATCCCTTGCGAACCAGGAGACCTTGGGGTCATAGGGGATCGCCACACATGGAATATTGGCCAGGGCCGAAATAACGCAAAAGTGGAGTCTCATACCCACTGCCCCGCGGCCGGAACACCAAACAGATCTCGCGTCATCCATGGAACGTACGAGGGTGATCTCCTCAGGCCTGAAGACTCCGCCGTCACGAAGCTCCTCCATCACCTTCACGTCATCTTCCGAAAGCGCAACACCCAGCAACGGGATGCCCATTTCCCCTGCAATCGCTGCCGCTGCCCCGGCAGCGGCAGCGGATATGCCGCCGCGCCAAGGGCGAAGATTAACAAGCAGATACTTTCCTTTGGTATCGCATTTATCCAGCGAGCCGGAAAGAGCGATCACCGGATCCGGGGTTATTTCCCCCTCAAGATCCCACCTCGTCAGCCATTCCATTGAGCCCTCGTCCCGCACCGCCCTGGAGGCACACAAGGCGAGAGCATTACGCGCAAAAGTTGCGGCAAGCGAACTCTTGAGGGGTCCTATGGACTGCCCGAACGCCCAGGGGAGGCAGCCGGTTGCGCGGGCCATTCTTGTCACGGCCCAATAGTATATGCACGACCGGATACTGGTTGAATCCTGGAAAAGGCCTCCGCCGCCCAGAAGAAGCGTTCTGCTGGATCTGAGAGTCGACAGGACGCGATCCGGCCTCCACCTGTCGACTGCCAGAACTCCATCCGGGCTCTGTTTTCCGGTCCAAGAGGCCGTCATTATTGCTATTCGCTCTCTCAAAACCCCGTTCTTTTCCAACAGCGACACCAGGCCAGCGGCGATCAACTCGTCACCAAGGTTGCCGAAACCGTAGTAACCGCAAAGAGTCACGTCTATGGGGCGCTTCACCCCGCGATGACCCCCTGCCATCTTCGCCAGGCTGGCAGTAGAAGAAAAACAAGAATGGCCGCCATGACCGCACCTGCAAGCAACCCGGTCCACAGTCCGTTGAAAACCCGCAGCAGGATGAAAAGGATGTGGGTGTGGAAGTGGCAGAAGCTGTTGACTACGGACGAAAAGGCCAGAGTAGCCCCAATTCTGAATACCTCGCGATACTTGGGCCAGATGTCCATGCGCCTGACTGTGAACCAGAGCACCAGAGCGGGGTAGCCGACGAAGATCTCCTTGGTACGCGGCCTTGCGATAAGCAGCTGCTCAAGGAGCTCGCGGAATCGTATCTCCCACCCCGGCACGAAAGAGACGTTTCCGCTTCTGAATACCACCAGGCCGGCGGCGGCTACAAGCCCGCCTATGATGGCAAGCTCTCCCCAGATCGGTGGACGCGAAAGGACGCTGGCAAGCGACTCTGGGTGAACCCGTTTTTTAAGGTCATGGATCAGGATCAGAAGAGGGGGAAGCAGGAGCGTCGCCTTGACGCCCGAAAAGGATCCCATGCGAAGCATGTACCACGGCGTTCCGAAGAAGGCTGCTATTGCAAGCCCCGAGGCGACCGCCACGAAGACTCCCGACAGAACACCCCTTATGGGTCTCCTGTGCCCTTCCAGGGCCGTGAAAGAAGCTTCCGTGGCCGCAAGGGCCGCCAACAGCGCCCCCGAAAGCCGTGCCGCAAGTGAAACACGCAGCATTACTGCCGCAAGAACACCCGCTATCACGATTATCACAAGGACGGTTTTCAGCCCGACATTTTCTTCCTCACGTCCGGACATCCTGGAGCCTGTTCTCAGCGAAAGCACTACCAGTGCAAGGGCGCATGCCAAAGCAGATACGATGCCCGTCCTCCGGAGAGGAAGCGTGTCCGGCCAGCCCATTTTGATGCCGAGCTTTTCGAGCCGCCCGGAAATTCTCCCGCATTCATCGCCGAAGCGCTCCAGCCTCGAGCCCGAAAGAAGATCCGAAGGCCTGATGTAAAGCAGCTGTACGGAGCGCTCTCTTGAGGCCCTCACAAACCTCTCGACCAGGTCGTCCCTCGTCAGACCACTGCTCAGTATCTCCTCCCTGCGAACACTGTGGAGGGAAAGAATTTTCGGGAAAAGATCCCTTTCAAGGAAACCTATGCCTATCTGCTGGGAGAATTCAACCTTGGCGACGGTTATCCCCCGCTCGCGCAAAAGCCTCGAAACGGGCTCGAGTTCCGGGTAGCCCGCCACAAAGAAACCGGCCGGAACAACACTCCTGATCCCCGGCTTCGAATCCAGGACAAGAGCCATGGCGTTTGCGACATCTTCTCCGGGAACTCCCGGAGTGGCACCTGGGCGGTATATGACCGGAATGTCGATATCCCTGAGCAATTCAAAAAGAAGGTAGTCCGGAAGAATGCCTGACTCCAGGGTTTCCCCCAGCGAAAGAGGGAGGACATGAAGCGTGCCCCCCTTGAAGGGAACGGCTCTGCTCCCCGGGAACTTGCGGGAGACAAAAAGCTCTATATCTTTCGAATAAGGGGAACCGGGTTTCAGGAAGATTGCCGCGGAGTCGGGCCAGAGGCCCTCCGGCATATCCCCTCGGGCAAGATTTTCCACGGATCCATATTCAACAGGCAGCATGCCAGAAAGGAGTTCCTGTCCCGTCAGCTCTCCTACAGCCACCCCGGTCAGACCCTTTGACCGAAGTTCGCCCAAAGCCTGGGAAACCGGGATCCCCGACTCTCTGGCGATATTTGCCACATCCCTCATATCTGTGACGATAGCCGCGACACCGTTGGAACGCTCCGCAGCTATACGGGGGATCAGCCCCGCTGCTCCCAAAACCGCAACTATCGCCAAACCAATTAGAAGGAGATTTCCCTGCCTGATCCTCATGTCCGCACCCCCCATTGCCGCTTCAAATCGATACCTGTCTCTTCAAGAAGCCTGCTCAGCCTGTAAAGGGGCAAGCCCACAACGTTGAAATAACAACCTTCGATCGAGCTGACAAGAAGGGAACCCCACCCCTGGATGGCATACGCTCCCGCCTTGTCCATGCTCTCACCTCCGCTGTAGTAAGCCCTGACCTCGTGATCGGACAGATCCCTGAAAGTGACCCTGGTCATCTCGGAGCCCGAGGCGGAGCGCCCCTTGAACCTGACCGCAATCCCGGTGATCACCGAATGGGTCTTCCCTGCAAGAAGAGAGAGCATCCGGATCGCATCATCGGGATCTCGTGGTTTTCCGAGTATTTCTTTTTCAAGGACAACGATGGTGTCGGCGGCTATAACAAGAGCATCCGGAAAACCAGCGCAGACCGAATCGGCCTTCTCTGATGCAAGACGTACCGCCTGCTCCGAAGGAGGGACCCCATCCAGAAGGCTCTCTTCGACATTTGGGGGCACTATGCGAAAGTCCCAACCGAGGTCTCTCAGGAGTGACTCCCTTCGAGGACTGGCCGAGGCCAGGATCACTTCAAAGGGGAAATTATTACCAGAACTCATCTGATCATCAGAACGCCGACTACCCCGCCAATGAACGTCCCGAGGTTGAAGCGAAGAAAGAGTTTGAACCCGAACCTGATGAACAGAAGATCCACATCACCGATATCAAAACCAATGTTGAGAATGTCGCGGAAATAACCTTCAGTGAGAGGGAACCTCTGAAGGTAGACTCCGATAAAGCCTCCCAGAATTATGCACAGAACAAGGATCCACCATCTTGATGAGCCAAGCCTCGCCATCTTTCTCAACCTCCCATGTAATGGAGCGCCAAGACCAACCCACCTGCCGCAAAACAGTAAGCCGCAAAAATCCCCCAGCGCCCTCCGACGACAACCCTGTGAAGAATGGATAGAGCCAACAGCCCCGAGACGAAGGCAAGAATCATCCCGGCCCACCAACCCTGAGGCAGTGAAGAAAGGAGTCCCACCCTGTTTCCCGAACCGGCTATCTCAAGTATCGCGGCCCCCAGAGTGGCGGGAAGAGAAAGAAGGAACGAGAAGGAAAAGGCTTCAGCCGGAGCCAGACCCGATCTGAGCCCGGCAATTATCGTGAAACCGGACCTGGAAATGCCGGGAAAAGCCGCGACCCCCTGTGCCAGGCCGACCTTGATCCCTGAAGACGGCGTGACGGAAAGGCGCCCCCTGGGGATCGTCCTTCCGTAAAAGAGCGCCAGACCGGTGATCATCAGGGCGAATCCGACAAAGAGAGTCGAACCGAAAAAAAGGTGGATCAGCGGCCTCGTCATAAGGACAACAGCCACCGTTACAAGAGTTCCGGCGACAACTCCCCATCCATACATCCAGCCCGGAAGATCCCTTCGTGCTGGGGAGAACAATCCACCGAACCAGGCTGCCGCTACATCAAATATCTCCCTTTGAAAATAGACCATCGTCGCGGCCATTGTAGCCAGGTGCAACATCACATCGAAAGCAATTGCCGGATCCTGCCATCCCAAAAGCGACTGGGCGATCACCAGGTGGCCGGAGCTGCTGACCGGCAAAAATTCGGTGATCCCCTGCAGAAGCCCCAGAACCGCGCACTGAAACATCACCCGGATCAGGCCCCCCTGTTTCGTGCCACGTTGATATCTTTGACGATCAGGGCGATGTTGTTGGCGTGATCGCCCACCCTCTCCAGATTGCTGAGAATATCGATGAAGATAACGCCGGAACCCGGGATGCAGACCCCCTGGTTGAGCCTTTCGATGTGGCTCTTCCTGAGAACCCGCTCCATGGAATCGATCTCTTCCTCAAGTATCAGAACCTGTTCAGCCTTTTTGTCATCCGCGGTATCCAAAGCCTCTACGGCCAGCCTGAGGGCACTCTCCGAAAGCCCTATCATAACTTCGAACTCATGCATGGCCAGATCGGAGAACGGCAGGTCGTGCTCGATCTTGTATTCGTAGAGTTCGATCAGGTTCTCCGCATGATCCCCAACCCTTTCAATATCACCGACGCCGTTGACGTAAAAGGAGAGCGAGGACGAAAGTACCGGGGGCAGGCTGACCTGCATCAGATCAGTCGAAAAGGAGGTGATCTCACGGGTCAGTTCGTTTACGCAGCGCTCGGTCTGAAGGACCTGCTCGATCATCCTGCGGTCGTTGCTCTGGAAGGCGATCCTGACGTCACGTACCATCTCGAGGGTGAGAAGGCCCATCCGGACGAGCTCCTTGCGGACAGCCTCGACCGCGGCGATGGGGGACGCGGAGATCAGGTTCCTGTCTAGAAACCTCGGCCCCATCATGACGACAATCCCATCGTCCGGAAGTACCTTTTTGACGAGACGGACGAAGGGGTCGATGAACGGAAGGAAAATGATCGTATTGAGAACGTTGAATATCGTATGAGCGTTGGCCAGCTGTCTGGCAATGTCTGATGAAGTCAGAAGGACCAGCTGTTTGAAGGGGCTGAACAGGATCATGAAGATAAGGACACCGATCACCTTGAAGAATACGTGCGCGAATGCCGACTGCTTTGCCGCACGGTTAAGGCCCAGAGATGCCAGCACAGCTGTGATAGTGGTTCCGATATTATCGCCGAAGAGGATAGGGATAGCTGCATCCAGCGTGAGCAGGCCCTGTGACGCCATGACTATCGTCAGACCGACCGTCGCCGAACTGGACTGAACAAGCATGGTAAGGGCTGTTCCCGCAAGAACTCCCATGAGAGGATGATGGCTGAAGGCAAGGAAGAAATCCTGCCGGCCTTGAAGGAAGTGCATTGCGTTTCCCATGGTCTGTATCCCGACAAAAAGAAGGCCGAATCCAACTATCCCGTTGCCGATGAATTTCTGGCGCTTGCTCCTGCCGAAGACAGCGAAGAGCATTCCCACACCGATCACCGGAAGAGCGAACTCCTTGATCTTGAACGCGATGATCTGCGCGGTGATCGTGGTCCCTATTGCGGCGCCCATGATCACCCCTATCGACTGCTTCAGCGTCATGAGACCTGCGTGAACGAAGCTGGCCGTCATGACGGTCGTCGCGCTGCTGCTCTGGATAAGGGCGGTGATAGCAGCCCCGACCAGGATTCCTTTGACCGGAGAGCTTGTAAGGGCCGAGATCAGACGGCGCAAACGATCCCCTGCAAGATCCTGGAGCGCTTCTCCCATCAGTTTGATCCCGAAAAGGAAAAGACCCACTCCTCCTAACAGATTAAAGAAAAGTCCCGTGGTCAAGACAGCATCTCCCCCGATTCAAAAGCTGTTCACGCCTGACAAATTCACAACTTTCAGTTTTCAACTACCGTGATCATGGGCTTTATTACCGGCGGTGTCCGGCTGTACCTGCGAAGAACATTCCTTGCCCGGCTCTTGATCCGAAGCACGATCTTCTCGGTGTTTTCCATTTTCCCCTCCGCTTCAGGTTGAAAGGACTCCAGAACAGCCTTTTGAAGCTCTTTCCTCAACTGCTCGGCGTCCTCCATATGGAGGAATCCCACACTCTCTATCACCGGCGAAGCCAGGAGTCTGTGGTTTCTGTCCAGTGATACGGAGATAATGACAAGTCCCTCTTCGGAGATTTCCTGCCTCTCTCGAAGCAGGCTGTTCTGCATCTCCCCCAGGGCCATTCCGTCGACAAGGATCGCCCCCGAGGTCACGGCCCCTCTTTTTACCTGGACCTTGGAATCGCTTATTGACAGCACGTCCCCGTTCTGCAGGACAAACGTGTTTTTTGCGGGAACATCCATCTCCTGCGCCAGTTTGGTATGTCTGACCAGGTGGCGGTATTCTCCGTGCATGGGCACAAAATACCTGGGGCGCACAATGCTTAGCATCATCTTGAGCTCTTCCCTGGCCGCGTGTCCGGATACGTGGATCTCCTGATCCCGGTCGTAAATCACTTCGCAACCGCACTCGAATAGACGGTTGATTGTCCGGCTTACGAACTTCTCGTTTCCAGGTATCGGCGTAGCGAAGACGGCCACCAGGTCACCCGAGCCAAGGTTGACGAAGCGATGTTCTCCCTTGCTCATCCTGACAAGACCTGAGAAGGGCTCTCCCTGGCTCCCGGTGGTCATAACGATCAGCTTGTCGTTCGGGACTTTATTCGCCTCTTCCATAGGAACAAGAACATTTTTGTCCGCATGGATATAACCCAGTTCCATCGCCAGAGTTACATTCTGGATCATGCTCCGTCCCATGAGCGCCACCTTGCGATTGAAGCGCGAGGCGACCTCGATCACCTGCTGGACCCTGTGAAGGTTGGTAGAAAATGCCGCTACCACAAAACGCTTGCTTCTGTGAAGTCGCAGCAGACGCTCAAGTGTTCTTCCGATAACCCTTTCGGATTGGGTAAAACCCGAGCGTTCGACGTTGGTGGAGTCCGAGAGCATAAGCAGCACTCCCTCGCTTCCGAACCTGGCAAAAGTTGAGTAATCGGTTATCCGCCCGTCTATAGGAGTAGGGTCGAGTTTGAAATCGCCAGTGTGAACAACAGTCCCGACGGGAGTCTGAATGCCGAGTCCGACACCGTCAGGTATCGAGTGGCAAACGGCGATAAAAGTTATCTCGAAACATCCAAGCCGGAATGTCTCACCTGCTGCCACTTCGTTGGTTACAGGCTTGTAGTCGGGGCAGGAGTCCTGGAACTTTGCATTGACCATACCAAGGGTCAGCTTTGTCCCGTATATCGGGACATCTATCCTCGGGAGTATGAATGGGAGACTTCCTATGTGATCCTCGTGTCCGTGGGTGAGAACAACCCCCCGGATCTTCTCCTTGTTCTCAAAGAGAAAAGAAGCATCCGGTATGACAAAATCTATTCCAAGCATCTCCTCATCGGGAAACATGAGGCCGCAGTCAACGACCATAATGTCCTCGCCGTACTCCAGTGCAAACATGTTCTTGCCTATCTGCCCAAGGCCTCCGAGAGGAATAAACCTCAGTTCTTTGCCGCCTGAACTCTTCCTGCCGCGCCTTGCGCGCGGTCTTGTATCAGCCATCAGTTCACCCCCGGTTGATTATCCTATCACGACTCAGCGGCTTCGTCCCCCAGTAACTCAGACCGTAGCGCATGACTGTTAATACCCGTAAATCGTACCTTGCCGCTACGCGCGGGGCACCTTGTAAACCGTAAATCGTAACTTCTGAAAAGAAAAACGGGAAAACCA
Source organism: Thermovirgaceae bacterium (assembly GCA_030656095.1). Lineage (GTDB taxonomy): Bacteria > Synergistota > Synergistia > Synergistales > Thermovirgaceae > UBA2252. Next base: position 4,727 of record JAUSOU010000129.1, on the reverse strand, counting down.
GAATGGCAGATCATATTAGAACATTTTTTAGACCTTTGTATTGGATTTTCGACGGTTGACGACTCACAAAGTGCCCCGAGCGTAGCGGCAGGGTACGATTAACGACTGACGGCCTCTCCGAGTTACGCGTCACTGTCTATATCAATCGCTGAAATCTTTGCCCTCGTTCTTCTTTTTGACTCCGCTTCCCGGAGCACTCTCTCTCGTGAATGCGCTCCTGGAGGCAAGAACGGCCTGTTCCGGGGCCGCGTTGTGGTCGAGGCGTCTGGAAACGACCTCCAGCAGTGTCTCCGCGCTACCCTCGCCACGAAAGACCTTGATGAACCTCCCGGCCCATTCGGCGGTATCTTCCACTATGGCCTCGCGAACCTTCTCCGGCAAAGCCATGATGGCATCGTTAAATGGCTTGTTGGCTTTCTTGTAGTCACCGGATTTTCTAGAGAAGCCCTGCCCGTCGCCCCAGGCAACGATCTGCTCCCAGAGATCCATCGGGATGCCGCGCCGCGGATCCTTGACATAGGCTCCGTCCCTTACCAGCGCGTTGCCCGTGGAAGGATCCATCTCCAGCCCGAAGAGAACGTTCTGCCAGAGAGTGCCGACATTCCCCTTGTTGATCCCGAAATCAACAAAGCTGGAGACCTTGTCCAGAGAGGTTCCGGAGATGCCGTGCTGAGCTATCACAGCTCCGTACGGCGCGATCGCCTTCGAGATATCTTTTGTCCTGACCAGGTCGATCCCCTCTGCCTCGCCAAGTGTGCTGTCGTAGGTTCCGTGCTTGCTCCCGTTGGATATTGCCAGGAAATCAGGGAATATGCCCCAGGAGTTGAGCCCGCCCATGAAAAACATGGCTTCCTCTATGGTGGTAATCTCTCCAGGGCCCTTGATCTCTCCGACCTCGGCCTCAAGTCCAAGGTACGCGGGGATATGCATCGCCACATCCCTCGTAAAGCACAGGTTCTCCCAGTCGGGGTTGTGTGATGCATCGATGGCAACCGAAGTCCATCCCACTTCCACCAGATGCCTCAGGTGTGGAATAGATTTTAGAAGATCGTCATTGGACTTGATGGCGTAATGATCAACGTGAAGGCCGAAGACGACGCCTCCGCCAAGTTCCGCCGAAAACTTCGCGGCAAAACCGGGGACGTTGTCGAAGGTGCACCCGCAGTAGGTCGCCTCCGACTTGGCCAGTTCCAGCATCACGACCGCGTTCATTTTTTTGGCGGCCTTGAGCACGCCCTTTATCGTCAGCGGGTTCCTGATGTTAGCAGCGAGAACTATCGAACCATTAGACCTGGCGGCGGCTGCAAGATCCCTTCCGCTGACAAGCGCGACAGGCTCGCTTCCAAAAGCCGACTGGACGTTCAGTGGCCGTTTTTCAAGCATTCCGCGGAATGATCTGCTGTTGATGTTCATGTTGAAAACACCTCCCGATATTATCCGTATTCATTGTACACGGAACGAAAATCCGAGGAGACGTTAATCGTACCCTGCCGCTACGCTCGGGGCACTTTGTGAGTCGTCAATCGTCCAAAATTCAAATACGAAAATTCGGGAAATGTTCTATTATTTATTTACCGTTATGGTTTTCCCGTTTTCTTCTTTGCGGCATTCACGAGTTACGACTCACGACTCACAAAGTGCCCGGACGAAGTCCCCGACGTTCTTTTCGGGGGTCGTAGCGGCAGGGTGCGATTCGCAATTCACGATTCACGAATTGCAATTCACGATTGACGGCTCTACCGAACCCGTGATAGTATATCCGGCGCGCTCAGGGAGCGAATTATCCTTGGGGGATCGTCTAATTGGCAGGACGCTAGACTCTGGATCTAGAAGTCGGGGTTCGAGTCCCTGTCCCCCAGCCAAAGAGTTTTCTGTGGCCCCATCGTCTAGTGGTCCAGGACCCAGGGTTCTCAGTCCTGTAGCACGGGTTCGAATCCCGTTGGGGCTACCAGCATTTTTCAGGCGGACGCTTTACATGCGTCCGTTTTTTGTTGTCACTCAACCGCCGGATGGGACGCCGTGCCCTCTATCTGGGCCGAGGAGTTCGAACATATTTCTCACCTATCATATGATTTTACCCAAAGCGTTGAAAAATAGAACGGAACAATGGATGATTGGAGCAGCAGTCATATGCCGGAGGCGAGTTCAGCAAATGAAGACAGATCTTTTCGAAAAGCAGGACTGGAGCGGATGTTTCGCGTTCCAGGGCGACCGTGTTCTGGTCAAAACGGGGCCCGAACCGGCTATCCCCCCGGCTGAAGATCTTTCCGGTCTCTGTTTCGCGGGTTGCTCCGGAGAAGCAAGATCCGCGGGGCGCCCCGGTAACTGCTGGATCGACCTCGGGAAGGAAGCCTCTCCTCCAGAAGGGATGGAGTTCGTCTCCCTCCGGGATATCTGGGGTCTTCTGGGCGAACGCGCCTTTTTTGAGGCAGGAAGGGCCTTTCAGCTGATGGAGTGGTCCCGCCAGAACAAATTCTGCGGACAGTGCAGCGCCCTTATGCGTGAAAGCTCATCGGAGACGGCCCTGGTGTGCCAGGACTGTAAAATGACGAGTTATCCCCCTGTTTCTCCCGCCATAATTGTGGCGATCGAGAAGGGCGCGTCCCTCCTCCTGGCGCGAAGCCCCCATTTCCCCAAAGGCCGGTATAGCGTTCTGGCCGGATTTGTGGAACCGGGCGAAACCCTTGAGGAGACTGTCGAACGGGAAGTAATAGAGGAAGTCTCCATAAGAGTCAAAAAAATAAAATACTTTGGAAGCCAGCCGTGGCCCTTTCCCCACTCGCTGATGGTCGGTTTTACGGCAGAATGGGAATCAGGCGAAATTGCAGTTGACGGGAAAGAGATAGAGGACGCCGGATGGTATGAGCCTGATTCGTTTCCCGATATGCCTCCCGGGATCAGCATCTCGAGAAGGCTGATTGAGGATTTTCTTCTCAGGAAGGGGCGGAGATAAGAGGATGTTCCAGGGAGAAAGGGAAAAGCCTTTATGCATCAATCCGCGGATGTCTCGTTGTTCTTTTCGTCCACTGCGGCCACATTGGCTATCCCAGATAAGACCATAAGCCCGAGGGCCTATCAGAACCAGCATCTCACCCCTGGAGATGTCCAGATCGATCCCCCGGACCACTTCTGCCGCCATAGTTCTTTCTTATTCCCCTCAGGCTCATGGCAACATCATCAAAGCTTTGCGCGCCTTCGAGGGCGCATGGTCAGATCTTCGGCTTTCCCTTTCGAAGTTCTTCCTCCCAGGTGATCAGAGAGTGGTAGTAGACCCTGTCCCCATCGTCGTCAATGCCGCGGGTGAGCTCGCTGATGTGAGTGTGAGTCGCATGGACCTTATCGAGAACATGCTTGACTGCCTCTTCGGGCATGCTTTCGGCTCCGCATGTGAAGATGTCGAGGGCAACATACCCGGACTCCGGCCATGTGTGGACGGAAAGGTGCGATTCGCTGATGACGACGACGCCGCTGACGCCGTTGGGAGGAAACCTGTGGAATGAAACGGCCCAGACATGCGTGTTGGCCTTCCTGGCCGCTTCCACAAGGATCTCCTGCATTCTGTCGACCTCGCCTATGACCGCACTGCAACCGGAAGCCTCGACGATATAGTGTATCCCCCTGGGGTCCATGGCTGTTCCTCCTTTAAGAAATTCAATCCGACCTTATTTGAAAAACGTTCATTTTCTTGAGAAATAGCCTTTTTCCAGTTCAGGGTAGAGCGGAAATGAGACCGCAAGATCCTTGACCCTGCCCCTGACACCTTTGAGAACGGAGTCCTTCCCCGCGTTGGCCAGAGCCCTGTCGACAAGATCCGCGACGCTCTCCATCTCGGGCTCCTTCGTTCCGCGGGTTGTAAGGGCCGGAGTTCCCAGACGGATGCCGCTCGTCACCATCGGTTTCTCCGGGTCAAAGGGTATCATGTTTTTGTTGACGGTGATACCCACCTCACCGAGAATATCGGTGGCAGCCCTTCCCGTCAGCCCTTTCGAACGAAGATCTATAAGGAACATGTGGTTGTCTGTTCCCCCCGCGACCAGCCTGTAACCCCTTTGCTCAAGGGCCTGCGAGAGAGCCTTCGCGTTATTGGGAACTTGAGGCGGTCAGACCTACACAATTGAAAGTTTCAGTTTTTTCCTTATATCCGCGATCTTCCTGCCAAGGGAAATATCCTTTTCCATGGCCTCTTCGAACCGCCTGCCGGCCTGGGTTACGCCGGATTCGGAGATTCCATAAAGATCACCTATCTCCTTCAGCTTCGCCCCGCTGTAACGGTGGCACAAATATAAACCGGCCATTCTTGCCAGTTTGCCCCTTTCCTGAAACGCATCCTCCGCCGCCAGCTTTATCATCTCGATATCAGGCCTTTGGGAGAGCTCCCGCAGAGCGGGGAGATCCCGGTCGGAGGCTTTTCCCTCCAGATGCTTCTCCCGGATATCCCGGACGAAACTTTCGCTCCCCAGTATGGTCGAGGCAACGGTCCCGGTCAAAGGACTCGGGAACTCCTTCCCCTCCATTTCATGGACATAGTTTCTGTAGTTTGTCCTGCGCTCACTCTCGCCCCTTCCGAAATACCCCAGGACAAAAGAGGTCGAAAGCCATGACGGCCCCGCACCGTCTGCGTAGTAACGATAACTGCTCCATGGATACTCCTCCGGGGATCCGACCATCTTTGCCCCCACCGGGTTCAGGTGGATGTAGCGGGAGAGCTCGGCGGCATAGGTGTCGGC
>JAUSOU010000126.1 GCA_030656095.1 Thermovirgaceae bacterium | reverse complement strand
AGCCCTGGTGTACTGCTGTAGCTCATCGGTAAGCGGAACGGTGAAGTACCAGTTGCCCCGTATCTTGGCAACCAGAATCCCCTTGAACTTTGTGGTCATCATGAAAGCCGTGGGCTTTCGCGTAGGCTTGTTGTCCCAGCCGGGAATCGTCTGCTCGGTCCTCTTCAGGTAGGAGCGCATTAAATGCTCCATCAAGTTCCATACCAGAAGTGAGACAAGCAGTATGAACGCCAGGACCTCTATGCGGTCGGGCCTCTTGAGGAATATGTCGTTGACTATCTGGGGATCCTTCAGAAATCCGAAGTTACGCTCGATTCCGTGCTGCTCCTTGTAGGCAGCAAGCACCTCTGCCGGGATGTGGGCCATCTCTCCTTCTTCGGGGACATTGGTCAGGAGTACGAAGCAGCCGGCGACCTCCCTCATCCGCTCCACCTCCTTGGAGCGCTCGACAAGTTTCCCCTCCAGCACGTACCTGATCCTGGAGACCTTGCGCTTCCCGTTCTTGGGGGGTCTTCCCCTGCAATAGGTCACTTTCTCAGTGACCTCGCAATCACAGTAGTGGCAGGAGGACCCCTCTCTCCTGAGCTTGTCGGCGGCGGCGGTCGCGTCCTCCCGGCAGAAGTACTCGATCCTGCCCGCCTCCTCGAGTATGCCCCCGGCTTCTGCGAGGGACTCAGAGAGCACTCTATCGAGCTTCTTCTGCCTGCGTTTGTCGTGGGCATCAGAGTGCACCACTACAGCGCGGTACTCCTTCTGGTAGAGGGTGACGCTCGCCTCTGAGACCCGGTAGTTGGCGGGCGTGCGGCTACCCGGAGAGCGCGGCTCATTCTCAACGGGAATCCACCCGTCTTTGCCGACGGTTTCTTCGACCACGCGATTGGTCTCTTTGTAGCTGAACGGCAGCCTGGTGATGAAGAGGTTCTCTCCGATCGCCTCCAGGTTCCCCGGAGTTACGAACGCCGAGTCCACGACGTAGACGAAGGCCCCGGGTGAAAGCCCGTGGGAGGCCATGTAGGAAGAAAGGTTCGTGAGCACGCGGTTGTTGATCTTCTTATCCGACTCGTTTCCGCTCTCACATCCCCCGATGATAGGGATGTTGCGGTGGATGCAGAGCATCTTGATCAGGAACTGCTTAAGATCGGGACGCATGTCCTTGCTGTGGCCGTAGGTGACCTTGAGTCTCTCGGGGTCGTCCTCCTCGGGGCAACCGGGGTAATCCCCCCACACGCTCACCGAGGTGGTGTCGAAGTGCACGTGGGAGGTGTCAACGTCCAGGGGGAAGGCCGAAGCCGCTCTCAAGGCCACCTGGCTGAAGACCTTTTCCGTACCAGCCTCGTAGATCGCGTCCAGAGCC
>JAUSOU010000122.1 GCA_030656095.1 Thermovirgaceae bacterium | reverse complement strand
TCATGGCTTTCGACCTCTTTTGTCCTGGGGTATTTCGGAAGGGGCGAGAGTGAGCGCAGGACAAACTACAGAAACTATGTCCATGAAATGGAGGGGAAGGAGTTCCCGAGTCCTTTGATCGGGACCGTTGCCTCGACCATACTGGGGAGCGAAAGTTTCGTCCGGGATATCCGGGAGAAGCATCTGGAGGGAAAAGTCACCGGCCGGGATCTCCACGCTCTGCGGGAGCTCTCCCAAAGGCCTGATATCGAGATGATAAAGCTGGCGGCGGAGGATGCGTTTCAGGAAAGGGGCAAACTGGCAAGAATGGCCGGTTTGTATTTGTGCCATCGTTACAGCGGGGCGAAGCTGAAGGAGATAGGTGAGTTGCATCTTCTGTCCGACTCAGGTGTTATCCAGGCAAGCAAAAGATTTGACGCGGCTATGGAGGCGGACGGATCCATCAGGAAGAAAGTCGACAAAGTCAGGAAAACCCTGAATCTGTCAATTAGGCAGGCCTGACCGTACTGAATCCAAAAATGTTTTTACTAAGGAGGCGCACAATGAATACTCCCGTCCAGAAAACCCTTGCCATAGTCTGCGGAGGAGGTCCGGCTCCCGGGATCAACAGCGTAATAAGCGCAATAACCATCGAAGCAAAAAAATCAGGCTGGGAAGTGTACGGCGTTTACGATGGTTTCATGAACTTGGGAAAGGGAGAAAAACTCGTTGTTTCCCTTACCATCGACATGGTCAGCCGTATTTACCTTGAAGGAGGCAGCATACTCCGGATATCGAGATTCAACCCTACCAGGAGCGAGGAATCTCTGAGAAACGTAGTGGATACGCTCATCGAACTTGGTGTCACTCATCTCGTCACCATCGGAGGAGACGACACTGCCTACTCCGCGGCCTGTGTAGCCGACTACGCCAAAAACAATCTCGGCCTCACCATCAGTTTTGTACATGTGCCAAAGACCATTGACAACGACCTTCCCCTGCCCGAAGGAATTCCCACCTTCGGCTTCGAGTCGGCCCGGTCGACAGGCACTGATATCGTCTCGAACCTCATGGTTGATGCCATGACTACCGGGCGATGGTATATCGGTGTCGCCATGGGGCGGATGGCCGGACACCTCTCTCTTGGTATCGGGAAGAGTTCGGGGGCAACGCTGACCATTATTCCCGAAGAGTTTCCCCCGGGTGAAAAGATCCCACTGTCTCTCCTGGCGGATATCATTACGGGGTCCATTGTTAAAAGGATAGCTTCGGGGAGGCATTACGGTGTGGCGGTTGTTGCGGAAGGGCTTATCGAGAGAGTGCGGGACGAGGATCTCGAAGCCGCCTGTGCTGAGTGCGACGAGCACGGACATATCCGCTACGCGGAGATCAAGTTCTCGGATGTGCTAAAGAAGACACTGCTGGCCAACCTCGAATCCCTGGGCATCACTATGACCATCCAAAACAAAGATGTTGGGTATGAAGTCCGGTGTGCTCCCCCCAATGCCTTCGACATCGAATATACACGTAACCTTGGCTATGCCGCCGTGGAATTTTTGAAAAACGACGGAACCAACGCCATGATAACCATTCAGAACAACCGGATCGTGCCCATCTCATTCGAGGATATTATGGATCCCGTTACAAAAAAGACCCATGTCCGGATGGTGAACACGGGGTCCATTCAATACCGCATCGCGAGGGAATACATGATACGGCTGGAAAAACGGGATTTCGAACCTGGGATCGAATTCGAAAAGCTGGCCGTGGCAGCGAAACTTTCTCCAGATGAATTCAGGAAGCGCTTTCAGTACGTGACGAACTACTAAGCCCCGGAAACATTTTGGAACCTCAAAGGGGTCTACTCTTGATTTAGACTATATTATCCGACTATTAAATATGGGACTCCTTACTCGTGACGCGAAAAAACCAAACTGAAGTTTTTTCCAACCTGGACCCCACCGTTTGCTTTCTAGTTGGACTGCCTGTTGGCAGAATCCGGCGCCATAAGGCTATTTTCAAGACAATCTTCCGGTTTACTGATTGGGGCCCTTGTTTTTTGCTCTAACATTTGATGCAGGACTAAAATCCTGGACGAAGTCTTGAACTTCAAAAAGGGCCAGGGGCCGTATCCTTAAATACATGGAATGCCGAAGGACCTACAATAAAAGGAGCTCTATTCATTCTGAAAGGGGGATCCTCATGATCGGGACTCCGTTATTTGACCTCGATACACCCGCCCTGCTGATAGACCTTGACTCCCTTGATCTGAACCTGCTGCTGATGCAGGAAAAGGCCAACCTGGCAGGGGTGAAGATGCGCCCCCATACCAAGACGCACAGGACTCCGGCCATCGGAAAACTCCAGATAGCGGCAGGGGCAAAAGGCATTACGGTCGCCAAGCTGGGAGAGGCAGAGGTCATGGCCGCAGAAGGGCTGGACGATATTTTCATCGCCAATGAGATCGTAGGCTCCATCAAGATGGAGCGGTTGAGAAAGCTGGCCCGTTCCGTAAGATCGCTGGCTGTTGGAGTGGATCATCGGGACCAGGTCGAGGCGCTTTCGAGTGCAATGTCGGGTGAACCCCATCTCCTGGATGTGATGATAGATGTTGACACGGGAGGCGCGAGAACGGGTGTCGCTCCGGGCGAAGCGACCCTGGATCTGGCCCGGTCCGTTTCAGCAGCGCCGGGCTTGCGGCTTCGCGGAATATTCACCCACGACGGAAACAGTTACGGCGCCGGAACGCTTGAAGGGGTTCGTGAAATCAGCCGTAACAGCCAGCTGCAGCTGCTGGAAACAGCCCGGCTGATGAGGTCTGCGGACATTTCGGTGCAGGAAGTATCCATAGGTTCCACGCCGTCCCTGCTGATGGGTGAGATAGAGCAGGGTGTGACGGAGATCCGGCCCGGAAGCTACTCTTTCATGGATGCGAACATGGCCCAGGTTGTGGGCACCTACGCAAGGTGTGCCCAGACCGTTCTGGCCACGGTGATCAGCAGACCTACGCATGAGCGCGTTGTTCTGGACACCGGGACAAAGAACCTCAACGAAGGAGTGCATGAAAAAGGGACCGTCACCTCGTCCGCTGGACACGGGCGGCTGAAGGAGCATCCTGTCATTTTCCTGGAAAAGATCTATGAGGAGCACTCCTCTTTCGATATCCCGAAAGGTTCCGGTCTCGAGTTCCCCATAGGCATGAAGCTGGAGATAATAGCCAACCATGCCTGCCAGACTACGAATTTCTTCGATGTCATCCACGGAATAAGGAACGGCAGGGTCGAAACGGTCTGGCCCGTGCTGTGCAGGGGGAAATCCCAGTAGGCTGGTAGGAAGGGGAGCGCGCTCTTCGCCTCCCGTGTTCAGGTATTCGCGCAATCTGCGTTCCCTGTGGTGGGTGCCTGTTTTTTTGTTTGGAGTTCCGACCGAATATGAGGGGAAGGAGCAAGGAAGAGTGCGGAAATTTCTGATAGATGAAAGAGTCTTTGGACTTTTCCCTCAGGCTCGTGTCTGCCGGCTTTTTAACGAATATCTGGACCACGGCATCCCCTGGGACGGAACCGAAATGCTCGCCCCGGCTTGTCGGGAAGCGGCTCGCAGGCTGGGAGAAACGCCCTTTGCCGAGAGGGCATTTTTTGCTCCCTGGAGGGTGGCATTTCGCGTTTTCGGTGCTGCGGAAGCTTGGCAGGACGGAAGGATCTAAAACGATCGTCTCTTTCTCATGTTCCCACGACTTTTCCGAAAAGAGGGTCACGCTTGCCGAAGCCCTTTATGACCTGCATTCCCAGCAAATTATACCTATGAAGGGGCACTCACGCAGAGACATTCATACAGATGCAACTGCTTCTTTGTTACCTCTCCGATGTGATGTCTTTTCCCGGTCTGTTCGAAGCGCTCGATGATATCCAGTTCGTCCAGAAGCTCCTGCAGGGTGTAGCTTTTGAAGAGGTCGTTGTCGCTCATCGCCTTCTGTATATAGGAGAGGAAGATAAGGGCT
>JAUSOU010000106.1 GCA_030656095.1 Thermovirgaceae bacterium | reverse complement strand
AACCCGCAGGAAAGTCAACAATCTTGAACAGGAGATGCTTCCGCCCATGGAAACTCAACGCTCCCGTATATGGCTTGCCCTTTCAGAAAGGGAAAGGCAAGAGGCATTTGCAGTAAAGAGACTTTTGAAAAAAAGAGCCAGAACAGCACTTGTTTCAACCCGCCCTCTGAGACCCGATGAAGACAGTTCGAGATGCTGAGTGAAACTGTTAATCCTTTCGGTTGGGAAACCCCGAAACCCGCTTTTTAAATCTCAGGTAGAGGAGTACTATGGGCGGGTGTCCAGTGCAATTACCTGTGAATGGCAGATCGTACCGGAGGGTTCAGGCAAAAAACCGACAGGAATTTCCCTGGCGGAAGATGGCACAGGACTTTTGCGAAAACTAAACCATAGGGATTATTTTGTTCTCCTTGATGATGCAGGGGATACAATGACAAGCGTTGGGTTTTCGGGATGGCTTTTTGAAAAGCTCGGCTCAGTGCCCGGAAGACTTGTTCTGGCGGTAGGCGGCCCTTTCGGAGTGACGCCACTGGTAAGGGAAAGGGCCGACATGAAAATATCCCTTTCAGCCATGACCCTTCCACATGAGATGTGTCTTCTGATACTCTTTGAACAGATATACCGAGCGATAACGATTGAAAGAGGCGGCCGTTACCACCATTGAGCGGGAAAACCCCCAAACATCGACAATGGCCCCGAAAGGTGATGATCATATGAACATGGACCAGATGCTGAAACAGGCACAGAAGCTGCAATTGGAGATCAGCCGGATCCAGGATGATCTTGCAAAGGAAAAGGTCGAGGGAGTATCCGGCGGGGGGATGGTCCGTGTGTCAGCCACTGGGCAAGGTGAAATAATTTCGATATTCATTGAAACCGAGGTCGTCGACCCCGACGGGAAGGAAATACTTGAGGATCTTGTGCTGGCTGCAATACATGACGCCACGAGAAAAAGCCGGGAGCTCGCTCAGTCGCGCCTTGGAAGTTTCGGAGGCGGAATGGGTTTGCCGGGCCTGGGTTAGGTGCATTTCGTGGGGGTTTCAGGGCCGATCGAAAAACTGATGAAACTTTTTGCAAAATTTCCGGGAGTCGGTGACAAGACCGCCCGGCGTTTTGCCTTGTTCCTTCTTCAGCAGCCGAAATGTTTCACGGAAGACCTTACATCGACTATTTCTCTGATGCGGGATCTCACCTTTTCGTGTTCAATATGCGGGAACCTGACCACAGAGAATCCCTGCCCTATATGTTCGGACCCCTTCAGGGACAGGAAAACCCTCTGCGTGATTGAAAATGTCGAGGATATGCTTTCTCTTGAACAGGCGTGTATATTTTCAGGGCTTTATTTCATTCTCGGGGGGAAGGTGTCACCGCTGGACGGAGAGGACATAGATCCGGAGAGGTTTTCGCGGTTACGGAAATACTCGGAAGAGGGGGAATTCCAGGAACTTATTATTGCAACAAACCCAAGCATCGAGGGAGATCTTACCTTTTACGCAGTTCTCGACGCGCTGAAGCCCGTTGGCACAAGAATTACCCGGCTTGCTTTTGGTCTTCCTCTTGGCGGGAGCATAGGGTATGCGGACAGGGTAACGCTTCATGCGTCTCTCGAATCGAGAGTGGAAGTGCGCATCCCGGAGAAAAAATAGAAACGGAAAGAAGTGAGCAAATGGCTGATGGAATTGTAAAACTCATGCTTTTTCTTGCAAGAAGTGTATTTGTCCTTCTGGGTGGAGTTGCGGGTTATCAACTCGCAAGGATAGCTATCCTCCAGGACTGGTGGCAGTGGGGGACCTTCCCCTATATTTTTGTGCTTTTCCTCCTGGGTGTCTCGTTTTTTGCTTTGGTGGGTTATCTTATCACGCCCATATTCGTGAGGACACTCGGCTTTATTGGATTATCCTTCGAAAAGAATCTCGAGTCTCTTAGCTGGAATGATATCTCAGTAGCGCTGGTGGGGCTTATCGCCGGACTTCTGGTGGCGAACCTGGTGGCGCTTCCCTTTGCCGATCTTCCCGTAGTCGGCAGTTACGCCGCCATACTTCTTAACGTTGCCCTTGGCTACCTTGGCGTGACCCTTTTTTTAAAAAGAAGAGAGGAGATACACGGGATGTGGAGCTCCATCGGAGGGTTGAAGGATAAATTCAGCATTAAGGGCAAAAGACTCCGAAGCAGGGTCAAAGGCCATGGACAGGATCTCCCAATTGACTCCTTGGAGGAGAGGTCATCCATCAAGGTTCTCGATACCAGCGTAATAATCGACGGGAGGATCCTTGAGATAGCTTCAACTGGTTTTCTTGAGGGTTCCTTTGTCCTTCCCCGGTTTATTCTCAACGAACTTCAGTCCATAGCCGACTCGTCCGACCCCACGAGGAGAACAAAAGGACGCCGGGGTCTCGACATTATCAATGAAATCCAGCATCTTTCGGATGTTTCCGTCCAGATACTGGAAACAACGCTCAAAGACCTTGACGTGGGTTCAGTAGATGAGGGCCTGGTTGCGCTCGCCAGAGAGCTCGGAGCCAAGGTGGTAACAACCGACTACAATCTGAATAAGATCGCCCAGATCCAGGGAATTAACGTCCTCAACGTCAACGATCTTTCCAACGCCCTCAAGCCGAATCTGCTTCCCGGGGAGGCCATCACAGTTGATGTGCTGAGGGAAGGCAAGGAACCGCAGCAGGGAGTAGGCTATCTCGACGACGGAACGATGATCGTTGTTGAGGACGGCGAAAACTATATCGGCAAAAGAATTGAAGTTGTCGTTACCTCGATGCTTCAGACTTCCGCGGGAAGGATGGTATTCGGAAGGATAAGGAAAGAGGTGCGCCATTGACCCGATGGTCATTTATTCTTGTCGCCGCAGGGAAGGGAAGCCGCTTTGGGGAAAAACCCAAGCAGCTTGAATTTCTTGGAGAATGGCCTTTGTGGGAGTGGGCGGCACGAATGGCCTGTTCCCTTGAAAAATTTGGCCTGGCGGAAGTTGTTGTAGTCGCTCCTTTCGAATTGATGGACAGGTTCGACCTTATGCGTTTTCCGCCTGGTGTCGGGCTCAGACTGGCCCCAGGTGGAAAAACCAGGCGCGATTCGGTCCTCCTGGGCCTGCGTGCGGCAACCAGTGAATGGTCTTTGATACACGACGCAGCGCGTCCCTTTGCGTCCGCGGCTCTCTGTCTCAGGCTGATGGAGGAGGCTGTTATCCATGGTGCGGCGGTCCCCCTGCTTCCGGTTCCGGACGCACTGAAGGTCATGGAAGACGGCAGCATTGTTGCAACGTGCGAACGGTCGAAACTTCGGCTCACCCAGACCCCACAGGCCTTCCCCACAAAGACTCTGGAGGAAATACTCGTTGCCGGCGACAGAAAAGTCGCGGATGAGGCTGAGGCATGGATCACCGCCGGAAAATCAGTTGCCTGGGTGTGTGGAGAGGTCATGAACTACAAGATAACCTATCCGGATGACATGCGTATGGCAAGGCTTGCGGTCTCCGGGGCCGGAGAGACCAGAACGGGACTCGGGTACGACATACATCCGCTTTACCCCGGACGCATTCTGGTTCTCGGCGGGGTCAGGATTCCATTTCCTCTCGGGCTTGCAGGCCACTCTGACGGTGATCTTCTCTGTCACTCAATATCGGATGCCATACTGGGAGCAGCGGGACTCCCGGATATCGGTACGCTCTTCCCTTCGTCTGACCCTGAATATAAAAATGCCTTCAGCCTGGGACTTCTTGAGGATGTTGTCCGCAGGATCCACAGTAACGGTTTCCGGGTACGATCGGTTGATGCCGTCATCAACGCCCAAATCCCGAGGCTTGCCCCCTGGATAGAAGAGATGGAAAGATCCCTGCGCGCGGTTCTTTTTGGTGAAGCGGAGGGGACCCTGACAATCAAGGCTAAATCCGGGGAGAAATCCGGACCCGTAGGGAACGGGGAAGCAATTGCCTGCTGGTCGGTGGCAACTATCAAATCCCTCTTTCCTCTGGCTGCAAACCTGAAAGATCCGGAAAAGAACCAGCTTTCCAACCTGGTTTAGGAGTTGCTCATTGCACAGATCGCTTTTGTTGGTATAGACTCTCTGCCAACACCGGCAATTTTTTTCGTCGCTTTCTGCCGTCCTGAATCTGGAATAACTGAGGAGGTACCGTTATGGACAAATCCTGCAATAAGATAATGGGTGACGCTTTTACGTTCGATGACATGCTTCTTGTTCCCTCATACAGTGACATTCTTCCCGCGCAAGTCGATGTAGGTTCTTTTCTTACACCGGATATTTGTCTGAATATCCCCTTCTGCAGTGCGGCCATGGATACCGTCACCGAAAGCAGGCTTGCGATAGCCCTTGCAAGAGAGGGCGGCATAGGAATTATCCACAGAAACATGAGTGCCGAAAGGCAGGTTGCAGAAGTCGACAAGGTCAAGCGCTCGGAATCGGGTGTCATAGTCGATCCTTTTTTTCTTCACCCTCGTGATCTTGTAAAGGATGCCGTGGATCTGATGTCGCACTACCATATTTCGGGAGTTCCCATTGTAGATGAGAAACAGAAACTTGTTGGAATAATCACAAACAGGGATCTTCGTTTCGTAACCAATTTCGAACAGCCCATAAGTCAGATAATGACGCATGAAAACCTGGTGACGGCACCGGTCGGGACCGATCTTGAGGGTGCGACAAAGATTCTTATGAAGCACAAGATAGAGAAACTCCCGTTAGTGGACGCGAACGGGATCCTGAAAGGGCTCATAACGATCAAGGACATCCAGAAAGCACGGGATTTTCCGCAGGCTTCGAAGGACTCCAGAGGGCGTCTTCGTGTTGGTGCGGCCCTTGGAGTAGGAGTGGGTGCCCTCGATAGAGCTGGAAATCTTGTAGAAGCCGGGATAGACGTCCTTGTAGTAGATACCGCGCACGGACACTCCAGGACGGTTATAGAGATGGTTCGCGTGATCCGGGAAAATTTCAGCAAGATTGCCCTTGTCGGCGGCAACATCGCGACGGGCGACGCAGCGAAGGCTATTCTTGAGGCGGGAGCCGATGCCGTTAAGGTGGGAGTCGGCCCCGGATCTATCTGTACAACACGAATAATCGCAGGGATCGGCGTACCCCAGCTTTCGGCGATAATGGATGTCGCGAGTGTTGCCCACTCCATGGGCAAGATGGTTATCGCCGACGGGGGGATAAGGTACTCGGGGGATGTGGTCAAGGCCCTTGCGGCCGGGGCCGATTCGGTCATGATCGGCTCTCTCTTTGGAGGCACCGACGAGAGCCCTGGCGAAGTGGTGATTTACAGGGGAAGGTCCTTCAAAAGCTACAGGGGGATGGGCTCTCTAGGGGCCATGAAGGAAGGCGAGAGCAGGGACAGGTATTTTCAGGATGGCCAGTCAGAAGAGATGCTTGTTCCAGAAGGGATAGAGGGACTTGTGGCATATAAAGGACCGATGAGCGCCATAGTCTACCAGTTGGTTGGTGGACTCCGGTCCGGCATGGGATATGTCGGAGCTCCGAACATCCCGGTTCTGCAGGAGTCTGCCCGTTTCGTCAGGATAACCGGAGCAGGAGTCAAGGAGAGCCACCCCCATGATGTCGTGATCACCAAGGAGGCTCCAAACTATCGAATGGAATAAAAACCATTTAACATGGGAACGAGAACAGAAGAAACCCCTGATCTTTGGTCTTCCGAGTTTCAAGTTACGGATAACGAGTCAGGGCTACATTGTTGATAATCTGACTTCATGCGTGATATAATCTCAAAGTCGAACCGCCTTTAAATGCTTTAAGCCAGGGCGAAGAGCAGGAAAATCCTGCTCTTCGTTTTTTATCTTCAACTATTTGCCGCGGGTGGTGTGTTCTATGGTGAAGGGGGAGCGGGAAACATCCGGAATTAGTCGAATTCATGACAATATCAGGGAACTGGTCGAGAATTGCGGATATGAGTACGTTGGCTCCGAACTCCTTGTGGAGGACCGACGATCCGTTTTAGAGGTTTTCATCGACAGCCTCGGGGGAATCAACGTCAAGGATTGCGAAACTGTTTCCCGGCGCCTTGGCAAAATGCTCGATGAAGGGAACCCCGGTCTGCCTGAAAGATATTTCCTCCAGGTAAGTTCGCCCGGTGTTGAAAGGCCTCTTCTCAGGTTCGGTGACTATGAGCGCTTCGTGGGAAAAATGGTACGGATCAAGCTCAGGGAAGCTGTAATCGAAAGAAAAACTCTTACGGGGGTCATCGAATCGTCAATCGACGGAAAGATCGTTCTTCTTGAGTGCGAAGCCGGAAGTTTGAATATTTTGTTTGAGAATATTTTGAAGGCGAATCTTGTCTTTGAGCTACCGAAGTCCAATAAACCCGGAACAAAGGAGAAGAACAGAAGGAGGCAGCAATAATGCAGCTTGGACGCGACTTCGTCCGCGCTTTGAAACAGATCACCCAGGAAAGGAACCTTCCGCTTGAGGTAATTTCCTCAGGCCTTGAGGCTGCAATGATTTCAGCCTACAGAAAATACAGGGGGGGGGACCAGAACATTGAGGTCTTCGTTGCTCTTGAAAGCGGAGAAGTCTCCATTTGCGAGGTTCGCCAGATTGTCGAACAGGTATCCGACCCGGATACCGAGCTTACTCTTGAGGAAGCCTTAAGGCTTGGTTTCCACGATGTCTCCACGGGGGACATCGTCCGGGTTGAGGTAGAACCTGAAAAATTCGGCCGAATAGCCGCTCAGACAGCCCGTCAGGTAATAATCCAGAGACTCAAAGACGCCGAAAGACAGGTTATCTACGAGGAGTTCTCAGACAAGATCGGAGACCTGGTTAACGGAGTCATCTTCAAATCAGAAAATGATCAGGTTCTGGTAAGCCTCAATGACAGAACGGAAGCGATCCTTCCCCGGGAGGAAAGGATCGTCGGCGAATCCTACCCTCTCGGAAACAGAATGAAATTTTTCCTTGTTGAGGTTCGGCAAACCACGAGGGGGCCAAGAATTTTAGTTTCAAGGAGCCACCCAGCTCTATTGCGAAAACTCCTGGAACTGGAGATTCCCGAGATCCGGGAAGGCACCATAGAGATCAGGGAGATCGTTAGAGAATCTGGGGCAAGAGCAAAAGTCGCGGTTTCAACGCTCGATTCCAACGTCGACCCTGTAGGTGCCTGCATAGGCAATGCCGGTTCCCGCATCAAATCCATCAGCAAGGAGCTGGGCGGAGAGCGGATAGATGTTGTCATATGGAACAGCGACCCTCTTTTGTTTATCAGAAACGCGCTTTCTCCTGCCAGAGTGGTCAAGGTGGAGCCGGTTCTGGAACAGGAAAGATCGGCCCAGGTTTTCGTCAGGCCGGATCACCTGTCTTTGGCTATCGGCAAAGCTGGGCAGAATGTCCGTCTTGCAGCAAGATTGACTAAATGGAAGATAGATATAAAGGTTATTGAACCGGAAAAACTTCCGACCCTGCAGGATTTGTTCGAAGACCTCATTATTCCGGAAGAGGAAGAGACATGCGGGACAGCGAGCAAGGAACCGGCAAAAGGAAAAGACCTAGAACCTGCGTAGGTTGCGGCGGTGAATTCCCGAAAAACGCTCTGACGAGGATCGTGAGAAAACCCTCCGGCGAAGTTGAAGCCGATCAAACCGGGAGGAAACCCGGCAGAGGGGTTTACATTTGCAGGAAGAAGGATTGCGTTCTCAGAGCGAAAAAAAGGAATCTGCTCTCCCGCTCTCTGAAAGCCCCTGTACCGGACCGGATCTACGACACGATCCTTTCCGGGTTGAATGATACGGAAACCATGCCTGAAAATGACGGAGGAGATGTCGCTGGGCAAGATTGAGAACCTTCTGGGACTGGCCTTAAAGGCCGGACTTCTTATCAAGGGCCAGGATTCAATAAGAAGAGAATTGAGGAAAGGGTCCCGACTCCTGATCCTGCTGACCAGCGACCATTCGAGGAATGTCGCTTCAATGCTCGAGGGTTACAGACGAAGGGGTCGCTGCAAGATTATAGTCCTTGATTTTTTAACGAGAACACAGGTTGAAGAGGTTCTTTCCATGGGACGAACACAGATCCTCGGTCTTCCGCTTGGTAACGGACTTACCTCGAAGATCGAGATGCTTGTTACGAAGGGGGTTGCTGCTGATGAGCAAGATCAGGATATATGAACTGGCCAAGATGCTTGGAAAAACGAACAAGGAAATGATGGTTCTTCTTAAGGATCTCGGTGTTGAAGCAAAAAACCACATGAGTTCGATAGACTCGGAAACGGCTCAACTGGTTGAAGACGCCCTGTCGGGCAGCAAAAAGGAAGCTTTGAAGGATGACGAACCACGTTTGCGGATTTCCGTCCCTCCGGGTTCGCCGATAGCTGATGTCGCCCGCATTCTCGGAAAGAAACCAGGAGACCTTGTCAAGGCCCTGGTTTCTGCGGGGCACATGGTTCCGGCTAATTCCTCAGTTAACACCGAAATTCTGGAGGTGCTTTCCCGGGAGTTCGGCAAAGAAATTGTAGTCGAAACCTCTGAAGAGAAATCCGCTAAACTGGAAACTCCCAAAAAAGCAAAACCCAAAGGAGACAACCTCCTGGAAAGAGCCCCGATAGTAACAGTGATGGGGCATGTCGATCACGGTAAAACGACACTCCTGGACCATATCAGGAATACGAGGATCACGGAAACCGAGGCAGGCGGGATTACACAGCATATTGGCGCCTCAACCGTGGTTCACAACGGGAGGCGGATAATCTTTCTTGATACGCCGGGGCATGAGGCTTTTACCTCGATGAGGGCAAGAGGGGCCCAGGCAACGGATATTGTAATTCTGGTCGTCGCCGCGGATGATGGTGTCAAACCCCAGACTGTGGAGGCACTCAACCACGCGAAAGCGTCGGGAGTTCCCATAGTGGTTGCGGTCAACAAGGTCGACAAACCGGAAGCCAGACCCGACAGGGTAAGACAGCAGCTCTCGGATTATGGTCTTGTCCCCGAGGAGTGGGGAGGAGATACCATAGCGGTTGACGTTTCTGCCGCGACTGGCCAGGGAATATCCCAGCTTCTGGAGATGGTGCTTATCGTCGCAGATTTGCAGGAACTTAAGGCGGACCCGTCCATTTCTCCAGAGGGGGTCGTGATCGAGGCCCGGCTCGACAAGGGAAAGGGGCCGGTCGCAACCGTCCTTGTCCAGCAAGGCACTCTTCGACGCGGAGACATCATACAGACGGAAACATCATGGGGCAAGATCCGGGCAATGATAGACGATTTCGGGAAGATTATCGATGTGGCCGGCCCAAGCACGGCTGTCGAGATTCTCGGTTTTTCCGGCATTCCGCTGCCTGGTGACATTTTTACTGTTGTCGGAACTGAAAAGGAAGCACGCAATTTCCTTGATGAAAGACAAAATTTCCGGAGGGAAGCTGAATCAGGCCCAATCAGGAAGATCACCCTTGAGGAAATGTACGAAAGGATGCAGACGGGGGAGACTCCGTTTCTGCCGATAGTACTTAAATGCGACGTGCAGGGTTCCCTGGAGGCTTTGAAGGCTTCGCTGAAAAAGAACGAGACAAGCGAGGTTGTGATTCATTTCATCCACGAGGGAGTCGGAAGAATTTCCGAGTCCGATGTCATGCTTGCCTCGGCATCCAATGCAATTATCATAGGATTCAACGTAAGGCCCGACCCCAACGCTAAAAAGATCGCAGAAGACGAGGGAGTTCAGATAAGATTTTACAGGATCATCTATGATGTCATCGAAGATGTCAGGGCAGCGCTCGAAGGAATGCTTGCACCATTTATAAGGGAACACGTTCTTGGACAGGCCGAGATCCGCGCCGTATTCAAGATACCCAGGGCGGGCAAGGTCGCAGGGTGTTATGTCACCGAGGGCGTCATGAAAAGAAACGCCAAGGTAAGGCTCGTACGTGAGGGTGTTGTCTTCTGGGAAGGTTCCCTGACGACATTGAAGAGATTCAAGGATGACGCCAGGGAAGTCGCGACAGGATACGAATGCGGGATGAGTTTCTCCAACCTGCAGGATTTTCGCGAAGGAGACATTGTTGAGGCATTTGAACTCATAGAGGAGAAGAGGACCCTGGATTGAAGGATGAATTCTCCGGTCCTTTTGTTGGAGTAATGGTGATCCAGCTCAAAATACCGAACTCCCTCAGCCTCAAGGACAGGAGGCAGGTGGTTCGGTCGCTCCTTGAAAAAGCGAGGAGCAGATTTAATGTTTCCGTGGCTGATCTGGGTCCCGATGGTTCTCACCAGGATGCCTTCCTGGCCTTTTCGGCGGTTTCCCCGTCGAGTTCTTCGGCGGAAGAGAGAATAGCCTCACTGGAAAGGCTCATTCGCACCATGGAGGACAGCGGGGACTTTTTTGTCGTCAGGGAAACGCGAGAGGTTGAGAGAAATGCCGGGTTTTCGGATTGAAAGAATCAACAGGGAACTATTAAGGGAGATTTCCGACCTGATCCACACAAGAGTCAAAAATGACGAAATAAAGCAGGCAGTGCTCTCAGAAGTTGAATGCAGCAGAGATCTCTCTCACGCGAAAGTTTATTTCAGGACCCTTACTCCGGATACTATGGAAAAGGTCAAGAAATCACTTGAGCGATCAGCAGGTCTTTTAAGAGGGCTCCTGGGAAGGAGAATGAATCTTCGGAAGATCCCGGAGCTTCATTTCATTTATGACAATACCGAGGACAAAGCGAGATACATCGAGGCAATTCTGGACAAACTCGATATTCCGGATGATCAGGGTTCTCAGCCGGAGGATGACAAGGGTTGATCCCGGTGGAGGAGATACTTGCCATCCTGGAGCGTTCTTCGACGTGGGTAATTCTGGCCCACGAGAGGCCTGACGGCGACACACTCGGTTGCGGAAGCGCGCTTTTCCAGAGAGGAATGACGCTGGGAAAGAGATGCTTTTGGGGGGGAGCGGACCCAATACCTCAAAGCCACTCTTTCCTTCCCTTTTCAGCTTCTTATTCCTGCTGGCACTCTTTTCCAGCCGATGAAATGGAATTGGACGAAAATTGGGCGATCGTTGTTCTCGACACAAGCAACCCGCAAAGAAGTATAGAAGGGCTCGTTGTTCCCGGAGCGCCGTTTTCGATAATCAATATTGACCATCATGGCGATAACTCAATGTTCGGGAATATCAATTGGGTAGACGAAATCGCATCCTCAGTCGGAGAGATGATATTCGACCTCTTTGCCAGGGCAGACTGGAATCTGACGCCGGGTGAAGCGGAAGCGCTGTTTGTTGCGATCTCCACTGATACTGGATTTTTCAGGTTCACATGTACTACCGCGAGGACTCTTAAAACAGCATCGGCCCTCATATCAAGCGGAGCGGATACATCCTTGATTTACGGGAAGATCTTTGAAAACCGGACGCTGGGCGGGCTTCACCTCTGGGGTGCAGGGCTCTCCAGAGCGCGTCTCTTTTCCAGCGGTCGTATTTGTATGACATTCCTCAGGAATGATGATTTTTCTACTACAAAAGCTTCGAAAGATGAATCCGAGAACCTTGTCAATACGCTGCTCTCGGTCTCCGGGGTTTTTGTCGCTTTGCTTTTGCAGGAGGAAAATGGCTATTGCCGGGCGAGCATAAGAACGAGGAGTCCAGCCAACGCCAGAGAGATCGCTGAAATATGGGGCGGCGGCGGCCATAAAAGGGCGGCAGGATGCAAGATCAAGGGTACCCTATCCGATGCTGAAAGGGATTTTGTGTGCAAGGCAGGAGTTATAGATGAAGCCTGGTTTTCTGGTAATTGAAAAAGAAACAGGCACCAGAAGTACGTCCTGTGTAAGCGTCGTCAAAAGGGTGCTTGGAAGGAACGTCAGGGTTGGGCACGGAGGAACCCTTGATTCCACGGCCGGTGGAATTCTGGTTCTTCTTGTCGGCAGGGCGACAAGAGCGTCCAGATATGTGATGGCTCTCCCCAAAACCTATGAAACCATCGCCAGGTTCGGGTTGAGGACCAGCACAGATGACATGACGGGAGAGACGTTGGAGGAGCATGATGCCGGTTACCTGGATGACGGGGTGATCGACAGAGCAGTCCTGTCACTTTTGGGACTGAGAGACCAGATCCCTCCCTCCATATCGGCGGTCAGGGTAGCCGGTAAACGTGCTCATTTCTTAGCACGAAGTGGAGAATCGGTAGTGCTTTCCCCCCGGCCTGTAATGGTCACATCCATCGCAAGGGCAACTTCCATATCCCATACCCGGGAAGTTAAACTTCTTATCAGGTGCCATAGAGGCACCTACATCAGAAGCCTGGTCAGAGATCTTGGAGAAATTCTCGGTTGCGGCGCGACAGTGGTAGCGCTTGAAAGAACCTCGATAGGGCCCTTCGACAGGGCAGGGTCGATCTCAAGTGCGTTGCTGGGCGAGTCGGGAAGAGAATATCTGGAAACACGAATTATTCCGGTTTCGGAGATCCACAAGGGTTTTACGACTTATCGTGTCCATCCTTTCCATGAACGGGCTCTGCTGTCGGGTAAACCCGTGCCAATGGATCAGATGGAAAGAATTTCCTGGGGAGGAAGCCTTTCAGAAAGCCTGATTCTGCTCCTGAGTGAAAGGTTCGTCTCCTTTGCCGCAATATCCCGGACTGAAGGTTTTTCAACAGCTACTCCTGTAACTACAATAGAAACCGGGGATGTTGAATAGATGATCGCTGTTCTAGGTTCTTTTGACGGGTTCCACCTTGGACACCAGTTGCTTTTCGACAGGGCAAGGGAGCTTGCGGTCAATGCGGCGGATTCCTGGTGTGTGGTGACGTTTTCCCCCCATCCCCAATCCGTTATCGGTAGAAAGCCCTTCCCCTTACTATTCACCGAACCGGAAAAGGATATCCTTGCAAGATGCCTGAAAATACCTGAGATCATCCGGATGCCGTTTTCCAGTTCTTTTGCCGAAATGGGGCCGGAATTCTTTTTCGAAGCCCTGGAAAAGACTCTTTTTGTGAGAGGTCTTGTAGTCGGGGAAGATTTCCGTTTCGGAAAGGGTCGTGGGGGCGATTCGGTCCTCCTTAGTGAGCTTGCTCTTTTACGCGGTTGGGAGGCGAGCATTGTTCCGGCTTATTCCATTGAGGGAGAGAAGGTCAGCAGTTCTTCCATAAGGACAAAAGTCCTCTCTGGTGATACCGGAGGGGCCGCCTTGGAACTTGGATATCCTTTCTCGATCCTTGGAACGGTCGAACATGGTGATGGAAGGGGACGCACACTTGGTTTCCCAACGCTGAACCTTGATCTTCCAGGAATGAAAATCATCCCTCCAAGGGGAGTTTACGCCGGAAGCGCAGCCTGGAAAGGAAATATTTTTCCGGCGGCAATTAATATAGGCTCAAATCCGACTTTCCCGGGAAAAAGAGACCTGAGATGCGAGGCTCACATCCCCGGTTTCAAGGTTGATCTGTACGGCGAACGTTTGACACTTTTTTTCTTCAGGAGAATTCGCAGGGAAGTGACATTCGACTCGCCCTCTGCCCTTGTTGATCAAATGAGAACAGACGTAAAAGAGAGTATCGATGTGTGGAGCAGGATCGACCAGGAAACCCGAAGTTTTCTTGATTGCTGTATGCCGGATTCACTGGAGTATCCCCTTCGATGATCTCCACGCTTTCCATTTTTAGTGCAACGGACCATTGAAGTCGAAGAAGAGCCATGGTAATATATCGAACGTTCCAGTGCGGGCCTGTAGCTCAGAGGATAGAGCGACGGCCTCCTAAGCCGTAGGTCAGGCGTTCGAATCGCCTCAGGCCCGCCATTTTTTTCCAATATTCTCATTTGATCCATAGGATTGGCCGATTTCCTCTTAAAGCATGGGTTTTGATTCTCTCTGGATGGAGGATGCCATTTGGAAGGATGGGGGGCCAAGGCGAAGAAAATGGTCCTGTCACAGATCACACCTAGAGGAGTGTCGGATCCGGGAGTGATAGATGCCCTTATGAACGTCCCCCGACATCTCTTCGTCCCCGAATCACTCCGGATATGGGCTTACGAAGACACCCCTCTTCCGATCGGCTGCGCGCAGACTATCTCGCAGCCGTACATGGTTGCACTAATGACCAGCCTGCTTGAAATTGTGCCGGGGATGAAGGTGCTTGAGATCGGAACAGGTTCCGGCTACCAGGCTGCTGTTCTTGGGTATATGGGGGCAGAAGTTCATTCGATCGAAAGGGTAAGGTCGCTGGCCACCTCCTCTTCGAAAATTCTGAAAACTTTCGGCTTCAAAGTCAAGGTTCATTACGGGGACGGAAACCTCGGGATCCCCCATGAAGCCCCGTTCGACAGGATCCTTGTCACTGCCGCCGCCGATTCCATCCCGAATGCGATCATTGGGCAGGCGAAGAAGATCTGCAGGATTGTGATACCCATAAGTTCCGGGGGCGGTGTTGATCGCTTGCTGACACTTATGATCGATGGCAAGATCCATTCTGAACAATGGGGAGATTACTGCCGTTTTGTGCCGCTGCTCGACACTTTAAGTGAATGATCTACCGAAACCATTGTGTTAAAGGACGGATCTCATGAAGCAAAAGAACTGCATCCTGGTTGTAATGGCGCTTTCTATTATCGTTTTGGCGATTGCGGCCCCCGTTGATGTTTTCATGATTTCGGATGGTGAAAAGAATATATATTCAAGGCCCGCTCCAGTCGGCTGCAGATTCATGACGCGTTATATTCACTCCGTCGAAAAGACTTCCGTTGAGGATGACTACCGGATCGTGGGAGAGAGGATATGGTCCTGGGAAGAGAGAGTGCTCTCCCAGAATGCCGGCATGCCAACAGAAAGACCCCGAAACGGAAGGCTTATAATGGACGGGGAGTGGCTTCGTTTCAGGGGGGGAAGGTTTTCCTGGAGCGAGCTCTTTTACAGGGTTGGGAATGACACCTTCGGAATGAACGAATTGATCGCATTCTCGCCCTATTCGGGGCATTATCTGCTTTTCAAGCTTCTGCCTTCAAGACGGCTTCGTTTTACCGTTTTAAAAACTCCGTTTATCCTTGCCTTCATCCATGGCAGGGGGTTATGACGAAATACAGTTGGTGTATGGTAGAATCATACAGTTTTGCTGGTGGTTGGCACTGATCCTGTGATTGGAGATCAGGAGGGATTAATGTGGAGGAAAAACCAAAAGATTCAGGGCTGAATACGGACAATGTGGTCGATATTTCAGATGCCCTGATCGATCTGGATGAATTAAGAAGACAGTTTGATACCGAGGCCAGAACCAGGATGCTCGATGGATGGCAGGCAAGACTGATCCTGCTGGCAACTGTCTCTCTCTCCCTTTTTCATTTTTACACCTCCGGTTTCGGACTGCTGCTTGCCATCAAGCAGAGGGCCGTACACTTGGCTTTTGTCCTTTTCCTCGTATTCATGCTTTACCCGATGAGCGCCAAGGGGAAGAAAGGTTCCATCCCCTGGTACGATTTCATCCTCGGGGGCATGGCGGTTTACGCGGTAATGTATCACGTGATTTTCTTTAATGAAATAGTTATGCGAGCAGGCCTTCCAACAACAATGGACCTTACCATGGGGTTCCTCGGTATAGTGCTTCTTCTGGAAGCTACCAGAAGGGTTTCGAATCCTGTCCTTCCATTCATCGCGATCTTCTTTCTGGCTTATTGTTATTTCGGGAGATCATTTCCGTCGCTGTTCGCTCACAGGGGATTCAACATTCAAAGGATAATAAACCATATGTACATGGGGACTGAGGGAGTTTTTGGTATTCCGCTCGGGGTCTCCTCGACGTTCGTCTTCATGTTCATCCTCTTCGGGTCTTTTCTTGAACAGACCGGAATGGGTCGTTTCATCATTGATCTGTCGATGGCGCTTGCGGGTGGAAGCACCGGCGGACCCGCCAAGGTCGCGGTACTCAGTTCCGGACTCATGGGTTCCATTTCGGGATCGTCAGTCGCAAACGTATGCACTACGGGAATGTTTACGATACCGTTGATGAAAAGCGTGGGTTACAAGCCCCATTTCGCTGGCGCCGTTGAAGCGGTAGCCTCCACCGGCGGTCAGATCATGCCTCCGGTCATGGGCGCCGCCGCCTTCATCATGGCGGAATTTCTTGGCGTACCTTACTTGCAGGTAGCAATGGCCGCGGTCGTCCCGGCCCTTCTTTATTACTTTGCCGTCCTGGTCCAGGTCCACCTTGAGGCAACAAGGCTCGGACTGAAGGGGCTTCCCAGGGAAAAACTTCCTAAAGTTATCCCTCTTCTCAGGAAAAAAGGGCACCTGCTTATACCGCTTGCGGCGATAATCTACTTTCTTCTTGCCGGTTTTACCCCGCTTAAGGCCGCGTATAACGGTATTTGGGCGACTCTTATTGTTTCCTTCTTCAACAAGGAGACCCGAATGACCTTCCCGAAACTCAGGGATGCGTTTGATTCAGGTGCAAGGGGAGCCCTTGGAGTCGCATGCGCATGCGCCACGGTCGGGATAATTGTTGGAACCGCAACCCTTACCGGCCTTGGACTCAGGATCGCGAGCGCGATCATTACACTTTCCGGAGGGAACCTGATATTTTCTCTTATCCTGACGATGGTTGCATGCATACTCCTCGGGGCGGGCCTTCCCACTACAGCCAACTTCATCGTTACAAGCACCATGTGCGCTCCGGCCCTTCTCCAGCTTGGGGTAGCGCCGATGGCTGCCTATATGTTCGTCCTGTACTTCGGGATCGCGGCGGATCTCAGCCCCCCCGTTGCGCTTGCGGCCTACGCCGGGGCGGGGATCGCAGGAGCCGATCCGATGAAAACGGGAGGAACAGCGATACGTCTTGCGCTTGCCGGTTTCATCGTTCCGTTTATTTATGTTTTCAACCCGATGCTTGTGCTTGTCGGTTTTGAAGCCATGCCGTTCATGCTTTCGATCGGCACAGCCTTATTGGGCGTATTCCTTCTTGGAACTGGATCCATAGGTTTCTACAAGACGAAGATGGTATTCTGGCTCCGGGGGATTGCTTTTGTCGGAGCACTGGGTCTTCTCATTCCCGGCATAGTCACTGATTCGATCGGAATCACGATACTTATCGCCATACATCTGATCCAGACGGCTAAAATGAAAAAAGCGGAAACCGGAGCGATCTCCGTGTAAAGGTATCGACAGGGGCATTAAATTCCTTTTGATCCTTTCATTCAGGAACCTGAGGAGGCCGCCCCGGTCCCGGGACGGCCTCCTTTTACAAGGGAGGCGCATTGCCTGTGGCAAATGACTATAAAACCACGCTTAATCTTCCAGAAACCGATTTCCCGATGAGAGCCAATCTCGCCAAGAGGGAACATGAATTTCTCTCATTCTGGAGCAACGGCGGGATCTATGAAAAACTTATGGACCAGAGAAAGGATGCACCAGAATTCATCCTTCATGACGGCCCCCCCTACGCCAATGGAAATATCCATATTGGCACCGCATTCAACAAAATACTCAAAGACATCATCCCCAAGTTCAAATGGATGAGGGGTTTCAGGTCGCCCTACGTTCCGGGTTGGGATACGCACGGTCTTCCGATCGAACTTGGGGTTCTCAAGGAGATGGGAGTCTCAAAGGAGTCCATAGATCCAGTTGAGCTCAGGGAACACTGCAAAGCATACGCCACAAAGTTCATCGACATTCAGAGGAACGAGTTCAAAAGGCTCGGAGTGCTTGGAAACTGGGATGACCCATACATAACCTTCAAACCGGAATACGAAGCCGCACAGGTGGGCGTTTTTGCGGACATGATGGAAAAGGGATTGATCTACAAGGGAAGAAAACCGGTTTTCTGGTGCGTTGACTGTCAAACCGCACTGGCGGCGGCTGAGATCGAGTACGAGGACGAACAGTCTCCTTCGATCTACGTGGCTTATCCGATGAATGAAATCGGAGAGAGCAAGTTAAAGGGTGTCTGCGAAGGCGGAAAGTGTTTTGTCCTGGTCTGGACAACGACGCCCTGGACGCTGCCGGCGAGTCTGGCCGTTGCGGTTCACCCAGACCTTGAATATGTCTTTGTCCCCTCCGGTGACAGGGTATTCATTATCGCCAAGGCATTGGTATCCCAGGTCTCCCTTGTTACCGGGATGGAGTTTGGTCCACCTTTACTATCAATGAAAGGTAAGGAACTTGGATCCGCAAGGGCAACGCACCCTTTCTATGAAGACAGAAGAATACCATTTGTGCTTGCGGATTATGTCGGAACAGACCAGGGCTCCGGTTGTGTCCATACAGCGCCCGGGCACGGCGTTGACGACTTTGAAACGGGGGTCAAATACGGTCTTGAGATACTCAATCCCGTGGATGACAAGGGGTATTTCATTCCCGGAACCCCCCTTGTCGGGGGCATGTCCCTGGAAGAAGGATCCAGGAAGATTCTTTCCGTTCTGTCTGAAAACGGAAGACTCATTGGAAGCGGAAAGATCAGGCATTCCTATCCCCACTGCTGGAGATGCAAAAAACCTGTAATATTCAGGGCCACAGACCAGTGGTTCGTTTCCGTAAACACTTTTCGCCAGAGTGCGCTGGATCAGATCGATCAGGTTTCCTGGATCCCCGTATGGGGCAAGGAAAGGATCACCAATATGGTGAGGGATCGCTCGGACTGGTGTATCAGCCGCCAGAGAATCTGGGGCGTCCCTATCCCGGCATTCTACTGCGAATCCTGCGGCGGAGTTGTTGCAGACGCGGAGAGGATAAGAAAAGTCCAGTCGGTTTTCAGAGAGGAAGGATCAAATTCCTGGTGGAAACTGACTCCTGAGAATTTCCTCGGAGACCTTGCCTTCTGCCCTCTTTGCGGCGGTCGGAAACTCAGAAAGGAAACTGACATCATGGATGTCTGGTTTGATTCGGGGTGTAGCCATGTCGCGGTTCTGGAAACACGGCCGGAGCTCAAGTGGCCCGCGGATCTGTATCTTGAAGGGAGCGACCAGCACAGGGGATGGTTCCAGACTTCACTTCTGACATCAGTCGCAACAAGGGAGAAGGCTCCCTTTAAAACTGTTCTGACCCATGGGTTCATAGTCGATGGATACGGGAAAAAAATGTCCAAATCCATTGGCAACGTGATTGTCCCCCAGGAGATCATAGAAAAGTACGGGGCGGATATTCTTCGCCTCTGGGTTGCCTCGACCGATTACAGGAATGACGTGAGGATATCGGAACAGATACTCTCAAACCTTGTTGAAACCTACAGAAGGATAAGGAATACTGCCCGTTTTATCCTGGGCAATTTGAAGGGTTTCGACCCCTCCGCCGGACTGGTTGATTACAGCGACATGCTGGAGATCGATAAGTGGATCCTTGTAAAAACCCAGCGCCTGATCTCAAGGGCTACCAAGGGATACGATGATTTTGAGTTTCACCTCCCCTCCTACATGATCCACCATTTTTGCGTCAACGATCTCAGCGCGGTTTATCTGGACGTCTGCAAGGACAGGCTTTACGCGGAGAAGAAGGATGGAGCGGAAAGAAGAAGTTGCCAGAGTGCCATGTGGATCATCCTTGAAGCTCTTACCAGAATGCTTTCCCCCGTGCTGAGTTTCACTTCGGAGGAGATCTGGCAGGAGATGCAGAAGCTTGACCCAACCCTTCCGGAAAGCGTTTTCCTCTCCTCCTGGCCTGAAATTGACGAAGGGATCCCCCAGGAATCGATGGACCGAAAGTGGGAGACCATTCTTTCTGTCAGGAGAGGAGTATGCAGGGCGCTTGAATCGGCAAGAACCTCCGGGATCATCGGACACTCTCTGGACGCGGAAGTTGATCTTCTTTCAGTAAAGGAAAACATTGAATCTCTGACACTTCTTGACGAAAAGAATTGGGCTACCCTCGCAATTGTCTCTTCCTTCAGGATCGTAGACTCATTCAAAGACGATGGGTTTTCATGGAAAGACGAGGAGACGGGGGTAGAATTTCTCATCAGGAAGGCGCCAGGGGGAAAATGCCCAAGATGCTGGAAGAGGTCCCTTGACGTTTCCGGTGATTCCGTCTGCCCCAGATGCCGGGCGGTACTGGGTGAGTAGAGGGTCATTTGGAAAGATGATAATTATTTTTTCAATAGGGTGTTGAATTGCCGGCATGAGCCTTCAGGGGGCTGACTCTTTTACGGAGCAAGTATACAAATTTTTGGTATCTGATGATCTGATCGGGGAAAGACTGGATGTCTTTCTCACGTGGAAACTTGATAAGACCAGGTCACAGGTACAGTTTCTTATACGCGACGGTAAGGTTTCGATCGAACGGCAAAACAAAGCCAAGGCGTCGCTGATCGTCCGTCCGGGAATGGTCATCACGGTCAAAATTCAGCCGAAACCGGGTAAGGATCTTGTTCCTGAACCGGTCAGCTTTGGTATCGTTTACGAGGACGATGACCTTGTTGTTGTGGACAAACCTTCCGGTCTTATTGTCCATCCGTCGCCAGGGCACTGGACTGGAACGCTTGTTCATGGTCTTTTGTACAGATTCCCTGAAATAGGGGAGTTTGGAGGGCCGGAAAGACCCGGAATAGTCCATAGGCTCGATGGTTCAACCTCGGGCCTTATGGTTGTTTCCCGTAATGCCCGGTCACACGACCTTCTCTCAAAGGCTTTCCAGGAGCGAAGGGTCCAAAAGGAATACCTGGCCCTGGTTTGGGGTTCTCCGAAAATTCCGGTAGAAACCGTGGATCTTCCCATCGGGAGGGATCCCAGAAACCGCTACAGGATGGCCGTAACGCCAACGGGGAAGAAAGCCGTAACCGGATACAGGGTTCTGTGGAGCCGCCGGAACTACTCCCTTGTCAGGTGTTCGCTGCTGACAGGACGTACCCACCAGATAAGGGTCCACATGAAACACATTGGATGTCCAATTGTTGGCGACCAGCTCTATGCTCCCCGTAGAAAGGTCCCATTTGAACTGGAAAGGGTTTTTCTGCATTCATGGATGCTTGGCTTTCCTCACCCTAAAGACGGCAGGCCCATGCGCTTCAGATCCCCGCTGCCTCTGGAACTTGTCAATTTTTTGACAAAAGCCTTTTCCAGAGATCGGGAGAGACCGTGAGTGTCCTTGCGCGGGAATATGTGACCTCAGCGATGGAACGGGGTATGGCTCTTACGTGTTTCCTTCTGGTGTAATCGACCTGAACCCGCGAAGCGGTGGATGCCTTGCTGAAATGGGCTGCCAGGGATGCCGCGAATTCCAGAATGATATCGCCTGGCTCCGCGTCTGAAGGACTTTTCAATATGACATGCCCCCCCGGCATTCCTCTTACGTGAAACCAGAGATCTTCTCCCGCGGCAAAGACAAATGTCACCTTTCTGTTCCCCTTTCTGTTGGATCCTGCTATTATTTGATGTCCCATATAGTCGAAGATCTTCACTGGGCCGTGAGATATTCTCTTTGTCTTTTCACGCGAAAAAGAAAGGATCTCGGGAGTAATTTCTGCAAGAGAAACGAAATCATGGATTATTTCTATCTTTTCAGAAAAAGAGGATAGTTCCAGCTCCTCAAGGTCTATTTCTCTCAATTTCATGTTCAATTCTTCCCTGTCGACGTTGAACTTTCTGAACTTCCTGAAATAATACTGAGCGTTTTGGGAAAGAGATTTTGAAGGATCCAGATCGATGGTCATGTCTTCGAACTCTTCGCCTCTCCATTGAGGAAGTGTTGCGGATGTTGCCCCTTTGGGTACGCGGTATGGGTAGGTAAGCAATAGTTCGCCGGCGGCCTTGTATTCTAGTGCCTTTTCCGACTGGCTGATCTGGTTTTCGAGACCTTTTCTGATCGAAACCAATTTGGCCGATCTTTTTTTCATGTTTTTCAAAAGGGTTTGTTTTATTGATTTGATACGCTCCGAAATGAGTGGTGAAATTATGTACTCTCTGAGAACCTCCAGTGTGTCCCCTTCATGAACAAAGGCGCTTCCGAGAGGGATAGAAAATGCCGAAAGAACACCATTCAGTGATTGCAGAACGGGCGTGGGCCTGTTCGCCAGGGTGCCGGGTTCAATTGTTTGTCGGATATATTCTTGCCACTTCTCCTGGGGGAACAGATGCCAGTTTTCTTTCAATGCCGATCCTGTCTTCCTGCTGAAACCGATCAACCGGTTGAGGGAGAAGAAAAGACCGGGATCGTCACATTTACCCGGATCAACCCCCTCGAATACCCTGGGTGGCCAATAGGTATCCCCGGGCTGGTTCTCTAAGGGGGTGCCGCCATCCGGGGAAGCGTGTCTTGCTGATTCCAGAATTGTGCCATCATCCAGGAGAAGATGAAGATTGCTTCTCTTGCCCGTCAGTTCAACAACAAGGGTTTTTGTAGTATCGATCCCCGCGCCTATCATACGGCTGAAGCGCATCGAAATTATCCTGTCGTTCCGGGTCCTTGAAATTTCATCCAGTAGTGAGCGTTCCAGATATTTCTGGACAATCCCCCTGAATGGGGGAGTCTTCAATTCTGTTCTTTTCAGATTTTCGATCTCAGAAGGCGTTGCAAGACAAAAGCCTGGATATGAGTCATGCCAGCAGATGAAAAGACATTGATCATCAGACCGGAAAAATAGAGCAAGCCAGCTTTTCCCGCACTCGGTTTTAGTGCATTGTTTTCTGCGGAAACGAACGGTCAGGGCATATTTTAGAGAATCAAAGACTTCCTGAGGCAATGGCATGTACGTGGTCCCCCCATCGATTCAGAGTTCAGCCTGGACCAGATATGTATAAAATGGCCGACACATTCTAACCCCGGATAGATGAAAGCTCCAAAATAAGAGTGCCTGACCAAGGTATATCACCAATACTGTGTTGATTCCTGTATTGGTGGTTGTCCTTGACAACAATTCGTTCCATCTCTAGAATTGTCGCCGTCACTCGAGAATGGGGCTGTAGCGCAGCGGGAGCGCGCTTCCCTCGCACGGAAGAGGCCGGGGGTTCGATTCCCCCCAGCTCCACCAGATTTCTGGTTGGCTCATAGAGCGTCAGGATAGACGATCGGGGCGTAGCGCAGTCTGGTTAGCGCACCTGCTTTGGGAGCAGGGGGTCGAAGGTTCGAATCCTTTCGCCCCGACCAACAGAAAGAAAGCGGCAAAGAAAGACGCGGGAATAGCTCAGCTGGTAGAGCGATGGCCTTCCAAGCCGTAGGTCGCGGGTTCGAATCCCGTTTCCCGCTCCATTTTTTGGTGTACGGAGGCTAAATGCGCTTGTAGCTCAGTTGGATAGAGCAACGGACTTCTAATCCGTAGGTCGCGGGTTCGAATCCTGCCAAGCGCGCCATTGCCAATTTCCCCTATACACGGTGGGCGTAGCTCAATTGGTCAGAGCGCTGGACTGTGGCTCCAGAGGTTGGGGGTTCAATTCCCCTCGCTCACCCCATTTTGTTTCAAGTGCGCCCGTAGCTCAGCGGACAGAGCGGCGGACTTCGGATCCGTAGGTCGCGGGTTCAAATCCTGCCGGGCGCGCCAGGTATCAAAAAGTTGTTAAAAGTGGGCCATTAGCTCAACTGGCAGAGCACCTGACTCTTAATCAGGGGGTTACAGGTTCGATTCCTGTATGGCCCACCAGTTACCCGAGGTTGATAATCGTCTATAATATCCATAGTAGAAAAGTGGGTCATTAGCTCAACTGGCAGAGCACCTGACTCTTAATCAGGGGGTTACAGGTTCGATTCCTGTATGACCCACCAAATCATTTTTGCGAGAGTGGTGGAATTGGCATACACGCTGGACTTAGGATCCAGTGCCTTTATGGCATAGGGGTTCGAGTCCCCTCTCTCGCACCACTTTTGCGGACGAGTGGCGTCTAAACTCTGATTTTCCTCGAAGGGAGCCCCTTGGAGTCGCCAAGGGGTTTTCGTTTTTCAGAAGACTTTTTTGTTTCCCGGTTAAGGGCCGGAAAAGGAAGGGGTTGTATCGTTTTGCGATCGGAAATAATTTCACAGGAAAAAAACATCACTAGAATTAGAGTTGAAGTTCAGGCAGAAAGTTTTCGTAAGAAAATAGACGAAGCTACAGAGGTTCTCAGGTCAAAAGCGAATATAAAGGGTTTCAGGAAAGGTCATGTTCCCCGTAAGGTTCTGGAAATGCATCTCGGCCCTGACGCCATTCGGGCAGAGGCGCTGGAGAACCTTGTCCCGGAAATGATCGACAGCGTTGTAAGTAAGTATGAACTGGACCTTATTTCCGAGCCGAAAGTCGAAATAGAGACCCTTGAGCCGGAAAAACCCGTTGAAATGACCTTTATATTTGAAACAAGACCGGAAGTCGAACTTCCCGAGTTGAAAACTATCAAAATCTCCAGAAATTACGTCCAGGTAACTGAAAAGATGCTTGATGATGCGATAATTGTTCTGAGAGATAACCATGCCGAAAGAAAGCCGATTGAGGACAGGGACTCCCTGGCCGGAGACCTGCTTGAAATTGAATACAGAGTGGAAATACCGGGAGAGGGAGATAAACCCCTTGAGAGCGCTATTCCCAGGCAGAAGGGGAACCTGGAACTCGGTTCCCCTTCTGTCAGGCAGGAATTGAGCGCAGCTCTTGCAGGGCGCAAAGCCGGGGATCATGTCGAAGTGGAAGTGCTCATGAGATCCAAGGATGGTACCGAGGAGAAGACCGCACGTTACGCCATTGATATAATTTCCATTGCGGAAAAGATCCTTCCCGCGATGAATGAAAAATTCTTCCAAAAAATCACTGAAGAGGCAGATCTTACAGAAATGCAGTTCAGGGACAAGATTATGGCAAGACTCCGGGAGAACTTCCGGCATGAGAGCAAAAAAGACGCTGAAAACAGGGCGCTTGCTCTACTGGTGGAGAGATCAAATGTAGAGCTTCCGGAAAGTCTCCTCGAGAAGCAGAAACAGGCGATCATCCATGAAATGGCCGAGAAGGTCAAGAAACAGACCGGCAAGTCTCTCGATGAGTACTTTGCGGAAAAAGGTTTGGGAAGAGGGTCTTTCGAGGATGGAGCCGCCGCCGAGGCGCTTGAGGTCGTCAAGAGATCTTTGGTCCTTGAGTCGGTCGCCGACAAAGAGCTTATCCAGGTTGAAAACAGCGATATTGAGCAGGAGATACGTGAGATGTCGCTCTCCCTTGGTGTCCCGGAACCCCAGATGCAGAAATTTTTTCTCAAAAACAAGGACAACATCGGAGATCTCGTGCACAGGGTCAGGATTCGAAAGACGGTTGAGAGAATTATGGAAAAGGTCACAATCGATGAGGTTGCAGCTGGAGAAGATCATAAAACCGGAAATGAGGCAATATCCGGGGGGGAGGGATCCTGATGTATGTCCCCATGGTAGTAGAACAAACCGGCAGGGGAGAAAGGGCCTATGATATATACAGTCGCCTTCTGAAGGACAGGATTGTTTTTGTTGGCGAGGCCCTAGACGACCACCTGTCCAATCTTGTGGTCGCACAGCTTCTTTTCCTTGAGAGCGAGGACCCTGAAAAGGATGTGAACGTTTACATCAACAGCCCCGGCGGTGTGATTACTTCAGGGCTGGCAATATACGATACCATGCAGTACATCAAATGCCCTGTCTCGACCATTTGCGTGGGTCAGGCCGCAAGCATGGGAGCTGTCCTGCTGGCGGGAGGCGATCCTGGCAAGCGGATAGCTCTGCCCAGCGCAAGGATAATGCTTCATCAGCCCCTTGGCGGAACCCAGGGGCAGGCTATCGACATCCAGATACACGCCAGGGAGATCATGCGGCTCAAACAGAGGCTTCATGAGATCCTGATTAAACACACCGGAAAGACCGAGAGCGAAATTGAAGCCGATACGGATCGTGATTTCTTCATGTCCGCCGAAGAGGCCCGTGAATACGGGATAATCGATAAAGTGATCGCCCGGCGATAGCTCCGGACAGTCGAAAAACAATTTACGCCCGATTGCAGGGAGCCCTCAATAGGCGCTCCCTTTGTTGTTCACTAAGGAACATTTTTAGGTGCTATTGTGGAGAAGGCAGTTCGTCAGGGAAACAGTGGAAACGGAAATGAGGAGGAATCAACATGCCCAACTCTATAGGAAACGGGACCAGGGGGACAAGGAGAGAGGCAAAGTGCTCGTTCTGCGGGAAGAGCCAGGAAGAGGTTTCCAAGCTTATCGCCGGCCCCGGAGTTTATATATGCAACGAATGCGTCCATCTCTGCAATCTGATAATCAAGGACAACGAAGCCGAGCGGACGCTTCCGGCCTCCTTCGAGAAGAATTTCCGGAATCTTCCGAAACCGAGAGAGATCAAGGAGGCACTGGATCAGTACATCATCGATCAGGATCAGGCCAAAAAAGTCGTCTCGGTCGCGGTTTATAACCATTACAAGAGGATCGCCTCCGGGGCTGAAGATGATGTTGAGCTTCAGAAGAGCAACGTTCTTCTGCTTGGGCCAACCGGATCCGGGAAGACGCTGATCGCGGAGACCCTGGCAAAAACGATACGGGTTCCATTTGCCATGGCGGATGCCACTACCCTCACCGAGGCAGGGTATGTCGGCGAGGATGTCGAGAATATTCTGGTCAGACTCCTTCAAGCCGCCGATTACGATGTATCAGCGGCGGAGAGAGGAATTATTTACCTGGACGAGATAGACAAAATCTGCAGAAAATCGGAATCCACCTCGATCACCAGGGATGTTTCGGGAGAGGGAGTTCAGCAGGCGCTTCTAAGGATCCTCGAAGGAACCGAAGCCAACGTTCCGCCCAAAGGCGGTCGGAAGCACCCTCACCAGGAGTTTATCCAGGTGAATACCAAAAATATCCTCTTTATCTGCGGCGGGGCTTTTGAAGGTCTTGAAGGGATCATTTCCAGAAGGCTTAACAGAAAGATCATCGGATTTGGGGGGCAGATGTCCAAGGACGACAAAAAAGACCGTTTCAGGGTCCTTAAGGACGTCCAGCCGGATGATCTTATGTCGTTCGGATTCATCCCGGAATTTGTCGGAAGGATCCCAGTTACAGCGGCTCTTGAGGGACTTGGGGAGGGTGCACTCATGAGGATCCTCACCGAACCCAGGAATGCCCTCGTCAGGCAGTATCAGAAGGCGTTCCGGATGGAAAATGTCGATCTGGAGTTTACCCCCGAGGCGCTCAGGAGAATAGCGGGGAAAGCCTGCGAACGAAACACCGGAGCGAGAGCCCTGAGGTCGATAATGGAATCGATAATGCTTGACCTGATGTATGAGCTGCCGTCAAGAAGCGATGGTCTCTCCAAAGTTATCGTAACCATGGAGATGATCGAAGGGAAGGAACCCCCTGTTATGGATTTCGCAAGGGCCGGGGAGGTAGCATAGTTGATGCCTGAGGAGATTACTGGGAGCAAAATGATACCCCTGCTACCCGTACGCGATCTTGTTCTGTTTCCCGGAGTCATAGTCCCGTTATTCGTCGGAAGGCTCCGTTCCCTGAGAGCTCTGGAAGAAGCGATGCTGCACGACAGAACTGTTCTTGTCGTTGCACAGAAGGACACGACCGTTGAGGATCCGGAGCCGGAGGATATTTTCGGCGTTGGGACCGTCACGAATGTCATGCAGATGCTTCGTCTGCCTGACGGAACAACGAAGGTCCTTGTGGAAGGAGCCTCCCGCGCCTCCATCGTTGAAGTACACCTTGAAAGGGATTCTTTCTTCGCGAAGATCGAACCCCTGGAACCGGTTCTGCTCCCCAGAGGGACCGAAATTGAGGCCTTGAGGAGAACCGTTCTGGCACAGTTCGACAAGTATGTCACTATCCACCCCAAGATCCCTCTGGAAGTCCTGATGTCCGTCGCATCCCTGGATGACCCCGGCCAGGTCGCGGACCTTGTCGCGTCGCATCTGACGGTCAGGATCCCTGAGAGGCAGCATCTCCTTGAGGCCGTGGAGATCAACCAGCGCCTGGAAATGATCCTCAAGATCCTGCTGCGTGAGATCGAATTGCTTGAGATGGAACGTTCGATCCACGAACGGGTCAGGCAGGAGCTTGAAAAAGGGCAGAAGGAGTATTACCTCCGGGAACAATTGAAAGTCATCCAGGATGAACTTGGGCAGGGGGATGATTTCTCCGAGCTGGATACTTTCCGGGAAGAGATCACCAAATCAAGGATGCCGGAAGATGTAAGGAAAAAGGCTCTCCATGAACTGGACCGGCTTGCCAAGATGCCGCAGATGTCGGCGGAGGCGACTGTGGTACGAACATACCTTGATTGGCTTACGGATCTGCCCTGGAGAAAAAAGACAAAAGAGAGCATGGATATCACTCTTTCCGCAAAAGTTCTGGACGAGGACCATTACGCTCTTGATGAAGCAAAGGAAAGGATACTTGAATACCTGGCGGTCCGAAAACAGGCTGGAAATAAACTGAAAGGACAGGTCCTCTGTTTCACCGGACCTCCGGGAGTCGGCAAGACATCACTTGGCCGCTCCATTGCAAGGGCGACCGGCAGAAAATTTGTCAATATGTCCCTTGGGGGCATCAGGGACGAGGCCGAGATCAGGGGCCACAGAAGAACATACATCGGCGCCCTTCCCGGAAGGATCATTCAGAAAATACGCCAGGCTGGAACATGCAACCCAGTGATGCTCCTGGATGAGATAGACAAGATCGGCCTGGATTTCAGGGGTGATCCGGCTTCGGCGCTTCTGGAGGTTCTTGATCCGGAACAGAACAGCATGTTCACGGATCATTTTCTGGAGGTTCCATTCGATCTTGGGAACGTACTTTTCATAACCACGGCAAACAGTACCCATACAATACCCAAACCGCTCCTGGACAGAATGGAAGTCATAAGACTTCCAGGGTATGTATCAGAGGAAAAGGTGCATATAGCCCGTAGACACCTTATTCCCAAGGTCCTTGACGAGCATGGTCTGGCCCCGGGCCAGATATCTTTTACCCCCGCTTCACTGAACAGGATAATCACTGAATATACACGCGAAGCTGGTGTCAGGGAGCTTGAGAGGCAGATATCAAAAGTAGTCCGAAAGATTACCCGCAAAATTGTCGAATCCGAGGAAAAGAACGATTCTACCCTCAGGAAAACATTCCGTGTTGGTACTTCGGAAATGGTCCCTTTGCTTGGCGTGCCCCGACATCACGGAGGAATTCATCTCCCCTCCACTAACCAGAAGGGCGCTGCGATCGGTCTGGCATGGACCGAAACGGGAGGCGACATCCTCGTGATCGAGAGTGTCCGGATCGCAGGCAAGGGCAGGATCATCCTGACGGGAAACCTCGGAGAGATCATGCAGGAATCGGGCCAGACGGCCCTCGGTTATTTGAAGGCCAACTCGGAGGAGCTTGGCATATCTTCGGTTGAATGGGACAAGACCGACATTCACGTTCACGTTCCGGAGGGAGCTATTCCCAAGGATGGCCCTTCGGCAGGGATCACCCTTGCAGTATCCATCTACTCCGCGCTTTCCGGCAAACTGGTCAGGAACGGAATGGCAATGACAGGTGAGGTCACTCTCAGAGGAGATGTACTTCCCGTGGGCGGCATTCGCGAAAAGATTCTTGCCGCCAGGAGGTACGGTGTCGGCACGGTCCTGCTCCCGATGGACAACAGGCTTGAAACCAGCGAAATGCCGCATTGGGTACTTAAGGGTCTGGATCTGGTTTTCGTACGGAAACTTGAAGAGGTTTTCGGGTACGCCATTGAGCAGGAGAAGTCAGATGCGGCCGGGTAAATTGAAGGCGTCGCTTCTGGCAACAAGCTTCAATGAGGATCAGTTCCCGGGTGCGGGGTATCCCGAGATAGCCTTTGCCGGCAGGTCAAATGTCGGAAAATCGACCTTCATAAACGGGATCATTCAGACAAGGCTTGCCCATGTCAGTTCCACTCCGGGAAAGACCAGAAGCATCAACTTCTTCAAGGTTGAGCATGCCAGAAATTTCATACTTGTCGATCTTCCCGGTTTCGGCTTCGCGCAGCGGGGGAAGGAGGAGCGGAAGGCCTGGGCAAAACTTATCGAAAGTTATATCTCAAAGAGAGAATCTCTTTGCCTTCTTGTGCACCTTGTTGATTTCAGGCACGGAATGCTTGAAAACGACAGTCTGCTTCAGGAGTGGGTTCAAAAGCATAAGGTTCCCGTACAGGTCGTC
Organism: Thermovirgaceae bacterium; assembly: GCA_030656095.1. GTDB lineage: Bacteria > Synergistota > Synergistia > Synergistales > Thermovirgaceae > UBA2252. Next base: position 122 of record JAUSOU010000106.1, on the reverse strand, counting down.
TATACGAAGATCGACAAGATCTCAAAGGGGAACTGGCCTTCTCTTTCGGCTCAGTATTCCAGGAATCCTTTTTCATCGATCTCGGAGCCGCTTCTGGTTTCAATGGAAAAGGGCCTGGGTAT
>JAUSOU010000096.1 GCA_030656095.1 Thermovirgaceae bacterium | reverse complement strand
TTCGGGGAGCCCTCCAAGGTTGTCCAGGAGTTTCTTCCTTTTTTGCATGCCCTCGCATTCAAAAAGAGTGTTGGTTTCTCCCTTTCCGGACTCCACGGTTTTAAGCCTCCTTTGTCACATCAAAGCGAAGATCATTTCATGGTTTGGCCCATTTTTATCCATTATTATTACTGTCACGATGATAACCTTATGTGCCCATCGTGACAAGGTGCCCGATCAAATCATCCCCGACTAAATCATCGGGGACTGTGTCGGGGAGGCGAACAAGGTGCCCGCCGTTTTTGGCAGGGTACGCTCTGCCCGAACACGAAGTCCTTCAGCTTGCCTGGAGGAGAGTGAAGGGTACAAGGTCCCCGGCGTTCTTTGCCAGGGCATTCCGAGTAACGAGTAACGAGTCACGAGTCACGAGTCACGGCTTTTTACAGCCCCTTCTGCTCCTCCCTCTTCCAGGGGTTGCCCGTGTGGTGCGCGTCCCCCATGACGTGGAGGCTCAATCCCTTTTCGCCCGCTTCCAACAGGGTGATGCTGGCGTTGGCAATGCGGAACCGCCAGAAGCTGCTCAAATTACAGTCCACGACCCCGCAGAGGATCACCTTGATGACTGCGTCGTGGGAGAATACGGCCACCCTGCTCCCGGGAGCAGCGATCACATCTTCAAGTGCGGCCCATGCGCGTACCTGGACATCCTTCAAAGTTTCCCCTTCGGGCATGGTCACCGTTTCGGGGTGCGAATGCCAAGAGGCGAGCATCCCCGGCCAGAGCTTTTCCACCTCGTCCGCCGTGTGCCCCTCCCAGAGGCCGTGATCTATCTCGCGGAAGCCATCCGCAACCTCCACGGCGAGACCCGAGAGTGCTGTCGAAGCGCTGGCCGTATCCGCCGCGCGGGAGAGAGAGCTTGAAACCACCCTGTCGATCGCCGCGTTTTTCAGGGTTCCAGCGGCTGCTTCGGCCTGCTTCCTTCCGAGGGCATTCAGGGGAATGTCCATCTTTCCCTGGAAGCGGCCCTCTCTGTTCCAGTCGGTCTCACCGTGGCGGATAAGAAATATGTGCTTCATCTAGAGCGCCTCCGCGAAGTTGACCTTGACCGCCCACAGGAGATCGGCGTCTTTTTTGAAGGTCTCGATGACCGACTCCTTGATGTCGCCGTCGATCTGAAGGGCTCCCACGGCGAGACCGCTCCCGTTTTTTCTCCCCAGCGCGAAGTTCGCTATGTTGGTTCCGGCCTTCCCCAGGAGAGTGCCTACCTTCCCTATCACGCCGGGGCGGTCGTGGTTGCTGAAGAGCAGCACCGTTCCTTCCGGTACGAATTCTATCCAGTACCCGCCGATGTTCACCACCCGCTGCCGTCCCTCTTCGGTGACGGTCCCGGCTACAGTGATCTCCTCGCGGGATCCCGGGACGGAGAGCGCGAGTTCTATCTGGTTCTTCCAGGTTCCGCCGGGCGTGCGTCCCTCTTCCACCCGGATCCCCTTGTCTGCCGCAAGAAGCGGAGCGGACATGTAGTTGACTTCCGGCCCGTGCGAGTACTCCAGAAACCCTTTCAGCCCCGCGACGGTGAACGGGGAGTAGTGGTAGGGGATCTCGAAGCAGATCGGGTCATCCTCGGGCGAGAAGAGAGGGCCTCTGAGGGTTACCCTGATGTCCTTCACCGGCTCCTTGACAAGGTGGGCGGCCAGGAAGCCCAGTTTCCGGGCCAGGGAGAGGAAGGCCCTGCTGCCGTCGGAGAGTGTCTGCTCGATGAACGGGAGGTTGACGGCGTTCTCGCAGGCTTTTCCCTTGAGGGCGGCCAGGAGGTTCGAGCAGGCGATCGTGGCGACCGCCGACTGCGCCTCTTCCGTATTGGCGCCTATATGGGGAGTGAGGACGACCCGGTCCCGGATGTCCTCTGCCAGGAGCGGGTGATCCTTCCTCGCCGGTTCTCCGTCGAATACGTCGAACGCGGCCCCCGAAAGGAACCCCGAGCGCACATTCTCGGCGCACGCTTCCTCATCGACGAGCCCGCCCCTGGCGCAGTTGATGATGTAGGCGCCTCTCTTGCATGCTTTCAGGGATGAACTGTCGAGCATCCCCCGCGTTTCCCGGGTCAGCGGGACATGCATGGTGACGACATCGGCGAGAGAGAGCCCTCCGGGGAGATCGTCGACAAGCCGGACCCCGGCCCGCTCCGCCTTTTCGGCCGAAACATACGGGTCATACGCCGTTACCTCCATTCCGAAGGCCCTGCAGCGCAACGCGACCTGTGTTCCTATCCGTCCCAGGCCTATGACGAGCAGGCGCTTTCCCGAAAGCTGGCGTCCCACGAATTTGCTCCGTTTCCACTCACCGGAGGTTACGGAGCTGCATGCCTGCGGAACCCTGCGCACGAGGGAGAGCATCAGCGCCATGGTGTGCTCCGTGGCGGCCAGTGTGTTTCCGGTCGGGGCGTTGATCACGACTACTCCCCGGCGGCTTGCTTCCGCAAGGTCGATGTTGTCGAGGCCGACACCGGCTCGTGCGGCAGCTTTCAATTTCTTCGCTGCGCCGAGAACCTCTGCGTCCAGCGGAGTACCGCTCCTGGTTATCATTCCGTCCACATCGGCGACTGCCTTGAGGAGCTCATCCCGGGAGAGCCCGGTGCGGATCTCAAGCCTTACATCCGGGTCCTGGCGAAGGATCTCGAGTCCCGCGTCCGAAATAACCTCTGTTACAAGCACCTTGTACATATTCAGCAAACCTCCCTGTTCCAGGTTTTCCAGGCTTCTTCAATGAAGCCGGAACACATATCAAGTCCGCACTTTGCGGTTGCGCCGAAGAGGCTTCCGGCAAGCAGGCTCGCCTCCGGCCATCCTCCCGGGCTGTAGTGGGCAAATCGAAGAGTGGAATTTTCTCCTCCCTGACCCTCGGCGACCATAACCCCAAGTTCTTCCAGCACTTGCTTTATCAATTCCCCTCCACCGGAAGGCATGACGACCGAGGTCAGGGCGGGGGAGCGAAAACGGGCATCCCGGACGAAAAGTTCGAATCCCATAGCTTCGCAGGCGGACTCGAAAGTGCGGGCCATCCGCGCAATGTCTGCAAACCTCTTCTCCCAGCTGCACTCCTCCAGGATGCGAAGCGAAGCCGCAAGGCTGTAATAGAGCGAAACGGGCGGGGTAAACGGGTTCTGCGGCCGTTTTTTCTCCAGGTATTTCCGGTGAAGAGCGAGATCGAAATAGTACGAGGGGCACCTATGGGTCTTGGCCGCCTCCCATGCGCGTTCGGAGATCCAGACCGGAGCAACTCCCGGCGGAGCCAGAAGCCCTTTCTGCGAGCAGGAGGCCAGACCGTCGAGCCGCCATTCGGAAGGCAGGCACGGCATTGCCCCGAGGGAGCTCACTGCGTCGACCAGGATGAGCGGACCGCCTTCGGGGATGGCGGAGGCCATTTCCTCCAGCGGGTTCACGACCCCCGTGGATGTTTCGTTGTGTGTGAAGAGAACCGCCTTTGCTCCTGAGTGCTTTGCCAGGGCCGCCAGGACGTCTTCTCCGGTGAACCCCTGCCCCCGTGGAATATCGACGGGGATCATCTTCGCACCAGTGCGGGATGCGATCTCCCGGAACCTCTCTCCGAAAACTCCGCAGGAAAAGGAGATCACCTCGTCACCCGGGGAGATGAGGTTCACCGCCAGGGATTCGAGCGCGCCCGTTCCGGAACCGGGGATAAGGATCACGGGTTCCATGACTCCGAGAAGCCGCTTCAGACGGTTCGTTATTTCTTCGAGAAGACAAAACCAGGGTTCGCTGCGGTGACTGACCATCGGCGCGGCTCCCGCCTGGCGAACTTCGTATGGGACGTTGACCGGGCCGGGTGTGAACAGATGCTGCTGCATTGATCTCCCTCCTTCGGATAAAAAAAGGCCGGGAGAAAATTTTCTCCCGGCCTGTATTCTGCGAAAACCTCTAAAAACTTTATCAGGGTTTCTTATATGGGTGACTGCGGCTCCTCCTCTGCCGGCAAAGGAAGGCCTGCCCTTCCGGACCAGCCGGAAGAGAAAGAAGAGGACCCGCTACCCATGCCAAACAGAATATGATCAAAGATCACTTTACACCGCTCCCTGGAAAAAGGATGTACGTTTTATACCACAAAGGCCGTGAATCGTAAATCGGGAATCGTGAGTCGTGAATCGTGAGTCGGAAGGTCAAATTCAGATCGCGTGCCGTAACGGCTGTTTATCTATCGGGTTGAAGTCCCGAGAAAGGAGTTGTCCGTACACCTTTCTAGCGCCGGGAAGCAGCGTCCGGGTAACCGGGGGTTGTAAGTATCTCTGGGGC
>JAUSOU010000084.1 GCA_030656095.1 Thermovirgaceae bacterium | reverse complement strand
AACCCTCGGGCGGCCTGAAAGACATCGCAAGGCTTTTTTCTGCCAGCCAGACGGTAAGGATAAGACTGGAGGTCGATACAGGGCCTTCAGGGTCTTTTCAGGAGGAGTCGGTATTTCTTCTGTACCCGATAGCCTTCCCCGTCCTGACCATGAGACTTCCCTCACTGTTCGCAGGGAAGATGCACGCGCTGCTTTGCAGATCCTGGGGGAACAGGGTAAAGGGCAGGGACTGGTATGACTTTATCTGGTTCCTGCAAAAGCGCGTGCCTTTGGACCTTGGTTACCTGGAAGACAAGCTGAGGGGCAGCGGAAACCTGGAAAACGGCAACCCCTTGGCGCTTGCCGATGTGAAAGAGATGTATCTTGCCAGGGTAGAGACTCTGGATATCGAAGGCGCAAAAAGGGATGTGACCCCTTTTCTGAAGGATGCTGTTTCGACCAGCGGATGGAGCCGCGATCTGTTCCTGTCTCTCGCAGGCCGGCTGGAAGGAGAGTAAGGTCAGAAAATCGAGGAGACAGGCAGCAAGGCGACAGGAAAACCTTAGGGGCGTGAGGCGGGAGACGTAAGAAGTTAGACGTAAAAGCCAAAGCGGAGGTTGTCTTGTGTCATTCCGATATGAAGCGTTAGCGAAGCTGGGCGGAACGTCCGCCTTCCGGCGGAAATCTGGATCAGGGTCGTTTGGAACAGATCCCGCCGCTTCGGTCGGGATGACATGACTCAATAGCCTGTCATCCTGAGGAGCGATAGTGACGTGAGGATCTATTTCTGTTTCTGAAAACCAGATCTGGGTCAGGTTTAGATCCCTACCCTTCATCCGCAATTGAGCGGATTCGGGCACTTCGTCGACTACGGTCGGGATGACAAACAAACCCAGATCCCGCGGCTGCGCTCGGGATGACAGACAAAGCTGGGATGACAGGGCACAACCAGAATCGTACCTTGTGTGCTCTTGTTCAGCCTTTTTACTCATGCCTTTGCAGAGAGCTCACCATACAATGGCGATATACCCATAGCGGTATTGC
>JAUSOU010000082.1 GCA_030656095.1 Thermovirgaceae bacterium | reverse complement strand
CGTATTGCCTCATTCAAAAATCTAACCGTGACAAATCGTCGCCTCTTTTTGAATCTTAGCACCTCGGTGTTGATTAGCCCTGTTTTCAGGCGGTTTTGCGGCTCTTTTGCTCCTTGAGGACGTCTGCGGTGACTTGTCTGTACAAGCACTGCGGGCGTCCTTCTTTTCGGCCGTTTTTCCGCTCTTAATTTTTGTTTCTATCTCCTTGATCCTCCTCCTCAGGGTGCGAAGCTGATAGTCGCAGAAGCGTCCCGGATGGTCTTTCTGTAAAACAGCCAGGATCTCCCCCGGCCTGATCGCGGGATCGGCCCGGATCATTCTTTTCACGTCGCCCAGAAGGTCGTCGAAAGCATCGTGCCTTTTGGGATAGTAGGCGGGCCTGTTGTACCGCTTAGAGCATATGAGACCGGGCGTTGTCTGCAGCCGTATTTCGTTGTTTTTCCTTAGCCTCCTGATCTCCGATATAATTCCGCTGTCGGCGGGAACTCCGGCCTCGCGAAGCAGCAGACCCCGAAGCCGGGATATCTCTTTCTGCAACGTTACGGGATCGAGGCTTTCGTAGCGTTTTTCAAGCTCGGCCTTCTTCTTTTCCCCCAGGACTCCCGACTCGAGAAGCCTCCTGTAGGGGGTTTTGGCTTCAAGGTACTTCCTGCGGGTCTTGCCGTTTCTTTTGTCCTTGCTTTCCAGCTTCATGGAGGGCTGGAAGAAGTTGACGAAGTCCGAAAGCAGGGGATACATCAGGTTCATGATGTTTTTGGCCTTGCGGTTCTCGTATCGCTCGTATCCAATGAAGGTCCTTACCATCGATCCGTTCTTTTGCTCCACGTAGCACTGGTCGTTCTTTTTATACCTGCGCCCCCTGGTGAAGGTTATGTTTTTTGTTTCGCAGTAGTCCTGCACGGTCTGGTTTATGAATTCCGATCCATTGTCGGAATCCAGGCCCTGTATAGTAACGGGCAGTGTTTTTTGCATCTCTTCCAAGGCCTCCACTACGGCTTCGGCCAGCTTGCCCGCCAAACCCCTCTCTTCGGTCCATCCGCTGTATACGTCTGTTATGGTGAGCGTGCTGAGATACGTCCCGGCTGCGGATTCACCACAATGCGAGACGGTGTCCACTTCGAAAAAACCGGGACTTTCTTCGTTCCAGTCGCTGAAGGTCCTTATGGGTATTGATTTCTTGAGCAACTGCCCCGGTCTGGTAGTGGATATCCCGCGCTTTTCACCCCGCCGCGTATCCTTCAGGAGTCGGTCGATGGTTGAAGCGCTCATCTGTAAAAGAATCTCGCGCTGGGAAGAGGACAAACCGATGCGCCCCTTTCGCTCAAGCACTTCCAGCAGTTCCTTCATGAAGGGACTGAGGCGCTTGGAGCACAGTTTGCCGCTCATCTTCCACACCGAAACCAGGAGATCCTTAATTTTTTCATCGTACAGCCGCGGTTGGCGTTTCCCGCCCAGTCGTTTTGCAGATCCCTTTCCTTCCCACGGTTTCGGTTTTTCTCCGGTGTCGCCTTCCGACGGAGGATATCCGTTCAGCAGCGTTATGGCGTACTTACGGTTGTATCCCGTAGCCGATACAAATTCATCCAGTATCTTTATCTTGTCCTTGTGATCTGCGGCCCTGTAATGTCCCCGTTGGGAGGCAAGCAGCTCCCTTCGAGCTTTTATGCTCATTCTCAGCCTCACCTCATCCTCCTCCAGTCTTCGCAGATAGTGCGAACAACTGGTTAGATTTTCAGTGAGGCAACGATATTTGCAACAGGGTTAGATTTTCAGTGAGGCAATGCGCCGTCAGGGGTGACGAAGTCCCCGATCAAATCAGCGGGGAGGCTGACGCTCTGCCCGGTGTTTCTTCGCCAGGGAATGGATTTGGTTTTGTCGTTAACAGTGACTCGAAGTCCCTGTCATCCTGAGGAGCGAAGCGACGTGAGGATCTCGTATCTGAACCAGATTCCTCCCCCTTCGGGTTCGGAATGACAGCACTTTCGGTTCCCGATTTACGACTCACGATTCACGATTTACGATTTACGGCTTTACGATACTGCCTTTCTCTCCTTCGAAAACCTCTCGTACTCCCGTCCGTCCATGATCCCCTTCAGATGCACCGCTACCTGCCACACGTCATGGAACGTCGTATAGAGCGCCGCCGGGGCTATCCTTATTACATCGGGCGGCCGGAAGTCCGGGATCACGTTCCTTGCGATCAGAGCCTCGTTTATCCTCATAGCCTCTGTCGGATGCTCCAGCGCTACGTGGCCGCCCCGCCTTTCCGGCTCACCCGGAGTGCCGATGCGGAATCCGTATGGGGGTTTGGAGAGATAAGTCTCAACCAGCCTCATGAAGAAAGATGTCAGCGCCAGGGACTTTTCCCGGATCCTGTCCAGACCCGCCTCCAGCGTGATCTTCAGCGCTCCACCCACCGCGGCCGATCCCAGGATCGAAGGGGAGGAGATCTGCCAGGCCCCTGCGCTCAATGCAGGGATGAACTCCAGGTTCATCTCGAACTGGCGCGACTTTTCGTAACCGAACCATCCGGCCATGGCCGGCATGGTTCCGAAGTGTCGTCGGTGGACGTAAAGAAAGGCCGGGGATCCGGGGCCTGAGTTCATGTACTTGTAGCTGCACCAGAACGCGAAATCGACTCCCCAGTCGCTCAAAAAGTGCGGTATCGCCCCGGCAGAGTGCGAGCAGTCAAAGCCTATGATGATACCCCGTTCCCGGGCGGCTGATGTGAGCCTCTCCATGTCGAGAAGCTGGCCGCTCCGGTATAGCACCGATGGCAGGAGAACAAGGCAGACATCGGGGGTCATCTCTTTGATGATCTCATCCTCGTCAAGAGAACGGCCTTCCGAAGAACGGACAAGCCGGAGAGATTTCTCCCGGTCGAATCCCCTTAAGGCCACCTGGCTCCCCAGGGCGTAGATGTCCGTGGGAAAGTTCAGCTCGTCGGCGAGGATCACGTGGCGTTCCGGCGTCGGGTGGTAGAACGTGGACACCAGGGCATGAAGGTTCACGGTCGTGGTGCCTGTAAGCACAACTTCGTCGGACCGGGCTCCCACTAAAGACGCGGCCTTGGCCCCCACCCGCTCGGACATCTCGAACCAGGGCGGCTCTCCCTCCATCCAGCCCCGGATGCCCATCTGCTTCCACTCCTCAAGGGCCTTCAAAATTGAGCCTTCTGCGTCCTTCGGGCAGAGCCCCAGAGAATTGCCGTCCATGTAGATTGTTCCGGGCAGCAGGTGGAACATCTTCCTGTAATACGCGAGTTCGTCCATGGAGTCCATTTCCAGGGCGAATTTTTCCTCGGAAACAAGCGAGCTGTTCAACATGAAAACCTCCCTGGAAGAGCATTGAATGTTCAATTAAATTATCGCACGATATCCTGAATGGAGCATCAACAGAAGACTCAAATCGACCTTGGCGGCGTTATCCATTGCATGAAGGCCCTCCACCCTCCGGGTGGCAGCCCGGCAAGGCCACACTCAAGCCCGGCCCCGACCTCTTCTCAGGTTTATATCTTGAATTTGAGCATATGTCTGCAAAAAGCAGTAAATCGAAGATCCCTGACTAAAATCATCAGTGTTATGCCGCCTACTTGCGGACAGTGACCGGTTGGATCACTTCGTTTCCGGTAAGGGGGAGAAGCTTTTTCAATCCCTGCGATTTTGCGTTCCCTCCTTTCTTTTACAGAAATGCTCATAATTTGTTTTCTCCAATATCCTCAAAGAAAAAATACATTGCAATTTGGCATAGTCCGTACAAATCAAACTTTTCCATCTAAAATTTCACTGGAAGGTTCAAAAAAAGAGGATAACGCCATTAACCTATCCTGATCTTTACGCCCCGTTCACGCCTTTGGCAAAAGCCCTGCCATCCCGCCTGCTGCCCGCCAAGCCGGCGGGGATATGTTTTGGGCTGGTCTGGTCGATTAACGCCTCCCGATCCACCATTCCCGCATTACAGATCCTTGCAGTACAGCTCCAGTCTCCTGGCCATCCTGTCCCTGTCGATAAGCCCCGTACTTGTCTTCACGCGGAACATCTTTTCCGGAATGGCCGTATTGTCCAGCGAAAAACCGCAGGCCGCCTTCCAGCGGTACTTGGCCCGCAAAGTCTCCTCCCCGAGCCGCTTCAGCCTGTCCAGGGGCCACTCGAGGCCGAGGGTCCCGAGGGCCTCCACGATAATGTCGTTGTCGTAAACGCCCCTTGCGAAGAGGCAGATAACAAGGGAGTTCAAAACCATCCTCCACCGGGCGTCTTCAACCTGCATCCGGACCTGTTCCTCGAGTGGGATCTCCTGGAGCAGCAGCTTCTGGTCGATGCTGTAGCCGAAATCATCCAGGTGAGAGTGTCTGACTCCCGTGATCCAGGACATGACGGCGTTCTCTCCCGTCAAATATCCGGCAGGTTCCACCCGTCCATACTGCATGGCAAAATCCGCGCCTCCGTATTTCTCCGAACAGAAGGCCGTGCCCATCTCGAGATCACGAAAGAACTCACCCTCACCCGATGCAATTCGCCGGAGGGCCTCAAGGTAGGCCTTCGTGTCGCCGAAGCAGAGACAGAGACCGTTGGTCTCACTCTCCCCGATAACGCCCGAAAGGAAGGCCTCCGTGGCCCAGGCAAGGGTGTTGCCCATGCTCATGGAATCCCACCCCTGCTTTTCGATGGAGGCGATAACCTTCAGGATCTCATCCGGACCGGAGAGGCTGAGCTGCGTTCCGACAGCGAAGATAGGTTCATAGTCATAGGAAACCCTCACGGTGCTGTAATGCGCGGGTGCGAACTTCTCGCGGAGCTCGGCGATCTGGATGCAGCCGCAGGGGCAGTGGGCGCAGGCTGTGTGCTGGACGTTCACATCTCTCAGGAAGGCCTCTCCCGAGATCAGGGGGGCGTTCTCGAATGTCCCCTGTGAGAAGTTGCGAGTCGGCAGCCCTCCGATAGCGTTCAGTGCCAGCACGTTCGCCGGAGTGCCCAGTTCGTGATACTTCCGCATCTCGCCGGAGCGGACCACCCGCTCGTACAGCCTGTCGTAAACATTCCGGTAGGCCTTGGCATCCCCGATGGGGACAGCCCCTTTGCCGCTCACTGCGATCGCCTTCAGCTTCTTCGACCCCATCACGGCACCAAGGCCGAGGCGCCCGAAATGCCTCGAGCCGTCCACAGTAGCACAGGCCAGGGGTGAGAGCCTCTCTCCGGCGGGGCCTATCCGCACGATAGAGAGCTTGCGCCCGCGCGTCTCCGCAGCCTCGCGGAGGATCCGTTCCGTTGCCGGAGCGGACTGCCCCCAGAAAGTCCTTGCTGATCTTATATCGGCCTGCAGGCCGTCGATTTTCAGATACACCGGTCTTTTGGAGGCGCCGGTAACGACAAGGGCGTCGATCCCCGCATCCCTGAGCGCTGATGCCAGCCGCCCTCCCGCGTGGGATTCCCCCAGCTCGCCCGTTAGAGGAGAGCGGAAAAGAGCGATCGTTTTCGTTGCAGCCGGGAAGAGCGCGCTGAAAGGCCCTATTGCGAATATCAGCGGGGCCTCTGGGGCCAGAGGGTCTATATCGGGACGTCCGTGGCGCGTCAGCAACTCCGTTGCCGCTGCCGTTCCGCCCAGGAAATCACGGAAAAGCCGGGGATCCTCCTCGATCCGGAAGGTCCCGGTCGTGAGGTCCGCGAACATAACCTTACTTTGCATGGCCGTCACCTTCTTTCGGCCCCTGGCGATCGGTAAGGGCCAGCACACCGTTTGGGCAGTAGCGAACGCACTGTCCGCAGTGGATGCAGGGAATGGGTATCTTCTCCTCCTCGTCCCACTGGAGGGCGGTGATCGCGCAGGTCTTTACGCAGGCGCCGCAGTGAATGCATTTTTCCCTGTTCAGTAGCACTCCGCCTCCGGGGGCGGTCTTCAGGGCTCCCGTCGGGCAGGCTTCCGCGCAGTCCGGCTCCTCGCATCGTGCGCAGACCCGGATGGAGAAGGTACCTTCCACACCCGAATATGCCCTCACCCGCATGGCCGACTTGCTCGTTCCGCCTAGGCCGCGCAGCTGCCGGGTGCATGCGTACATACAGCTGTAACAGCCTATGCACCTATCCCTGTTGATAACCCGCAGAACCTTCACAGACATGCTCTCACCCCTCTGTAAGTATAACGTCTCCCGCTTTCCTGGCCCCGGAATTTTCAAAGGTCTATCGTCTTCCCCTTGCCATGAAAGACCTTGTGATGGTCTCGGACCAGTTTCGCATAAAACCGCTCCTGCCGCTCCTTGGCGGCGGTGAATACTACGCCATCTACCTGGGCCAGAAGCGGATACGCCTCTCTGTTCGTTTCACTTCTCGGAATGACAGGCTTTTCAGCTCGCAACCTGGAACCTGCAGCGCTTTTCTTTATTTTTTCCACATACCGTTTACTGTTTACCGGTTCCCATTCACTCCAACAGGTGTTTTATGATGGTGGTAAAATAATCAAAATGGAATGCAAACCCTTAGGAGGTTTCTCATGTCTGTTGACGAAAGCTTGATCAGGGAAATTGTCAGCAGGATCGTTTCCGTTTCCAAACCCGAGAAAGTCATCCTTTTTGGCTCGGCCGCAACCGGGGGAATGACACCCGACAGCGACATTGACCTGCTCGTTGTCTCGAAAGAGCCTGTGGACTCCCGAAAACAGAGGAACCTCCTTGTTCGGAGCCTGTGGGGTCTGGGATATCCATTTGACGTGATCGTGATCTCAGACCGATGGTTTGAAGAGAGCAAAAACGTTATCGGAGGTATTGCCTACCCGGCCAACAAATATGGAAGAGTGATCTATGAAGCCGCATAAGGAAACGATAGACAAGATCTCCGCTCAATGGCTTTTAAAGGCAGACCAGGACCTCAAAGCAGCGCAAACGCTTGCCGCGTCAGAACCGCCGCTGCTTTTTCCGGCATGTTTTCATGCCCAGCAGGCAGCAGAGAAATACATCAAAGCCCTCCTTACAAAACTCCAGATCGAGTTTCCAAAAACCCACTCCATAGAACGCCTGATCGAACTGTTGCACCCTGCCTTGCCGGATGTCTGTTCAGAAATAATGGAAGCGGTTGATCTGACCCATTATGGAGTGGAAGTTCGCTATCCGGGGGATATACCGGAACCGGAAGAAAAGGAAGCATTTGAAGCGATAATCCTTGCAGAACAAGTCAGGGAGACCATCACAGGTGCAATAACCCGCATAGAATAAACAAGAGAATTGCCCCTTCGTTTCACGATTCCCGGTCCCCGATTCACTGGGAGGGCTCCGGCCGTCCAGCATAGAAGCCGACTGAGCGGAACGCCCGCCCACTGGCGGGGATCTGGTTTAGGGTTATGTTGCTTGCCCATAACCCAAGCGATCCTTGAACAAGATTCCTCACAAAATTCCGTTCGGAATGACAACAAAGACCTGTCATCCCGACCGTAGTGGACGAAGTGACCGTTTTTGACGTTGTCAAAAACAGGTTAGGCGGACTTTCAGCGCCCGCCCACTGGCGGGAGAATACATTCTCTGTAAAAACATTCCGAATTGATGGACATCCTCCCGGAACCCCCTTGGGAGGGCTCCGGCCGTTATGGCCAAACCAAACCTATGTCGAAAACGTGACCTGTTAAGAAAAGACGAGCCAAACATAGCCCACCCGGAGACCCCTTGGGAGGGCT
>JAUSOU010000043.1 GCA_030656095.1 Thermovirgaceae bacterium | reverse complement strand
GTTTTTATATCGTTCCGTTGCCAGTATCCTTTGCTTCTGTTCGGCATCTTCTTTCATGGGATCCTCCTGTATTTGAGAGATACCCATGAAGATGAAACAACAATATCGTTATTGCAATAGATCCGAGTTCACGATGTCATGGCACATAAATCCGTTAACGATGTTGTGGCACTCAACAATTACGTGTTACGCATTACGAGTCACGCGTTACGCGTCACGAGTCACGAGTCACGAGTCACGCTCTTATTTACCGCCTCCATGTTCCGGGGATGAATAACATCATGACCGTGTATATTTCCAGCCTGCCGAGGAGCATGCAGAAGGAGAGCACCCACTTCCCTGCAGCCGGAATGTGCGCATAGTTATCCATAGGCCCCACAGTCCCCAGTCCGGGGCCGATGTTGCCTATTGTAGCCGCGACGCTCGAGATGGCAGTCAGCACATCAAGACCAAGCGCCGACATCGCGAGCGCCGCCAGGGCGAAGAGTCCGATATACATCACGAAAAAAGCCGTCACGGAGGATATTATTTCGCGCTCGAGAACCTTGCCCCCTATCCGAACCGGCATTATGGCCCTGGGGTGAAGAAGCCGCTGCAGTTCCGCCTTAACATGCTTGACCAGGACCATAATCCTCATGTTCTTGATCCCGCCGCCTGTCGATCCGGCACACCCACCGATGAACATCAAAAAAAGCAGGAGATACTGAATGAATGAAGGCCAGAGCTCGTAGTCGTCAGTGACGTACCCCGTCGTGGTTACAATGCTCACGACCTGGAAGGCTCCGTACCGCAACGCCTCAGGAATGCTTTCGTATGTCCCGCTCAGGAAAAGAAAGGCCGTAGCGGCGAAGACGGCGCTCACAACAAGTTTTGCGTAGAATCGGAACTCCTCATCGCGCCACCATGCGCCCAGGTCACCGCGAAGAGCAAGAAGGTGAAGGACAAAATTGGCTCCCGCGAGGAACATGAAGAGAGTGATGACCCACTCAAAATATGGATTGCCGTACTGTCCTATGCTGCCGTTCAGGGGAGAAAAGCCCCCGGTCGCCATGGTGCCGAAGGTGTGGGTAAGAGATTCAAAGAGGTCCATTCCGCCGAACATCAGCGCCATCGTCTGCATAAGCGAGAGGAGAACATAAACCCCCCACAGCAAAAGGGCGGTCTGCTGAACGCGCGGAGTGATCTTCTCCGGCACCGGGCCTGGCACCTCCGCCTTGTAGAGCTGCATCCCCCCTACACCCAGAAATGGAAGTATCGCCAGGCTCAGGACGATTATCCCCATTCCCCCAAGCCAGTGGGTTAGATCTCGCCAGAAGAGAATGCCCCTGGGGTTTGACTGGATGTCGGTGAGAACTGATGCACCGGTGGTCGTAAAACCCGACATCGCCTCGAAGAACGCGTCGGTGAATGTTGGCACTGTCCCGTTGAGAAGGTATGGGATCCCGCCTATCGCGGAAGCGAAGACCCACGATAGCGATACCACCGCGAAAGCCTCCCGCACTCCGAGATCTCTTACCCTGGCCCTGAAACCGGCCGCAAAGAGGACGACCGCAACGGAAAATCCCCCCAGCATGCCAGCCGCAAGGGGGAAAAGGTCGGGTGTCCCGTCGTATATGGACCAGGCGATGGGGAAGAGCAAGAAGAGGGATACTATGGCACAGAGCAGGGAAAGGACCTTGGCTACGACCGCAAACCGCACCTATTTCACCCCCAGGACCTCAGAGGCCTCCGGCATTAGCTCCTTAGAACCGAAGATCAGCACTTCATCGCCAGTCATAAGGATGGAGTCGCCCCAGGGAACGAACATTTCGCCCCCCCTTGAAACAAGAGCAATGAGAACACCCCGGGGAAGATCCATATCCTTTATCTGCATCCCCGACACGGCGCTCCCGGGAAGAATGGGCATTTCAAGGACCTCGGCGTCGATCTTGTCGATTATCGAAAGGACTCCGACTCCCGAAGGGTAACGGACCTGCCTCATGATCACCGTGGCAAGCGCCTGGTTGGGGTTGACCATGTCATCAACGGCAATGTAGTCAGTGAGGCGCATCAGGAGTTCCCGCCTGACCACGGCGATGCTCTTCCTGGCGCCCAGGGCCTTGCCGACCACACCGATCAGGAGGTTGTGCTCGTCTTCCGACGTGGTGGTGACAAAGCCGTCGGCCTCCTCCACCCCCTCGTAGCGGAGAAGTTCCTCGTCCATCCCGTCTCCGTGGAGGACTATTGTTCGCTCAAGTTCGCGTGAAAGCTTTTCGCACTTATCTCGATCCTGGTCTATCAGGCGAATATCCATCTTCGGATACCTTATCTCCAGCCTCCTGGCCACCTGAAAGCCTATCTTGCCCCCGCCGATGATTATCACGCGTTTCAGCTCCGGGCTTTTGTATTGGGTGAACATTTCCTCGAGCTCATGCGCCTGGGATTTGGATGTGACGGTAAAGCAGAGATCTCCCTCCTGCAGTTTGTCCTCCCCGTAAGGGACGAATCCCTTGCCGTCCCGCTCGATGAAGACAACGAGGGCCGTGATCTGGGGGTAGATGTGGCGAAGTTCCCTGAGGGAGGTTCCCATGAGAGGCGATCCATTCTTCACGTGAAAGGCATAGACTCCGACCTTGCCGCCGAAGAACTCGGCCGTATGCACAGCGGAACTGATAGAGAGGGATTCCTCGATCTCCCTTGCCACAGAACGTTCGGGAGAGATCATTATGTCTATGCCCAGTTCCCGGGCCCATGTGGGGCTGTCGGTATACTCCATCCCCCTGGCGCGGGCGATGACCCTTTTTACCCCGGCGCGCCGGGCTATCCAGCATGCGAGAATGTTGACCTCGTCATGATTGGAACATGCGATAAGGATGTCCGTGTCACACCCCGGAAATATTCCAGCCTGCTCCAGAACAGGGGGGCGCGAGCCGTTTCCTCTGACGACCATGACATCGAGTTCATTTTCGGCCTTTGCGGCCCTCTCCTCATTGCTCTCGACAACCGTGATGTCGAAACCTTCTGTCGCGAGGCTCGAAGCCACGCTGAAACCGACCTCGCCCGCTCCAATTATCACTATCTTCACTTCAGACACCATCCCCTTGAGGGTTTTCCGAACACCTGAATTTAACTTCCCGCCCGTAGAAAAGTGGTAAACTATTCCGGACAAAGGGAGGTGGCTGAATGCCGCGTAGGGAAAAGATCGCCTTTGTAGGAACGGGCGGAACCATCAGCATGACATACAGCGAAAAACAGAACGGCTATATCCCCACACTATCTGCACAGGATCTTGTGAATATGCTCCCGCCAGACTGCGCCGAAAACCTCCAGGTGGTCGACTGGAGCCACCAGCCCAGCAGTCACTATACCATACGCATGACCGCCGATCTTGTGGAACTTTTGCGGAAATTGGTCAAGGAAGGGGTCTCCGGGATCGTGGTCAGTTGCGGGACGGATTCCCTCGAGGAGATGGCCTATCTGACCGATCTTCTCTGGCCATATCCCCAGCCGGTCGTCTTTACCGGCTCAATGCAGCCCCCGGGCCGCCAGGGATCCGACGCCATAGCCAACCTCGCCCAGTCCATCAGGGCCGCTTCGTCGGAGTGTCTCTGGGGGATGGGAGTGACAGCCTGCTTCCAGGACCAGTTTTTCGCCGCCTCGGAAGTCGTTAAGGAGGTAGCGCACCGCAGGGACGCATTTTCCGCGCCGGGAAGAGGCCCCGTGGCTGATTTCGTCGGAGACTCGATAAGGATCATCCGCAAGCCCAACCGCCCCCCATCGCTGGAAGGCTCCATCATGCCGGCAAAGGACGTGGAGATCCTGTGGGCCTCACTGGGCGGAGGCGACTGGACCCTGTCCTGTTTTTCAAAATCAAAGAACCTCGGGGGCCTCGTTCTGGCCGGTTTCGGAGCCGGCAACATTCCCCCGTCCTGGATCCAGTACCTCAAACCACTCCTCAAGAACAATACGGCTGTCGTCATAACCACCCGCTGCAGACGGGGGCACACGACATCTCTGTACGGCTTCGAGGGCAGCGCCAAAAGGCTCATGGAACTTGGCGTCATGGATGGGGCAGGATTGAGGCCCGAACATGCCAGGCTCAGGCTCGCCGTCGGATTAGGCGCCAATTTCTCGAGAGAGGAGCTCCAGCTTTATCTCCTGGGTAAAAAATAACCAAAACCGGGGCCGAAAGCCAACCCCGGTTTTCTCATAAATAAAGGATCAACCGGAAAACGCCCCGGAAAGCATGTGGAAAGCGCTGATAACGACCATGACGACGAGAACACATCTTATCCATTTGTTTCCCCTTACCACCGAAAAACGGGTCCCGATCCAACCTCCCGCCATGCTTCCGATCGCGAGCACAAGGCCGTACTCCATGTTCACCAGCCCCCGCGAGTAGAAGATCGCAAAACTCACGATTGTATAGCAGAGAACAATAGCCGCCTTGAGGCCGTTGGCCCGGACAAGATCCTTGCCCACGGCTCCGGCAAGGGCCCATATGAGCAGAAATCCCACTCCTGCCTGGATAAACCCGCCGTATACTCCAATGCCGAAAAACAGCAGCCACTTGCCCCAGGCAGGCCACGCCGTTTCCCGGTGGGTCTCCCACATGTTCGGTTTGGCAACGAGCATTACCGCCATCAGCGATATCAGCAGGGCTATGGCTATCTTCAGAAAGCGCTCGTCGATCTGGACCGCCAGCATGGTCCCGCCGATCGCGCCGATAGACGCGGGGATCGCCAGCGAGAGCGACTCCCTCATCGAAAGAGCCTTGTCCCTCCGAAACTGCCAGACTGCAACGATGTTCTGGAGAAGAATGGCAACCCGGTTCGTGGCATTGGCGGAGGAGGCGTCAAGACCGAGAAAGATCAAAAAGGGGAGGCTGAGAAGCGAGCCGCCGCCCGCCACCACATTGAGAAAACCGGTAACGCCCCCAAGAGTTGCTGTCAGAACGAGCATCAACAAAGACAAAGCACTGCCTCCCCGATCATTTGAATTAGCGCCAGGCGACATTTTAGCACATGAAACGGCGGTAATATCGCTATGATATGGTGAAATGATATAATAATCAGAGGGAGGGATGCCCGATGCGTTATGCAGTGACAGATGACACGGCCTTTCTCAGGCTCAGCGACGGCGAGGAACTGCACCGCTCCATAGCGGCAGCATGCGAAGAGTACTCCATCGATTCGGCTGTGATCCTGGGCGGCCTGGGTATGGCGCAGGATATCACGTTCGGCTGGTACACCGGCGAGGAGTACATCAAGGAGCGCCTGGAGGGAACTTTCGAACTGACGGGACTCAGCGGGGACATCAGCATCCGGGAGGGGGCGATCTACCCCCACCTCCACGCGGTCCTGAACGGGATGGACCACAGATCCTTCAGCGGACACGTTCTCAAAGTCGTCACGTTTCACAACCTGGAGGTCTTCATTCGGCCCTTGAGATCGATCAGGCTGAAGCGTGAATTCGATGGCTGGCTTGAGGCGATAGTTCCGGAAAAGCGCTAGGTCCGCTTCTTTATGTCGCCCTTGCGCCCGGAGGTGTAAATCTGCAGGATCCCGGGGTTTACAGGGAAGAAAGCGTGGTCTGTCCCTGCCGCGGCCCAGACGGTGGAAAATCCGAACAGGTCTTCGTCCAGCAGTGCCGTTGGTCTGCCGGGGAAACCGACAGGAGGCACGCCGCCAACCTCGAAACCGGAGTAGTCCAGAACCCAGTCGGGTTTTGCCATTGAGACCCTCTTCGCTCCGAGGAGGGTCTTTACCTTTCTAAGGTCTATCCTGTTCGGGCCGGACATGAGGGCTATGACCGGCTCTTCGTCCGCGATCAGGACAAGCGTCTTGAGAATCTCCTCAGGAGGAGCCCCCACGCTTCTGGAGGCGTCATCGACAGTCCTGATCGTCTCCTCGCTGAAGAGGACCTCCCCTATATACCCCGCATCGGCGAGAAATTTTCTCACCTTTTCAACCGGATCCGTGATTCTGTCAGCCGTCGCCGGCATCCTGTCCGTCATTTCTGCTTCTTCTCCTTTTCACCCATTTCCGGATACGTCATCCTGTAGATGTGGCGGTTGGCCATTACCTGCCTGACGAACTCCCGGGTCTCGCCGAACGGGATATCCTCTATCCACTCCTCGATCGTTCCTTTTTGCGGAAGCCATTTGCCAACCGAGCCCTGTCCGGCGTTATAGGCTGCGATCGCACACTCTATCCGGTCGAACATCTTAAGAAGCCTGGAGAAGTGATGGGTCCCGAGAAGAATGTTCCTTGCGGGATCAAAATAGTCCCCCTCCTTCTCACCCAGCATTTTTGCGTTCTCCCTTGCCGTGGGCGGCATCAGCTGCATCAGGCCCATGGCGCCGACCGGGCTGGCCGCCTCTTCGTCGAAGGCGCTCTCTCTTCGCATGATCGACCAGACATCCAGCGGATCGACTCCGAAACGCCTTGCGGTCGCCAAAACCTCCCGCTCCCGGGCCTTGGGGTACAGGGCCTCCAGGATGGGCCCTGGAATGGCATTGAAGCCGGGGACCATCTGCGCCAGCGGAGCCGCGTCCATGAACGCTCCTCTCGCGTCTCCCATCCAGAGGGCAAGGCGCGCCGCGGCAAATCGCCCGCCGGGATCATTGGAACCGGCGAGCTCCATCCGTGCGTAGATGACGAAACCCCAGTCAGCAAGTTCACTCTTGGCGCCGGAAAGGGATTTTGGAACGCTGTCCGTGAAGGAGTCCAGCCCCTCAGGAAAGGCGAGGAATGTATAGTAGTCGATGGGATGGTTCTCCTTGAGCCTTCCGTAGAGAGATGACGCTGTCCTCGTGTCGCCCAGTCTTGCGCTTGCCCTGGCGGCCCAATAGAGAAGGCGTGATTCCTGCCTCTTGTCGTTCCCTGCCTCAAGTGCCTTCATCCAGGCCGAATCTGCCGCCCGGGTGTCGCCGTGTTTCCAGGCAGTCCAACCCTTATCCCAGAGGACCGAGGCAGCGAATCTGCTTTTGGGGAACCTTTCCAGAAGCATCTGCTCCAGGGCCGTAGCCTTTGCATCGTCGTTCTTTCGGGCGAATATCTCGGCAAGTTTCGATATCGAAGCGGCGGCTGGATCATCCGGCCCCGACGAAGCTATATCAGAGAGCGCTCCCAAAGCGACACTTTTCCCCTCCGAGGCCAGCCTTGAGATGGATTCCACGGAGGATTGCCAGTACCTCGAATCTTTCATGGCAAGACCCTTCCACAGCATGATCGCCTCATCGGGCCTGCCCAGCCTTGCAAGGGACCTGGCGCGGAAAAAGGAAGCCCTTCCAAAGAGCGGATCCCCCGCCGGAACTCTTCCCAGTTGTCTTGCCGCCTGTTCAAGGTCTCCCGAGAAAAAGGCAGCGTATCCAAGGGGGAAAGCGGTCCGGAGATCTTCAGGGACTTTTCCTTCCCGGATTATCTTCAGGGCGCCCTTATGAAAAGGAGCTATCTCCAGCAAAGCCAGGGCATACTCCGCCCCGGGGCCGGGAAGCTTGATCAGCGCCTCCAGCGCCTGACGTTTGAGACTGGAGTCCTGGGCCCTTTCCGCCATAGCCCTGAACCACCCTCCGGCCTCGGATTCATTTCCTTCACTCAGCGCGATACGGCCGAGGGCATAGGCCACGTAAGGCGAGAGGAACCACTCCTCCACATTCCACAGCGAGAGGGCAACTTCCCGGGCCTTCCGGAGGTTGCCAGTTCTTTCGAAACCAAGGGTTATGAGCATGTCGGCGAAGGGGCGTATCTTCTCGGGAAGGGTGCTTCTCTCCTCCAGAAAGATCTCCAGTGCCGGGGCCCATTTTCCCTGAAGCCAGAGGGCGTTGGCGTACATTACCCGGTCTCTCGCTGAGGATCCGCTTCCTGCGGATTTGACGGTCTGTTCCAATGCCGTCCACTGTCTCGACCAGAAAAATTCCTCCACTTTGGATACTTCTGCGAGAACCGGGGAAGAAAGGCATAAACCCAGGAAGAGAGCGATCATAATCGTTACTATTCCTTTGTGCATTTTTTCTCCTCTCCGGGGAGCATCTCGCCGCAGCGGTCACAGGGTGGGGGCTCGCCGGTATGCAGGAAGTGCCTGAAATGATCGAGCCACTTGGGTGAACCTTTGCCGCAAACCTCCAGAAAGCGGATGAACGCCACAAGCCGCTCCCGGCAGGTAGGTGTTATGTAGTGCTCGATGCTGCAGGCGTTTGCCTCGGCCTCGTCGGGACCAAGATCGAGGATCTCCCTGAAGAACGACTTCAGAAGTTCCTCGTTCTGCACAAGCGTCCTGGCGAGTTTTTCTCCCGCTCCCGTCAGGGATATGTAGCCATAATGTTCCTGGTCGACCAGGCCGGAGTCCTTGAGACCGGAAATAACACCAACAACCGTAGGGGAACGGACACCAAGGGTGACCGCAAGATCCTTGACCCGGACCACCTTGCGTTCCGACTGCAGTTTGTATATCGTCTTCAGATAATCTTCACTTCTTGCGCTGAGTGTGGACATTGTTAGCCTCACCTATATTTGTTATCATCCATTTCAGTATCCACTCTGAGCTATCCCGAGTCAAGAACGGAGTGAACCCATGTCCCGCCATCTTTTTCTGGGAACCATAGCCACCGCCTCGAGTCTCGCGGAGGTCTTCATCGCCCCAAAGCCCGGTCTCGTCGACCGGTTCGGCCCTGGAGCCCACCGGGACATGGATTTTTCCACGTTCCTGCTGAGCGCCTGCGCTCTTGCCCCGTTCTGGCAGGAACAGGCCCTGACGGGACTGCAGGGCATCCCTCCGGAGGAGGCCCTCGCCCATCTTCGAAAGACCGGCATCGAAATGGACGCCGCCATGTTCACCGCGACATCGGGCATCAACACCCACAAGGGGCTTATCTTCGCGCTATCCCTGCTCCTGTACGGAGCCGGGCGCTGTCTCTTCCTGGGCGAGCCTCTGTCTCCGGAAATAATCACCTCGAAGGCATCCGCGGCGGTCGAGGGGTGCTGTGACAGAGAGCTTAGCGCACTTTCAAAAACCCCCCCTGGAAGACCCCTTTCAAGCGGAGAGAGGCTCTTTCTTGAACACGGATTAACGGGGATCAGAGGCGAGGCGGAGCGCGGTTTCCCGACCGTTGTCCGTTTCGGGATAACATCATACAGACATGCACTCACTCTCGGAGCCACACCCCACGACAGCGGGCTGTTCTGTCTCTTCAACCTCATGCTGCACGGCGAGGATACGAACATAGTGGCGAGAAAGGGGTTCCGTTTCTGGAAGGAAACCTACCCCCAACTCGTCACATCCCTTTTGAACCATGAAGTTCCCTACAGCCAAAAGTCGATCGAGGCCTTCAATGAGGCGGACGCTTTCTTCAGCGACAGCGGAATAAGCCCCGGTGGAGCTGCCGACATGCTTACCTGCACCATCTTCCTGCACGAATGCGGCCAATATCTGGAAAATGTTTGTCAACATTCTCAATCATAGGTATAATATCAGTAACACATACCTTGGAGGTGGCGTAATGAGTCTTGGGTTGAGAATGAAAACACTCCGCAAATCGAAGGGTCTTACACAGAAAGGCCTCGCGGAGAATGTCAGTGTCAGCCGCATCTACATCCAGTCGCTCGAGAGCAACAGGCGGCTTCCGTCAATGAAGCTGCTCAAGCGCCTCGCCGAAGCTCTCGATGTCGATATCGTTGATCTTGTCCAGAACCCGCACAGGGACTCGTCCGGGAGACTTCTTCTCGAAGAGGTTCTCGACAGCCGTGAACCGGTTGAGATATGGTACCGGAGCCGGAAACTTTCCAGACAGGAAATCCAGCTGGTACACAAGCTTGTCGACGCGGCCCTCTCCGACTGGGACAGGGAAGATGCCGGACAGGGCAGATCCTGAGGAAAACGAAGCCCTCTTCGAGTGGCCTTCGCCGCCGGAAGATATTCCCCGCTGGGCTCTTAAGGAAGCCTCTCCCTGGAGAGACCTGGATGATTTCAACCTTCTTGCCCTGGCGGAAGAAACGTGCGGGAGGATCGTCGAACTGATCCAGGTCTCCCTCCCGGAGACGCTCTGGGGGCTCCATATCGCACGGGGCAGGAGAGCCCGCATTTACGTAAACAGACAACTCCCCCGTATCTGGAGGCGGTTTTCGATGTTTCACGAACTCTACCACCTGCTTCACCATACCAGGGGAGAAGCCTTCTGGTCAGGCACAGCGACCCCAATGACCAGCTTCGAACATCAGGCGGACATGTTCGCCTGGGCCGCGATCCACCGTGAGTGGATTGAAGGTTCCGCCCCGTGAACCGCCTCCCTTTTTTCCTCCCCATGAAAAATTGTCCGAACCTGTGCGTCTACTGCGACCAGCGGACGATCACCGGGCACTCTGAAACGCCTTCGCCGTCCGATGTCAGGGCCGGAGCATCCGGCATCGAAGGAGAGGTGGAGGTCTGTTTCTTCGGTGGAAGCTTCACCTGCTTCCCGAAAAGCCTCCAGCGCGAATACCTGGCAGCCGCTTCATCAGCTACCGGTGGAAGCAGGATAAGAGTATCCACTCACCCTTCCTGCATCACCCGGGAGATACTCTCGCTCCTCGGGGAATACCCGGTTTCCATCGTGGAACTTGGAATATCCTCACTGGACGACTCCGTCCTGAATATCTGCAACCGCGGATATTCAGGCAAAGAGGCCCTTGAGAAGATATCCCTGCTGCTGGATGACGGGCGTTTCACCCCGGGCGTACAGATGATGACGGGGCTCCCGGGCCAGACAGAGTCATCTTCGCTGGAAGACCTCAGGCTCATAGCTGCAGTCAAGGGAAACCGCCCGATGCAGCTGAGAATATACCCCTGCCTGGTCTTGAAGGGGACTCGCCTTGAAGAAATGCTGACCTCCGGGGATTACAAACCTCCGGGGATAGCCGATAGCTCCCGCTGGGCGGGAAGGATGATCGATTACGCTAATGCCGCGGGTTTCGAACTCCTTCGGGTTGGCCTGCAGGAGACGGCATCACTCGGCGAGGGGGCCATCGCGGGGCCCCATCACCCCGCACTTGGAGAATTTGCCAGGGCCTTCGCCCTTGCGCTGTCTCTTGTGAGGTCCCGGCCGTCGGGACCGTGGACCCTTCCCCCCCTGCAAAAATCCCTCGTTTTCGGACACGGAGGGTGGGGTCTGGGCGAGCTGGCCAGGCTGACCGGAAAGGACAAGGAAGAAACCGAAAGCCTGATCTACTGGTCTGAATAACTCCACGAAGTTCTCCAGTTTGCCGGATAGGTCCTTATTCAATACAATGCTCTTCAGCCATCCATGCCCGGGAGGAACCCCATGCCGATCGTGTCCCGAAATGTCGATATGGGAGGGAGAAGCGTACCGCGAACAATCTGGCGTCTCGCGCTCCCCTCCATTTTTTCCATGTTCTTTCATACGCTCTTTCACCTTGTGGACACCATCTTCATCTCATGGCTGGGGGAGTCGCCCCTTGCCGCCATGTCCCTGACATTCCCCCCGGTTTTCGTTATCTTCGCCCTGGTCAACGGCATGTCGGTCGGAGCTACGACCCGAATGAGCAACTCGCTGGGGAAAGGCCTTGAGGACGACGCCAAAAAATATGCCAGCGCAGCCCTTATCCTGGTGCTGGTCCTTTCGACCCCGACCTTTCCGCTCCTTTTCCGTCCCGCGTCCAACGCTTTCTTCACCATTCTCGGAGGATCGGGGAATGTACTTCCCGAAAGCTACTCATACGCCTTCTGGATGGTACTGGCCACTCCTCTGATGTCGTTCTCGCTTGTGGCCGACGCTGTATTCAGGAGCCAGGGAGACACTGTTACCCCCATGAAGAGCATGATCATAGGAAACGGAGTAAACGCGCTTCTGGACCCGCTGATGATATTCACGTTCGGCTGGGGCATAGCCGGAGCATCCATCGCCACCGTCATAGGACGCCTGGTATCGTGCGTCTATCTCTGGTCCAGATTGAAAACCAGGAGTGCCATCAGGCCTTCCCTCTCCTGGGACAAGAGTCACCTGCGGCGATGGCTGGACATAGGCACTATAGGTTTTCCCGTTGCTATCTCACAGGGAAGCATGGCCGTGGGCGCAGCGTTTTTGAACAGGATCCTCGCAGGCTATGGCCCCGCCGCGGTCGGCGCATGGATGCTGGGCAACAGGGTCGAGATGCTGGTCTTCCTCCCCGTCTTCGGTTTCAACGGAGCGGTCATTCCTTTCGTGGGCTACAACATCGGCAAGGGGGAGTATTCAAGGGTGCAAGAATCCCTCAGGGTCGTCCTTGTCTCATCCCTGGCGATGATAAGCGTAGCAGGTACGATCGTATATATCTGGCCTCACGTTATTCTCGCGCTCTTCAGACCCGCGCCGAACAGGTGATGTCTATGGCTACCGCTTCAATAAGGGCTTCGGCGACGGCGTATCTTTTCGCGGCGGTGGACATCTCCTTCTGGGGGATCTTCCAGGGGAGCGGTTACCCTGTCTACGGCATGATCGCGCAGATATCCCGCACACTGGCCGTTCGCGTTCCTGCCGCCCTGGCTCTCTCCTGGGCTTTCGGCCTCGGGGGGATATGGTGGTGTCAGCCGATATCAGCAACAGTATCGTTCCTGTTATCAACATTCTTTATCTTTAAGGTGATGCGGAAAATCAGGGTTAAGCTGAGCGGGCCTCGTGAATCGGGGGGCGTAAGTCGTGAGATGTGAATCGCAAGGGCAAGATCAGCAAAACCAGACCAGTCTCCTGTCATCCCGAGTGTTTCAAGACGACAAGGTGCCCGGCGTTCTTGGCCAGGGTGCAAGGTGTCCCAAGCCGCCGACTGGCAGGTGTAGGATAGGGATCCGGTTTGGGCCTTGCTCCCTTGATCTTGAACCGTTCACCGTTGACGCTCTTACGGTTTCCATTACCTCCCAGAAACCCCTGTTCTTCCGAGTAACGAGCCACGAGCCACGAGCCACAAAGTGCCGCCGCCCTGTGGCAGGGTACGAGTCACGTTTTTCCGAGTCACGGCCCTTCCTGCCTTATTGACTCAAGGTTGCGCTACAAGTACACTAAAGTCAATTTTTTATGGTTCATGGTTTCGTAAAACCTCAATGAGAGGGTGTCGGCTGTGGAAACAGGTCAGCTTCAGGAACTCCTGAGGGAAAAGATGCAGGGAATGCCGAACAAGGCACACCGGGTTGTCGAATATCTCCTCAATAACATGCGGGAAGCAGCCTTCAGGTCGATCGGAGATGTAGCCGCAGATCTCGGAGTATCCAAAGCCCAGCTGGTAAGGGTCTCAAGGATGCTCGGTTTCGAGGGGTATTCACAGCTCAAGGACGCCCTTCAATCCGCCATGCTGAGCCAGGTGAACCCGGCCGCCATGCTGGCGCGGGTCCTGAACAACCGACAGGATCTTCCAACGACCATTCACAGACTCGAACACGCGAACCTTGACGATACCTGGTCGCAGATACTGCCGGGAAATGTCTCGTCCTTCTGCTCAATGCTCCAGGAGGCGGAGTCCGTATACTGCATCGGATGGGGAATTTCTTCGATGGTGGCGGAATCTTTCTTCATCCGGCTCCGCACCATGGGCATGCGCGCGATCCTCATGACGAGGTCTGGAATGACTCTCCAGGAGCAGGCCAGATCCATCAGAAAAAATGATATCGTGGTCGTCTGCGAACTGCCCAGTTTCGTCATAGAGGTTACGGAAGCCGTCGAAATAGCCAAAAAAAACGGCGCCCGGATAATCACGATAACCGACAGCCCGGCAGCCCCTATCTGCAGGCACTCGGACCTTCCGTTCTTCGTAAGCGCCGCAAGCCCGATGTTCGGCAGCAGCATAATCGGCCCGCTGTTTCTGGTTCACATCCTGACATCGGTTCTGGCCGTAAACATGGGCGACGCTACCAGGACCGCCATGGAAGAGCAGGCCAGATTCCTGCACGACGAAAGGATATTCCACCCGATATTCGGCCTGAAATACTCCTGACACGAAATTCAGACCTCCATGCTTTCGCCGGTCTTGAGGATCTTCACGGCTGTCAGTCCGAAGGCTTTTTTCGCGAACTCCTCCGGCGAGGCCTCGATCACCGGGAAAGTGTCGTAGTGCATGGGAACCGTCGTTTTCGGGCGGATCATCCTGAGCGCCCTGACCGCGTCGTCGATATCCATCGTGTAGTTGCCGCCGATCGGAAGGAGCGCAACGTCGACGGATTCATCGGCCAGCAGGTTCATCTCCATCGTCAGCCCGGTATCCCCGGCGTGGTAGATCTTTTTGCCGTCGACTTCGATAAGGAACCCTCCCGCAACACCGCCGTAGATCATGCCTCCTTCCAACTGGATCCCCGAACCGTGCCATGCCGGGGTCATCTTGACCCTGCCGAAAGGAAATCCGAACGCCCCTCCTATCTGCAGGGGATGACTTCTTACCCCGCTTTTGGAGAGATTGTTGCACATCTCGACTGTGGCAACCACCGTAGCGGCCGACCTGAGGGCGATCTCGGCGGTATCTCCGAGGTGGTCTCCGTGACCGTGAGTCAGGAAAATAAAATTGACGTCCGGGAAGTCGGCCGGTGAAAAGGGGGTCTTGTCGTTGCCGCTGAGAAAGGGGTCGATCAGGGCATTGAGTCCCCTGCCCTCGATATGGAAAGCCGCATGTCCCAAAAACCGGAGTTTTGCCATTCCTTTAGCCTCCTTTCATCTCCTTTGGCAATTATAACAGGCAACGGGTCCGGCCCCGCCGACCTCAGGCGGACAGGAGCGAACCCTTTACGCTGATGCTGGTCTCATTGTGGTGACCTGATTCGTGGATCCTTATCCCTCCGGCCTTCAGAACGGCCTTTCCTGCCCCTTGCAGGACGACATCGATCTTCCGCCTTTTTGCGCTTTCGTACCAGGCGTTCATGACGCCGGCTGGCTCCCACCCCTCTACCCGGAGTTCACCCAGCAGCTTTCCGCCGCTCTCCTCCAGGTCGAAATACCAGGGCATCAGCTCTCCGCCGACAACTACTCCGCGCCCCCTGAGGCGCATTCGTCATCCCCTCCGCTCAGGTCAAGAGCGATGTGCAGGTCCGACAACTGGCCGGGATCCACTTCGGAAGGGGCCCCGGACATCAGACACTGTGCTTTCTGCGTCTTCGGAAAGGCAATGACATCGCGAATGGAATGAACTCCGCAGAGAAGCATCACGAGCCTGTCGAGACCAAGGGCGATGCCGCCGTGGGGTGGGGTGCCGGACGCAAGTGCATCGAGAAGGAATCCGAAACGTTCCCTGGTCCGCTCAGGCGTAAAGGACATTACCTCGAACATCCTCTGCTGGACTGCCGGGTCATGGATCCTGATGGAGCCTCCGCCGACCTCGGTACCGTTAAGGACCAGATCGTAGGCCCTCGAGCGGACCTTCCCGGGATCTTCCGAGAGCAGATCGAGGTCATCCAGGTTGGGCGATGTAAATGGGTGATGGACCGCCGTCCACCTGGAACCCTCGTCGTCCCACTCAAGAAGCGGAAAATCGGTGACCCAGAGGAAAGCCCACTCCCCTTCTTTTACCGGATAGACCCGGCCCCCGAGTTCGAGCCTGATGTGTCCAAGAACTTCGCAGGTCTCTCTCCATGGCCCGGCGGCTACGACAAGGGCATCACCCTCGTTCAGTCGGGAGGCCATAATAAGCGACTTCTGCTCTTCTGCTGAGAGAAACTTGACCAGCGGACCCTTCAATGCGCCTTCCTTTAGAGAGAACGGAGCAAGCCCGTTCGCCCCGAGCTCTTTGGCTCTCACCTCAAGATCCGCCAACTCCCTGCGAGAGAGAGAAGCACCACCCGGGAGGTGAAGTCCCCTTGCTGTCCCTCCCCCCTCGACGGCCTTCCTGAAGGCGTCGAAGGAACAGCCTTCAAAAACTCCGTCAAGATCCAGTATCTCTGATCTGATCCTGAGATCCGGCTTGTCGCTGCCGAAGCGGTTGACTGCATCCCTCCAGGTGATCCTCGGGAAGGGGGTCTCAAGAGACACTTTCATGATCCTTTCAAAGAGCCCCATCATGTGTCTTTCCATCAGGGTGATGATCTCTTCTTCGGTGATGAAGCTCATCTCAAGGTCTATCTGCGTGAACTCCGGCTGGCGGTCTGCGCGAAGGTCTTCGTCCCGAAAACATCTGACGATCTGAAAGTAGCGGTCCAGACCGCCTATCATAAGTATCTGCTTGAATATCTGAGGCGACTGAGGCAGCGCGAAGAAACGCCCCGGAGTTACTCTTGCGGGGACGAGATAATCTCTGGCCCCCTCGGGGGTCGATTTGGTAAGCATCGGGGTTTCGACCTCCACAAATCCTTCACCTGTAAGGAATGCCCGGGTGAATGTGGTGACTTCGCTCCTGATCCTCAGGTTGCGCTGCATGGAGGGGCGGCGGAGATCCAGGTAACGTGACCTGAGACGCAGATTCTCGTCAACCCTGTCCGCCTCCGAGATTTCGAACGGCAACGGTCGTGCCGGTGACAGGAGCAGGAAATCCTCCGCTACCACCTCACGGTCGCCCGTGGGCATCGAAGGGTTTTCGGTCCCCTCAGGTCGTTCGCGGACCTGGCCCCTTATCGCCAGGACGTACTCGTTCCTGAGGCTCTTTGCCCGCTCGTAGATGCATCCCAGTTCGGGATTGAACACCACCTGGACGACTCCGGTATGATCCCAGAGTTCCAGGAAAATGATCCCGCCCAGGTCTCTCCTGCGGCGGAGCCAGCCGTTGAGGACGACGGCCGGGCCGTCTCCTTCGGGGGCCGGTATCTGCCCGCAATAGGAACTTCTCTTCCATGTGCTGTCAAAATGCCTTGGTTTCATAGGAGATTTCCTTCCTGCTTTTTGACTTTTGCCGATTTAAATTCAATTATGAACGAGGAAAGTTCCGCCCTGGCAAGCTGATGTTGCTCCCCCGTTTCAAGGTTTTTGACCGTGACACTGCCCGTAGCGATCTCGTCCGGACCCAACACGCAGGCGAAGACCGCACCGCTCCCGCCTGCAGTCTTGAACTGCGCCTTGAAGCTTCTCCCCATGTAGTCGATATCGGCAGCGATGCCGGATCTTCTGATCTCGTAAAGAAGGGCAACGGACTCATCCCGCGATGAAGGGTCGGGTGAGACGACATATGCGTCCAGAACGGGAGGTTCCCCGAAAGAGCGCCCCTGCTGCTCCATCGTGAGCACGATCCGCTCAACGCCTGCCGCAAAACCGACTCCCGGAGTGTGCGGACCCCCGATGGATTCGGCAAGGTTGTCGTAACGCCCTCCGCCGCAGACGGCGTTCTGCGCGCCCAGATCTCCGGAAAGGACCTCATAGGCGGTCTTTGTGTAGTAATCCAGTCCTCGAACCAGTCTCTTGTCTACACTGACGGCCGCGCCGATGCGGTCGAGCCCCAGCCTTACGGCAGAGAAGTGTTCGGAGCACTCGGCGCAGAGACAGGAGATGGTGTCGGGGGCTTCTTCGGTTATCTCCCTGCAGACCGGGTTCTTGCAATCGAGGATCCTCAAGGGGTTGCGGTTGAACCTCCCCTTGCAAGTCTCGCAAAGATCGCCGAGCTTCGATTTGAGGAAGCTCTGAAGGGCCTCCTTGTGAACGGGGCGGCAGACGGGACAGCCCACGGAGTTGACAACTACCTCAAGGTTGGCAAGCCCCAGCTTTCTGAATATCTCCAGCGAGACCGCTATCGACTCGACATCCACATAGGGGTCCTGACTTCCTATTGCCTCGAAGTCTATCTGCCAGAACTGCCTGTAGCGCCCCTTTTGAGGCCGCTCATATCGGAACATCGGTCCTGCGCTCCAGAGTTTTGCGGGTTGATGCAACTTGTCCATCCTGTTCTCGAGGTATGAGCGGACCATAGAGGCCGAGAGTTCGGGGCGCAGGGTAAGGCTCCTTCCGGCACGGTCATCGAAGGTGTACATCTCTTTCTCTACGACATCGGTCGTCTCCCCGACGCCTCTGGAAAAAAGCTCGGTATGTTCGAAGACCGGGAGATGCACTTCCCTGTATCCGAAATCCCTAGCGGTATCTCTGGTGACTTTGAACACATACTCCCATTTCCACGATTCATCCGGAAGAATATCCCGTACGCCCCGCGGTGCACTGATGCTGGACATGAAGCTTCCTCCCTTGCCGCTTGCCGAATTGGAATCGTTAAATTGTAGCATCAGGGAACGATCTTTGTAACGGGGTTACAAAGACGAGAAAACAAGAAAACAGGAGACAGACGTCAGGAGGCAGGAGGCAGGGAACGAGTTCTGTTTGTACCCTTCTCTTCGTTCGGGCACTTTGTCATCCTGAGGAACGAAGTGACGTAAGGATCTGTTCCTGACCCGGATTTCCGCCGGTAGGCGGACGTTCCGCTTCGCCCTTCGGGCTCAGAATGACAAGCTTTGATCTTGCCCGATTCACGAGTCACGAGTCACGACTTACCGTTCACGCCTTTGCCCTTCGCTGTCATCTCGAGCACAGCCGACGAAGTGACCGTTTTTGACGTTGTCAAAAACAGGTTAGGCGTAATCCGCCGGTAGGCGGACT
>JAUSOU010000070.1 GCA_030656095.1 Thermovirgaceae bacterium | reverse complement strand
ATTCTGCTTTCAGTGCTCGCAGTATTGCTGCCCCTTATCACACTGGGGCTGCTGCTGTTTCTGTTCATCTGGGCGGGCCGCAAACTCTACCGCCGCTTCCGCAAACCCTTATACTCCGGATACAACT
The DNA here is from genome assembly GCA_030656095.1 of Thermovirgaceae bacterium. Lineage (GTDB taxonomy): Bacteria > Synergistota > Synergistia > Synergistales > Thermovirgaceae > UBA2252. Next base: position 3,354 of record JAUSOU010000070.1, on the reverse strand, counting down.
CCCAACCCCCGCATATCGAGAGAGGGTCAAGACAGCAATAGAACAGTCAGGAGAACACAAAAGAGCCCGTGCAAAATATTATGAGCAGTGGACAAATACCTTGTTTTTTTACTATCCTGAAGGTATCATTTTAAAATGTTAACGCAATGGATACCATGGAAATTCCTGATCAAACGCGTGGCAAGATCACATGGGTTGATCGACCCTCTGACCTTTCTCGCAAGATTGAGACGATTTACACAACCTTCCGAAGTGCAGGAGCCGATAGAACTGCTGCGGGCGGGGATTGCTTTCCATGCCCGGGGGCTTATCAACACCAAGGCCATCCAGCACAACCTGGACTGGGTCTGGCCCTACTGGGTGGAAAAACAGTTCAATCCCGATGACACATCATTCATCCCAAGAGCGTTCTCCTTCAGCCACGTCAACCTGACCCATCGGAACTGGACTTCCGTGGGACATCCGGACCTTCCGCTTTACCCTATCGTGGACCCCAGGGGCCTGATAACACCACTATATGACGGCTGGTCCATCGATCTTTGGGCAATCTCACGAAATGGGGAAATGCTGCTGCCTTCAAAACTTCAGGATGCGGAACAGCGGTTGATATTGTCACCCAATCTTGCAGTGGAGACGATTTCCATAAAATGCGGAATGGAAATAAAATCCCGCGTAACACTCGATATTCACGACCATAAGCCGTTCCTGGACATAACCGTGACCGGGAGATGTCCGGAAGGCGGATGGATTGTAGCGGCATTGCGCCCCTACAATCCGGAAGGGATCCAATTCATAGAGAAGATCCGGTACCAGAAAGACAGACCGGGATTGCTGGTCAATTCACGTATTATGGTCGAATTCGATAGGGCGCCGGAAAAAGTGGTATTTTCCAATTATTCCCAGGGAGATGTCGTCAACCATCTGGAGAAGCCCGGCGGGGAGAAGATCGTCTGCAAGGTGGGAATGGCGACTGCCGCCGCGCTTTTTCCGGTTTCTGGCGCCGGGGACGGATCTGTCAGGATCCAGATCCCTCTCGAAAGCGACCTTCCTCAAAAGAGCCCCTTGCATAAGCGGGCGGCCCTGGAACCGTCCATTGGATCATGGAACAAAGCACTGTCTTCCGCAGCGACCCTGCAAGTTCCCGATGAAAAGATCCAATTCCTGTACGATGCCGCCGTCAGAACCCTCATCCTGCTTTCGGCCGATGAAATTGTCCCTGGTCCATACACATATCGCAGGTTCTGGTTTCGCGATGCCTGCCTCATGCTTAACGCACTCATGACCCTGGGTATGACCGAACGCTCATTCAGGATCCTCGACACGTTTCCTGCCCGCCAGAATAAGTCTGGATATTTCCAGTCCCAGGAGGGCGAATGGGACTCAAACGGCCAGGTTCTCTGGATAATGGACCGTTTTCAGAAAATTACCGGACATGCTTTCAGCCAGGCCTGGATGAGAACCGTGATCAAAGGAGCCGATTGGATAGCCCGGAAACGGATCAGGGAACAAGAGGGAACCCTCCACTCCGGGCTTTTCCCGCCGGGTTTCAGCGCCGAACATCTTGGCCCCAATGACTATTATTATTGGGACGCTCTCTGGGGAGTGGCGGGGCTCAGAGGCGCGTCCCGTCTGGCCGGCCTTTTCGGTTCGCCAGATCAACAGCGGAAATATGAATTGGAATCCCTGGATTTTGAGCAAAGTATTTTCAACAGCATCGACCGGATCCCCGAGAGCGCTTCCCGGGGAGGGATCCCCGCTTCGTCATATCGGCGCATGGATTCAGGCGCCATCGGTTCATTGGTGGCCGACTACCCGCTTCAGATCACCCATCCCGGAGATGTCCGCATAACGAATACAGCAAAGTTTCTGATAGAAAATTGTTTTCACCGGGGTGCATTTTTCCAGAATATTATCCATTCCGGGATCAACATATACCTGACTCTTGATCTTGCGGAAACGCTGCTTCGAAGCGGGGGCGATCGCTACCAGGAATTGATAAGAACGGTGGCGGATCTGGCATCACCCACCGGACAGTGGCCCGAAGCGATCCACCCTATTACCCTCGGAGGTTGTATGGGTGACGGGCAGCACGGGTGGGCCTCGGCGGAGTGGGCCATGATGATACGCAACCTCTTTGTCAGAGAGGAAGGAGAGACCCTGGTATTGGGTTCTGGTATCCTGCCTGAGTGGATAGAGACTGGCAGTCCCATCGCTTTCGGTCCCACGAGTACGCCTTTCGGTTCCATCGCAGTCCGCTTCTTTAAAAAGGACGGTAAAGCCTATTTCGAGATAGTTTCCGATCTTTCAAACACCCCGAACCCGCCGAAAGATATAGTGATCAAGGTCCCAGGCTATCAAAAAACATCGGTCGCTGATTTAGATCAGAAGATTTCCCTGCTCAAGGAGATGAATTTATGAACATCTGCATGTTCACCAATACATACCTGCCCCATGTCGGTGGTGTTGCCCGGTCCGTGGCTTCCTTTGCCGAGGATCTGCGGAAACTGGGATACAGGGTCCAGGTGGTGGCGCCCACATTTGCGAATGAAGATGGATCACAAGCCGAAGAAGAAGATGACGTGCTTCGGGTTCCGGCGATCCAGAACTTTAACGGGAGCGATTTTTCAGTGCGTATCGCGCTTCCCTATATAATCGACGACAAGATAGACGAATCCAAACCGGAAGTGATCCACAGTCACCATCCGTTCCTGTTGGGGGATGCGGCTTTCCGGGCGGCCTTCCGCCGGGATCTGCCACTGGTCTTCACCCACCACACTCTGTATGAACAATACATACATTATGTCTCCCCGGAATCGGAGTCCATGGAACAACTTGCCATCAATCTTGCGACACAGTATGCCAATCTCTGCACTCTCGTTATAGCCCCCAGTGAAAGCATTGCCCGTCTGATCACTGAAAGAGGTGTGATCTCCCCCATTGAAGTTATTCCAACAGGAGTCGACGTCGAATATTTCAAATCAGGGGATGGTAAAAGTTTCCGCCGCCTTTTCGATATTCCCATGAATGCACGGGTGATCGGACACCTTGGAAGGCTCGCTCCGGAAAAGAACCTGGAGTACCTGTGCGAAGCGGTCATCAAAGCCTTAAAGAAGATGCCTGATGAAACCCGTTTTCTTGTGGTCGGTACTGGTCCAAGTGATAGCCGCATTCAGGAAATGTTCCAAAAAGAAGGTCTAGAGGACCGGTTGATCATGGCAGGCAGCCAGAGCGGCCGTAAACTGGCCGATGCCTATAACGCGATGGACCTTTTCGTTTTCTCGTCAAAATCCGAAACCCAGGGGATGGTTCTGACAGAGGCCATGGCGGCAAGTACCCCTGTGATCGCCCTTGACG
>JAUSOU010000065.1 GCA_030656095.1 Thermovirgaceae bacterium | reverse complement strand
AGAGAAAGATTAGCGCTACAAACTGGACAAACAGCTTGCCGTCCAGGTTCTCGTCGGATGAAACAGATGTGCGCCTCATGTTGAGACGCTCCTTGAGATTGCCGAAGGCCTTTTCTATCAGATCCTTGGTCCGGTATATCTCAAGAGCCTCAAGCGGGTCCTTTACGCCATTGGAAACAAGAATGAAGTAGCCGTAGTTCTTCTCGGTTTCTGCGATAGCGTCCTGCTTCGGGGTGAGGACAACCCCCTTCACAGGTGTTTCCCTGATCTCGTAGTATCTGGCGTAGCCTTTTTCATGCTCCGGGTTTCTTTCACCCGAGGACAGCTCCTCTTCAAGAAGATCCAGATACTTGTTGAAGGCGATCTTGTCGTCGGTAGCTCTCTGGTCGTTGTAATAAAGATGGAGGTACATCCTCCTGGTATCTTTAATGACTTCACCCGAACGGGGCCTGGTCTCGGTGTAGTCCCAGTCGATGGGATAGGAGTCGTAATAGATACCATGCCTTGAACTGTAATGCGTCTTGGAGACCATGCCTTTTCTGGCTTCATCGAGCTTCTCCTTGACGAACTTCAGCGATGTTTTGGCGGCGATGATGAACTTGTAATGTCTCCGGTACATCTCGTTTATGTTTGTTTCGCTGTAAAAGCCCCGGTCCATGACCAGCTTCACCTTGCCGATCTTGAGGAAATCGATATCCGCAAGCAGTTTGAAGACGGTTGTCACGTCCGCGATGTTGCCGGGAAGCTTGCGGAAACAGACGGGCAACCGGGATGACTCCCCGAATATCATCGCCAGGTTTATCTGTGGCAGGAGATCGTGATCCTTGTTCATCCCCCACCTTACCTGCTTCAGGGATTTCGAGTATGAAGAGATGGAGGTCGTGTCATACACCAGGTACTCTTCTTCCATCCGGCGGGCTGTCTGCATCTGAAAGAACTTCTGCTTGGCATTCTCGCCGATGGCTCCGAAGAGCTCGCTGCTTCTCTGGGAAGGTATGTCCCTTCCAAAGGGGTGCGTATGCGTCAAGGCCCACTTCGGGAACCTGCTCATCGGATTGCGGTCTTCCGTGATCAGATAATAGGCGACTGAAAGTATCTGTTTGTATGATTCCGGAAAACAGTGCTTCAGATCCTCCGTAACACCAAGCCTGTCGCCGATGGCGTCAAAGAGGTGAGTGGCGCCATGAAAGCTCCGTCTGCATTCCAGTGACGGCGTCCGGCCCTGCCTCGGCATTGTCGGTGTAGATGCGCCTTCGGCAAGCATTCGTTTGGACGGAACAAGCTCTCCGGTCTCCGGATCAAGTTTGCCGATGCAGATTCTTTTGTTGCGTGCCTGTTTCTTTTCCTTGTCCCAGTACCCACTGGACTCATAGACATATGTGACGCCGTTTTGTTTGCTTTTCATATGGACAAGAGACACCGGAAACACCCCCCCTCCTTGGTATAATATACCTAGGAGTGGGGGATAAATCAACGGTCATCTCTCAATAAAACCAGTGCTTTCACCGGTTTCTCGTGATCATAGGTATAATGTTCCGGGAATGCCGATTATATGTTTCAACATGATGTGCCCTGATTGTGGGTCCTCCCCTGGAGTGGTCGGCATTTAGTGCCGTGAGCGCATTCAGGGCGGGGATCCTTTAAAGGATCCCCGCCCTTTTTGTAGCCGAATATCGGGTTTTTCGAAACAAATTTACGGTGTTTGCGTGACAGGCTCAAGGGGTGAAAGAAGAAACGCGGCATATTTTTTTTCGGGTCAATAAACTCAAACCGGGCTGTTGAAGATCGGCAATAAACGCATTGAAGGAGGAGAGATAAATGGAAATGAGCGTTATCATGGCCTTCGTTGTTTGTGCGGGTTTTCTGGCTATCGGAGATGTGATCTCCAACATGACCAAGGCTTTTGTGCCATCCGTCTTTGTTGCGGCCGTACTGTTTTTGTTCGGGTTCTGGACATTTTTGCCGGAGAACGTGGGCACCATCGCCGGACTTGCCATGCCCGTGGCCCTCATGTCGATGTACCTGCTCCTGGTCCATGTGGGGACACTCTTCAGCATTAAAGAGCTGATCGCTGAGTGGAGGACTGTTGTTACAGCTCTCGCGGGCATTACCGGCATGACAGCTCTTCTTCTTACCGTCGGGAAGGCGCTCGTCGGATGGCAGACAGTTGTCGCCGGCACACCCCCGCTCACGGGCGGGATAGTAGCGGCTCTTATCATGAACCAGGCAGCAACGGAACGAGGACTCACCAGCCTTGCCGTCCTTGCTATTGTTCTTTATGTCATGCAGGGCTTCGTCGGGTACCCGCTGACAGCTCTTGCGCTGAAAAAGGAAGGATTGAGGCTTCGTGCTATCTACCGTGAGAACGGGAAAGAGATGGAACAACTCGCGGCGGGCAACCCTCCCCGGGGGGAGAATGCTCCCAAGAGCCGATTCCAGTTCATTCCGGCAACTCCAGCCAAGTACCAGACGGTTTTTGTCTCGCTTGCAAAAACAGGCCTGGTTGCCTGGGCGTCGGTGGAGTTTTCAAAGCTGACAGGCGGTACGATCAACCAGTTCGTAGTCTGTCTCATCTTCGGCGTCATCGCGGCCGAGATCGGTTTCCTCGAGAGAAAGCCGCTGTTGAAAAGCCAGTCCTTCGGTTATCTTATTCTCGCCTTGATGACCTACGTCATGCTCCAGCTGGCCAAGGGTACACCGGAAATGCTCAAGGAGATCGCCGGACCGCTGGCCATCATTATCGTCGTCGGCGTCATCGGCCTTGCCATCGCTTCCATGATCGTTGGAAAGTTTCTGGGCTACTCAAGAGCCATGTCCTTTGCCCTCTCCCTTACCGCATTGTACGGATTTCCTCCGAACTACATCCTGACCGACGAAGCCTCCAAGACGCTGACGGACTCTCCGGAGGAGTACGAGTTCCTCATGGACCAGATGCTTCCAAAGATGCTGGTGGGGGGGTTTACTTCGGTGACCATTGTCTCAGTCATCCTTGCGGGTTTCTTTGAGAAGCTCCTATAGAGAGGAGACGTTAAATTGAGCAGGCAAAAGATACGATCTCTTGCGGAATCCATCGGTAATGACACGATCCAGCTTCGCCACTTTCTCCACAGCCGCCCCGAGACGGCATGGAAAGAAGTGGAGACCAGCAAAAAGGTAGAAACCCTTCTCCGGGAGTGGGGCTATGAAAACATCCACAGAGGATTCAACGAGACAGAAGCAGGGGTAACTGCGGATCTTAACATCGGGAAAGAGGGGCCATCCATAGCGCTCAGGGCCGATATGGATGCTCTTGCCATCATGGAAGAAAACAATGTTCCCTATGCATCGCAGAACCCAGGCGTAATGCATGCCTGCGGCCATGATGCCCATATGTCCATTCTGCTCGGGGCTGCAAGGGTCCTCGCTTCCATTCGTGATGAACTCCCGGGCAGGGTAAGAGTCATATTCCAGCCCTCGGAAGAGTCTGGCATCGTCTCCGGGGCCAACTGCATGATCAAGGAGGGAGCACTCGAAGGCATTGACGCCATTGCCGCCCTGCATATCTGGTCTCCTCTGGAAACAGGCGTGGTTGCCGTCAGACCCGGCCCCATCATGGCATCTGCCGACAGCTGGACCGTAAGGATATTCGGGAAAGGCGGACACGGGGCAATGCCCCAGGATGCCGTTGACCCTACGCTTGCGGCAACGACCTTTATCAACAGCCTGCAGACGATCGTCAGCAGGGAGATCGATCCGCAGGAAATCGGGGTAGTCAGTGTCGGAAAGATCATCGCAGGATCGGCTTTCAACATCATCCCGGATTCTGTGGAGATCACCGGGAGCGTTCGGACCTTCAACCCCGCGATCAAAAAACACATGCCTGAGATGATAAAACGAATCGCCGACGGTATCTCCGCAGCCTACAGGTGTCGGGCCGAGCTTGACTTCACCAGTTTCGTGCCGGTTACGATCAACGACGAAAAGCTGACGGATGCCTTCATCCAGAGCGCCAGGAAGACGGTGGGGGATGACAGGGTATGCACGTCTCCTCTTGTCATGGTCTCGGAGGACTTCAGCTACTATCAGGAGCAGATACCGGGGCTGTTTTTCTTCCTCGGCAGCGGGAACGCCGGGAAAGGGACCGATCATCCCCACCACTCGCCGCATTTCAACGTGGACGACGACGTTCTGGTCGAAGGGGTCGCCCTGCTTGCGGGGTTTGCGTTGGACTATCTTGCCGGAAAATAAGAAGATATAAACCTCTGATGCTCCTTCAAGCCGGCAGGAAGCAGGTAATAAGACAGTGGAGAGGCTCTCTTTCTGCTTTGTGTCATGTTTACATAGCCTGCGGGTTTTATTTAAAAAACCCGGAAGGGAGAAAGTCCCATGTCTGATGTGAAAAATAAGGCGAAAGCGCTCAACCCGGAACTGGTTAATTGGAGACGTCATATCCACCAGAACCCCGAGGTTGGTTTTGAAACGGCCGGGACCGAGGCTTTCATCGTGGATCGCCTCCGGGAAATGAGCATTGATGACATCCGGCAGGGAGTGGCAGGGCACGGTGTGACGGCGCTTATCAAGGGGGAGCTGCCCGGAAAGGTTCTGGGGATCCGGGCCGACATCGATGCCCTCAATATGAAAGAGGATACCGGCCTTCCATTCGCGTCGACGAACGATTACATGCAGTGCCCAAAAGCATGACGCCCACGCCGCCATGCTTTTGGGCACTGCCAGGATACTTTCCGAATCCAGGAGCAGCCTCAAGGGGACCGTAAAGCTTATCTTTCAGCCCTCCGAAGAGGCCGGAACCGGCGCCCCCGCCATGATCAAGGATGGAGTCCTCGAAACACCCCCGCTCGATGGCATTATCGGGCTTCACACGGGGAACTTGTGGAAAGGCTTCCGGTCCGGCCAGATAGGGTACCGTTTCGGCGCCTTAATGGCTGGCGCGGACTGGTTCAAGATCACATTCGAAGGGAAGGGCGGCCACGGTGCTACCCCGCACCTTGCCGTTGACCCCATCGCAATGGCCTGCCAGGCCGTTTCCGCAATACAGATGATCGTCAGCCGGGAGGTGAGCCCGCTTGCTTCGGCGGTCGTCACAGTGGGACAGATCACCGGCGGAACTGCACCCAACATTATAGCCCCCGCCTGCGTGATCGGCGGAACCCTTCGGTCGCTTGACCCCGAAACCCGTGCCTTGTTAAAGGAGCGCATCAAGGCGATCTGCGAGGACGTGGCTCATGCAATGAGGGGCCATGCTGTGGTCGAATTCACATACGGCCCGCCGCCTCTTATAAACAACAAAGTCATGACCGAAAAGGTGAAGCAGGTGGCCGTTGACCTTTTGGGCAAGGATGCCGTGCTGGAAGTGCCCGAGCCGACCATGGGCGGGGAAGATATGGCCTTCTTCATGGAAAAGGTTCCAGGGACGTTCTTCTTTCACCCTTCAGGTTTCGGGGAAGGGAAGGATAACCCTCATCATCACCCAGGGTTTGACATAAATGAGGATGTGCTCTGGGTTGGTTCCGCCGTGATGTCTCATTTTGCCCTGACTTGGCAATAGGGTCAGGATCGTGCGAGAACATCCGAAGGAGCCGCAACAGGCATGACAGGAAGGAGCTCAACCCATGGCACTGCACGTGGAAACACCACTGATCGAATCGATCCCGCTCGGCAGGGCTTCAGGAAGAAGAGTTTTTCTCAAGATGGAGTCTCTTCAGCCGGCAGGGTCCTTCAAACTGAGGGGCATCGGCAGGCTCTGCGAGGAGCAGGCGCAAAAGGGGGCAAGGCGTTTTGTTGCCCCGTCGGGAGGCAATGCCGGGTATGCTGCCGCATGGGCGGCGAGAGAACTCGGCCTGGATGCCACGGTCGTAGTGCCCGAGACCACCTCTGAGGAAGCCAAAAACGCCATCAGCACTCTTGGCGCAGAGGTGCTGGTCCACGGAGCGAACTGGAACGAATCGAACAAACTTGCCCTTTCAATGGCGGCCGGAGATCCGCAGTCAGCCTATATTCATCCTTTCGAGGACCCTATCATGTGGGACGGACACGGAACGATCATAGACGAGGCATGCAGGCAGGGATCCAGGCCCGACGCGATAGTTCTTTCCGTCGGCGGCGGGGGGCTGCTTTGCGGTGTTGTTGCGGGAATGGACCGGAACGGGTGGGGAGATGTGTCCCTCGTTGCTGCCGAAACCGAGGGAGCCGACTGTTTCTCAAAAGCCCTCGCCAGCGGACGGGTCATCGAACTGGGGGCCATAACCTCTCTGGCCACATCACTGGGCGCAAAGGCGGTTACGCCGAAAGCACTTGAGCTGGCCCGCACTCACACCATCCGATCCTTCGTCGGCTCCGACCGATCGGCCGTGCGGGCATGCAGCAGATTTCTCAACGACCACCGCGTTCTTGTAGAGCCCGCCTGCGGCATAGCTCTCGCCGCGGTGTACGAAAACAGTCAAGTTCTTGGGGGTGCCGAGAGGATCCTTGTCATCGTGTGCGGGGGCATCGGCATCAGCCTTGCCAAGCTAGCCAGCCTCGAAAAATCAGTAGCATGAATGTCACTGTGAAAAAATCAGGAAGCGGAAGGGCAATGGCGGGGGTGAATAAGGGAGTTGTGAAGGGATTTAAAAACAGAAAGATAGGTCTAGCCCTTGGGGGCGGGGCCGTACTCGGCGCGGCCCATATCGGTGTTCTGAAAGCCCTGAAGGAAAACGATGTTTCGATCGCATGTCTTGCCGGAACGAGCGTAGGCGCTTTTGTCGGGGCCTTTTGCGCTTTCGGCATGGAGTGGGAGGAGATCGACAAGATTGCCAGGGACTTGAAGTGGCTTGATGTTTCGCGTGTTTCCATTTCGCAGTACGGACTGCTTTCAAACAGGAAACTTGGCGACCTGATCATTGAACATGTCGGGGATGTGAGTTTCGATCAGGCGAAGATCCCCTTGGCGATGGTGGCGACGGATATAACGACCGGAGAGAAGGTTGTTCTCCGTGAGGGAAGTGTCGCCTCCGCCGTTATGGCCAGCAGCTGTATCCCGGGGATCTTTGTGCCCGTTGAAATGGACGGCAGACTCCTGGTCGATGGGGGGATTGTGGAAAATGTCCCCCTCACTCCGCTGCAGGAAATGGGAGCCGATCTCATCATCGGGGTCGATCTGAATTCGGGGCGACGGGACGAGAGACCTCAAAACATCGTCGAAGTTCTGCTGCGGTCCTTTAATTTCATGCTCGCGTCGGCCACGCGTCTGCAGACAGAAGAGGCGGATATCCTGATCCAGCCTGACCTGTCTGGTTTCAATATGTACGATATGGATCAGGAGGGCGATCTGTTCGAGGCGGGTTACCTGGAAGCAATGAAGATGTTGCGGAAGGTTCTGTAACGCAGACCTCTTATCAAAGGACAGACACCTGAGTTGCTCCCAAATAAACGGGGCCAGGGTCCAGGATAATTTTATTAACTAGTGCGGGAATACCACGGGGCTTGTCCCCGTGGATGAGAGCGCCCTATCTCTGTTTCTGGGTTTCAATATACTTTTTCACAGCCTCTTCAGATATGTGCCCCACAGTCGCGTAGTAGCAACCCCTGGACCACAAGCCGCTTCCCCAGAACATCCGCCTCTTCAGC
>JAUSOU010000060.1 GCA_030656095.1 Thermovirgaceae bacterium | reverse complement strand
GATGCTGTCCGCGAAGGGTCTTCCGACCGCATCCTCGTATGTGATACCGTGGTAGTCGCAGTAGGTTTTGTTTGCGTATGTCGTGACAAGATCAGGGGTGAACCTCAGGATGAGTTCGGGGTGGGATTCCAGAATTCCGCGAAGTTTCGCCTCACTGATCCGTATCTCATCTTCTCGTTTGCGGCGTTCGGAAATGTCCCGGTAGATCGTAAGGGATCCGTGGTGAGAGCCGTCGACCATCACAGGGGTCGTCACAACGGATACCGGGAGGAAATAGTCACCGTCTTTTTTCTGCCTCGTTACCTCGATCTGAAGAATTCCGGACCGTGAGTATTCTTCGCCCCGTTTCTTTGCCTCATCCAGGGAAGAGGCTTGCTGCGCGACTACCTCGTCGAGGTTCCTCCCGACGATCTCCTCCCTCTCGTATCCGAACATCCGGCAGAACTCATCATTCACCATTAATATCCTGCCGGATTGATCGCAGAATGCGAGCCCTTCCGGCGATATTTCGAAAAGTGTTTTGTATATAGGGCTATTGAGGGAAATGTCGTTTTTCAACAGTGTGCTCCTTCCTGGTTTGAATGCTCTAAGAAATTATACGCTAAACGGAAGGGATCGGGAATAAAACCGGGCTTTTATGTATATTGTTGGCCGGGCTCCGCAGGACAGAAGCTTTTACGGGAGGGGAGGGAATGTTTTTTTCCGGACTGATATGCGCCGTCACCGCCGCTCTGATGTGGAGCGCCTCCGGCCCTGTCATGCGGATAGCCGGCTCCCTCGGGGTTGAAGTGGTCGTTCTGAACCTGGAGGTTGGTCTTCTCGCGGGATCCCGGCGCTGAATTATCCGTTAAATCTGCTATAGTTTACCCGGGACGCCCTAAGTGCCCCCAGCTGTGCATCATGACAATCCAAACGCAAAGGAGAGACCGTAATGAAAACAACAATAGCTGCCGTCAGTGCAATGGAGATCCTCGATTCGAGGGGTAACCCGACCGTCCGTGCCTGGTGCAGGCTTGCAAACGGAATAGAGGTTTCTGTTTCCGTTCCTTCCGGAGCTTCGACCGGCGAGAACGAGGCAGTGGAGCTTCGCGACGGTGACAAAAAACGTTACGGCGGCAAGGGAGTCCTTGGTGCGGTCCGCAACGTCAACGATATCATAGCGCCGAAGGTTATCGGGATGGATCCGACACGCCAGAACGATATCGACCGGCTCATGATCGATCTCGACGGAACGCCGAACAAGGCAAGGCTCGGGGCCAACGCGATCCTCGGAGTTTCGATGGCTGTGGCCCGGGCGGCCGCTCTATCGCATGATGTTCCTCTTTATGAATATCTCGGCCGGGGGGAGTCCGTAAGGCTGCCGGTTCCGATGATGAACATCCTCAACGGAGGCAAGCACGCCGACAACAGCGTCGATCTCCAGGAGTTCATGGTCATGCCCGTCGGAGCGCCGAACTTCGCGGAAGCGCTGCGTTACGGCGCCGAGACATTTCACACGCTTAAAAAGATACTCTCCGCAAAGGGGTATGCCACGAGCGTGGGTGATGAGGGAGGGTTTGCCCCAAACCTCAGAAGCAACGACGAAGCCTGCGAGGTTATAGTCGAAGCCATTGTAGCCGCCGGCTACACCCCGGGAGTCGATGTCGCGATCGCGCTCGATCCCGCGGCCAGCTCCTTCTACGAGAAAGGTGCATACGTTCTATCCAAGTCAGGGCAGGGGACAAAGACAAGCAGCGAGATGACGGCGCTCTACGAGGACTGGATAAAAAAATACCCGATCGTTTCGATCGAGGACGGTCTGGACGAG
>JAUSOU010000057.1 GCA_030656095.1 Thermovirgaceae bacterium | reverse complement strand
TCCGCATAGCTAGCAAGCTATCTATGCGGACCGTTCGACTTGCATGTGTTAAGCACGCCGCCAGCGTTCGTCCTGAGCCAGGATCAAACTCTCCATAAATTTCCATGTATTTCGTTCCCGCTCGTTTTTTGTGCGCTGTATTCTTTTTTCAAGGTGCAGTCGCCTCAATAAGGCGACGGCGAAAAATATACCACGCATCCGAACTATGCGCAAGGGTTTTCTTCCGATTTTATCGATTCCTGTTCGTAATTTTTCCGTTTTCTGATATCCTTCTATAGGTCTTGAAAAATCATTCGGATTGACCGCAAAGTGGGGAGTTCTTATGAGAAAGAGTTTTCTGAATTTTTTCCGAAAAAATGGAAAGGCCGACACGGATAAGGCCGCGTATTCCGAAAAAAGAAAAAACCCCTCGAAGAAGCAGGGGCCTTTGTTAAAGTCGCTTCCCTTTGGGGCTCTTCTTCTGCTGGGTATCATGGCCATGGTTTCGGTGGTCGGGGCAATAGTGGTCATATACGCCGCTTCGACCCTGCCCTCCCTCGAAGAGATGGCAAACCATGAACCAGACCTGTCTACGATAGTTTATGACAGGAACGAAAAGGTCATCACACGCCTTTTCCTCGAAAACCGGACATGGACCCCGCTCTCTCAAATTTCCAAATGGGTGCAGGAATCAGCGATAGCCGCCGAGGACAGCGGCTTCTACCGACACGGAGGACTCGATCCAGCCGCCATTATCAGGGCTGTCTGGGTGGACATCCTGCATCTCAGGGCAAAACAGGGCGCAAGCACAATAACCCAGCAGTTGGCGAGAAACCTGTTCCTTACAAGCGAAAGAACGGTTACAAGAAAGATAAAGGAAGCGATCCTGTCTTTCCGCCTGGAGCGCATCTATTCAAAGGACCAGATACTGGAAATGTATCTGAACATGATCTACTTCGGCCATGGAGCCTGGGGGATCCATTCTGCATCGCAGCTTTATTTCAACAAGGAGCCTTCGGATCTTGACCTTTCTGAGGCATCCCTGCTCGCGGGCCTGGTTAAGGCACCGGAGTACTACACTCCAATTCGGCATCCTGAAAGGGCTGCCTCCAGGCAGGCATACGTCCTTAGCCGCCTGGTCCAGACCGGGAAGGTGAGCCCTGAAGAAGCACAGAAGGCACAAAAGATCGAACTGGATTTCCATTCTCTCAAGAAACCGGCGCTGATGTTCGACGAAGCACCATACTTCATCTCACACATCCTGTTCGAGCATCTTCTGCCGACATACGGCAGCGACATGGTTTATCGCGGAGGCTTGAGGGTTCATACAACCCTTGATATAGATGTCCAGCACGCGGCTGAAGAAGCCATCAAAGGATTAAAGAGCGAGGGCGCTATCGTGGCGCTGGATCCCGACACGGGCGAGATACTTGCAATGGTAGGCGGAAAGGATTTTGAAGTTACAAAATTCAACAGGGCAACACAGGCTTTCAGACAGCCCGGCTCATCATTCAAGCCATTTGTCTATACCGCGGCGCTTATGAGAGGCTTCAGGCCCGTCGATCACGCTCTGGACGCACCGGTCTCATACAACAACGGCAAAGACGAATACGGGAACATAAAAGTCTGGGAGCCCGGAAACTACACGGAGGAATACAAGGGCGAGGTCACCCTGCTGCAGGCGCTGGTCCACTCATACAACACGGTAGCCGTCAGGGTGGCCCATATGACAGGGATTGAACTGGTTCTTCATGTGGCCAGAAATGCAGGTTTTACCTCGCAGCATCTTCCGGCGGACCTCTCTCTTTCTCTTGGCTCGGCAAGCGTAACTCCGCTCGAGATGGCCACGGCCTACAGCATTTTCGCCAACGGAGGAACGAAGATCGTTCCCTACGCCATACGCAAGATAAACACCGGCGCAGGGGAGATCCTTGAAGAGTACGGACCCCAACTGACCCGGGCGTTCTCGGAAGAGATCATATTGTCGATGCGTTCGGTACTGATGGAAGTGGTGCGTTCCGGCACCGGCACCCGTGCAAGGATCCCCGGTTACGAGGTTTTCGGCAAGACCGGAACAACAAATGATTACAGCGACGCGTGGTTCGCAGGCGGCCTTTCCGGCCTGGTTGCGGTTGTGTATGCAGGCAACGACGATCATAAGCCGCTTGACAGACCTGGAACCGGAGGTGTAATTGCGGCGCCCGTCTGGCAGGTTTTCGTCAGTAAGGCCATTCAATTCCTGCCTGTCCGTGAAACTTTTGCCATCCCGGAATCTGCGAACATCGTAACAGTTACCGTTTGCAAAGAGTCGGGATTCCTTGCCTCCGGCGGATGCCCCGTATCCGTTATCATCCTGCCTCAGGGAACCGCCCCAACAAGCATCTGTCCCCTGCACGGCGGGTCTTGGGCGGCGGCCAACAGCGACCCAAATATCCCGAGGCTTCTCCTTTCGCCAAGAGACGAAGAGGTCATAGGTATTACTTCAAGCATGGCCCGTCTTTACAGCATTTCGATCTCCAGCATGACCGCATCTCTTCCGATAGAAGACCCCTATCAGGAACCTTTTTCTCCGGGATTCACTGCTCCCCAGACTCCTGCGGCAACCACGCCGTCGACCGTTACACCCGAGCGGTCTCCACAGGATATCGAACAGAGATACCAGGATCTTCTCAAGGAGTATGGGTTAGAGGAGTAGAGATCAGAACTACGGCCAGGGATTTGGCACTGCGCTCTTTTCGAAGAGCTGGAGAGCGTACCTGTCTGTCATTCCGGAAATATAATCCAGGGCCATGAGCGAATTTTCCACCCCGCGGGAATCCTCCCCTCCCGCGGGTTTTTTTTCAAATTTATCAAAAAGAGTTCTCAGGACAAGCTCCACCTTGGGCTCCTCGCTGAGCACCCTTGCCGAAGCGTAAACCCTCGAATAAAGGAACGACCGCAGCCTCTCGACAGCGTCAAGCAGTTCGTCGCTCATCGCAACGCCTTTCATCCCGCTGCTGACGGATACGACATTCTCGACCATTCTGCCGATCCTTTCTCCGTGGGTTGCGCCCAATACCGATATCACTTCGGCTGGAATATCCTCAATTTTTACGATACCCGCCCTGATGGCATCGTCCAGATCGTGGTTGAGATAGGCGATGGAATCCGAAATTCGGACCACTCGGGCCTCAAGCGTAAGTGCTCTCTCACCCCCGGAAAAGCCCTCGCGGACATCGACCTGACCTTTTGAGTGGCGGAGAATGCCGTCCCGGACCTCGATCGAAAGGTTCAGCCCCCTGCCTTCCTTTTCGAGATGTTCTACTACCCGCAGACTTTGGCGGGCATGAACGAATCCATCCATGCCTCTCTCCCGTGCTATCCTGTCAAGGACACGTTCGCCCATGTGTCCAAAGGGCGTATGCCCAAGATCGTGACCGAGCGCTATCGCATCGGTGAGATCTTCGTTGAGACCGATCGCCCTGGAAATTGTCCTTGCGACCTGATCTACTTCCAGGGTATGTGTCAGCCTGGTCCTGTAGTGATCCCCCTCCGGGAGAAGCAGAACCTGTGTTTTGTGTTTGAGCCTCCTGAAGGCCTTACAGTGGACAATCCTGTCCCTGTCCTGCTGAAAGATCGTTCTCAGCGGGCAAAGGGGCTCCTGAGCCGCCCTTCCCCCGCTGGCGTCGCTGAACGCGGCATATGGGCTGAGTATGATCCTTTCTATCTTTTCCCACTGAATACGGGGACAATCTTCGTTCATCGGCTTCTCCCTTAAATAAGGGCCGTTCCCATGAGGGAGCGGCCCGGATCATTAAACGAAAGTGCGAAAACACCGAAAGGATCCCGGATCAATCTATCAATCCCAGTTTGGCGTGAGCCGCCGAGAGCCTTGCAACCGGAACCCTGAACGGAGAGCAGCTAACATAGTTCAGTCCCAGTTCGTTGCAAAAGGCTATGCTCTCGGGGTTTCCCCCGTGCTCGCCACAAATGCCTATCTGGATCCCCGGACGGGCTTCCCTGCCTTCCTTCGCCGCGATTTTCATCAGCCGTCCAACACCTTCACGATCGAGGACATGGAAGGGGTTCTCCTTGAGAACTCCGTCAGTCACGTACTGAGCGAGAAATTTCCCCTCGGCGTCGTCACGGGAATATCCGAAGGTGGTCTGAGTGAGATCGTTGGTCCCGAAGCTGAAAAATTCGGCAAATTCAGCTATCTCGCCTGCCACCAGGGCCGCACGGGGAACCTCTATCATTGTCCCGACAAGGTAGTGAAGTTCTTCGAGGCCATGCTGCCGGATAATGCCTTCGGCAAGATCGATGACCATCGCACGGAGTCTTTTCATCTCCTCGCGTGTACCGACAAGCGGCATCATGATGTCGGGAATCACTTTTTTCCCCGTTTTTTTCAGCTCGCAGGCGGCCTCAATGATCGCCGCTATCTGCATTTCGTAGATCTCGGGGTAAACAAGCCCCAGGCGGCACCCCCTGAATCCAAGCATGGGGTTATTTTCCTTCAGCGAGAGAACCCGGGCCAGAACAGATTCGGCCCGCTTGAGGTCACCTGAGGAAGATGAGTTCCCGGCTTTAAGAGAAGCGATCGTCTCTCTCAACTCCTCCTCTTTCGGCAGGAACTCGTGAAGGGGCGGGTCGAGAAGCCTTATCGTTACAGGAAGACCTTCCATGACCTCGAAGATGCCGCGGAAATCCTCTTTTTGCATGACCTTGAGTTTGTCCAGGGCTTGGACCCTTGAGGGCCGGTCTTTGGCCAGGATCATTTCCTGCATGACCGGGAGGCGCTCCTGGGCCATGAACATGTGCTCAGTTCGGCAGAGCCCTATCCCCCGGGCTCCGAACGAGCGGGCCCTCCTGGAGTCCTCAGGCGTGTCGGCGTTGGCCCAGACTTCAAGACCCGACAGGGAGTCGGCAATATCCAGAAGAGAACGGAAGTCATCCGTGAAGGACGGCTGCACAAGTGGAACCTCTCCTGTGATGACATGTCCTTTGGATCCATCAAGAGTGAGGGTTTCCCCTTTGCGGATCACACGGTCGCCAACCCGCATCTCTCCCCTGGCGACATCAATGACGACCGCTTCGCAGCCTGAGACACACGGCTTTCCAAGGCCCCTGGCTACGACAGCCGCATGGCTGGTCATGCCGCCTCGGCTTGTCAGAACTCCCTGGGCGACGTACAGACCGTGTATATCGTCGGGGGTTGTCTCAGGCCTCACAAGAATTACGGGCTGTCCCGAATGGGCGACCTTTTCGGCCTCATCGGCATCGAATATCACAATCCCGATGGCCGCCCCTGGTGAGGCCGGAAGCCCTTTCGCGATGACATCGTATTTTGCTTCCGGGTCAATCTGCTTGTGAAGAAGCTGTTCGACCTGGTCGGGATGGACACGGGAAACAGCGGTAACCGCATCTATAAGTCCTTCCGAATGCATGTCCATCGCAACCTTTACTGCGGCCCTTGCTGTCCTCTTCGCGTTGCGGGTCTGGAGCATGTAGAGTTTCTGGCGCTCCACGGTAAACTCGATATCCTGAACGTCCTTGTAGTGCTTTTCCAGAATCTCCGCTATGCGGTGAAGCTCCCTATTGGCCTCGGGAAGTTTTTCCCCGAAAGTGTCTATGGGGTTGGGAGTCCTTGTTCCCGCTACCACATCCTCGCCCTGCGCGTTCAACAGAAATTCTCCATAAAGCTTTTTCTCTCCCGTTGAGGGGTTGCGGGTGAAACACACTCCCGTTCCGCAATCATCTCCAAGGTTCCCGAAGACCATTGTCATGATGTTGACCGCGGTGCCAAGATCATCGGATATTCTGTTGATCTTCCTGTAAGTGATCGCTCTCTGGTTTTTCCAGCTGCTAAAAACAGCCTCGATGGATTTCCTGAGTTGAACCCACGGATCTGACGGGAACGGGCTCCTGGATTCCTGCTCAACGATCCTCAAAAACCTCCCGACGAGATCCTTCCAGGCGGAAGCTGATATTTCGTTGTCATAAGTCACCCCAAGGTCTTTTTTGGCCTTATGGAGTACGTTTTCAAAAATCGAGCCGTCGAGTCCCAGAACTACGTTCGAAAACATCTGGATGAACCTTCTGTAGCTGTCCAGGGCAAATCTCTCATCGCCGGACTCGGAGGCAAGTGCCTTGACGGAGGCGTCGTTCAGGCCGAGGTTGAGTATTGTATCCATCATTCCCGGCATCGACACGGCAGCTCCCGAACGGACGGAAACCAGAAGCGGCGTTTTGTCGCCCCCGAATACCTTGCCCGTCTCACCCTCCAGGTTTTTTATCGACGATTTGACTTCCGCCCAGAGACCATCAAGAAAAGAATTTCCATTTTCGAGGTACTCCAGGCAGGCTTCCGTGGTAATGGTGAACCCGGGAGGGACCGGAAGACCTATGCGCAGCATCTCAGCGAGATTGGCACCTTTCCCTCCCAGGAGAGATTTCTGGTCCGCCATGCCTTCACTGAAGTTGAATATGTACCGCTTTCCGCTTTTTTCAGCTTCTGTCATTTCGCTCGACCTCCCGTATTGCCTCATTCAAAAATCTAACCGTGACAAATCGTCGCCTCTTTTTGAATCTTAGCACCTCGGTGTTGATTAGCCCTGTTTTCAGGCGGTTTTGCGGCTCTTTTGCTCCTTGAGGACGTCTGCGGTGACTTGTCTGT